>JAACFM010000031.1 GCA_009937445.1 Gammaproteobacteria bacterium | reverse complement strand
GACGAACAAAAGTACCTCGAACGCCTGCAGCGGCTGATACGCTGAGTCCTGTAATAAATCCAGCCCCTTACAGGTCTGATCTGATAACTGATACACAGGACGATCATGAGCGACCCACAGTCACAATACCCGGTTCAGGGCGCAGGTCTTGGACTGCGACGTCCGCTGGCCGACAAGCTGATGGCGAATCCACCCGCGGAAGTCGATTTCATGGAAATCGCCCCGGAAAACTGGATTCATGTCGGTGGGGCCCTGGGCAAGAAACTGCGGTTCTTTACTGAGCGCTATCCGTTTCTCATTCACGGTTTATCGCTCTCCATCGGATCTCCCGCGCCGCTGGACGAGCAACTGGTCCATGACATTAAGGCGTTTATGGCGGAGCACAATATTCTCCTGTACTCCGAGCACCTGAGTTACTGTGGCGACGATGGGCACCTCTATGACCTCATGCCCATTCCGTTTACCGACGATGCTGTGCGTTACGTCGCCGACCGGGTGCGCCGTGTGCAGGATATTCTCGAACAGCGAATCGCTCTGGAAAACGTCTCCTATTACGCACCCACCGATTCATCCATGACTGAGAAAGATTTTCTGCTGGCCGTTCTTGATGAAGCCGATTGCGATTTGATGCTCGACATCAACAACATTGTTGTTAACAGCATCAATCATCGCTACGACGCGCAGGACTTTCTGCGTGACATGCCGGCGAGCCGCATTCGTTATTTTCACCTCGCCGGACACCACGTTGAGGCCGAAGACCTGCGTATCGACACGCACGGCAGCGCCGTCGACAACGATGCCTGGCAGTTACTGGGTGATGCGTACGAGCAATTCGGCCCCGTCCCTACCTTGCTTGAGCGTGACTTCAACTTCCCCCCGATAGAAGAATTGCTGGATGAAGTTCGGCGGATCAAATCGCTGCAGATTGAACACGAAAACGCGGAGGCCCAGCATGGTTGAGCACCGGGATTTTCAGGACAAGCAATACGCGTTTGCTGCGCACATTCGCGACCCGGATAACACCGTCGCACCGGACGGTATTGAAGACCGTCGCATGGCGATATACCGCGGTTTGTTCTTCAATAATTTGTACAACCTGCTGGGAACCTTCTTCCCGGTGTTGAGGAAGATCACGCCCAACGAGCGTTGGCGCCACTTCATTCGCGAATTCATGAAGATGCACCGCTCGAAGACACCCTACTTTCTCGAACTGCCGGAAGAATTTCTCGCGTTTCTGCAGAACGAGTATGAGGCGCTTGACGACGACCCGTCCTTCCTGACCGAGCTCGCCCATTACGAATACGCCGAACTTGCACTGCGAGTTTCGCCCGACGAGAACGACCTGACTCGTATCGATCCCGACGGTGACCTTTTAGGCGATGTTCCAGTGAAATCGGAACTGGCCTGGGCGTTTGCCTATCACTTCCCGGTTCACCGAGTCTCCAGAGATTTTCTGCCAACAGAGGCAACTCCTGAGCCCACGTACCTCACGATCTACCGTCGAGCTGACGACAGCGTTCATTTCCTCGAACTGAATGCTGTAACAGCGGCCTTGCTGGACGCGGTCGAAAACAATGAGGCCCATCGAAGCGGCGAAGAACTGCTGCGTGAACTCGCAGCCACGATTCATTACCCTGACGTCGATGCACTGATCAAACATGGCAGCGAAGCCCTCGAAGAAATGAGGCAACTGGAAATTCTTGTCGGCACTCGATCTGCCGACTGACGGAGACAATTTATGGATATGTTGGTGAAACTGAAGAACCAGGTCGTCGGCGTACTCGACCCGGCTGGAGAATGGGTCGCATTGTTGCCCATTCGTTTGCTGATGGCCTACGAGTTTGGCAAGGCCGGTATGACGAAGTTTAACGGCAATAACTGGTTTGCCAACTACCAGGACAATTTTCTCTTTCCGTTCAATTATGTTCCGGTCGAGATCAGCTGGTTTATGGCGACCTGGGCGGAGATCCTGGGCGGGCTATGTTTGTTCTTCGGTCTGTTTACACGTTTTTGGGCATTCAGCCTGATCATCGTTTCGATCGTCGCGATATCCGGTGTGCACTGGCCGGATGACTGGAATAGCCTCGGTGAACTGTGGAAAGGCTATGCGATCAGCAACAAAGGATTTGGCAACTACCGCGTGCCGCTTCTTTTCATCGCCATGCTAATCCCGCTGGTCTTTCAGGGGCCAGGCAAACTCAGCATCGATAGACTCCTGGCGAAGAAATTTTCCTGACAACTCGTCGCGGTCGTTAGTTTGCTAGTATCTCGGTTGGCCAGATCAAAACGAGAACAACGCATTGGCTGAGTCAAACGATGCTGCAAAGCTAAAACGTGACATAGGATTATTTGGCGCAACCTTTCTCGCGCTCAATTCGATGATCGGTGCCGGCATCTTCGCCCTGCCCGGGAAGATAGCCATCAATGCCGGGATGCTGAGTCCCTGGTTGTTCCTTGTTGTCGGCGCGCTATTCATCAGTGTCGTACTGACCTTCGCTGAGTTATCGAGCTATTACGATGAAACCGGTGGTCCGGTTCTGTACGCAACGACCGCCTTCGGCCCGTTCGCTGGATTCAGTACCGGATGGGCAATCTACCTCAGCAGGACAACAGCATTCGCTGCCAACGCCAATGTTTTGGCGACCTATCTGGCTTCATTGAATGATTTCTTCGCCGGCGATATCGCTCGTGGCACGGTAATCAGCGTTATTACCATCGGTCTGACCTGGGCAAACATTATCGGAGTGAAGGACGGCATTCGTACGGTGGCCGTGCTTACCGTCCTGAAGATTACGCCGTTGCTGCTGATGGTGTTGATGGGACTGCAACACGTGACAGGATCGACACTGATCCCTGGCGCACCGTTCGTTGTTGAAGAACTGGGAAGTACAACGCTGCTACTCATTTATGCCTACGTCGGATTCGAAACCCTGGGCGTTACAGCAGGCGAAACATCCCAACCGCGGAAGACCCTCCCCAGAGCTTATGTCAGCAGTATGCTCGGAACCGGACTGTTGTATTTTTTCGTGGTTCTGGTGTTTGTTGCGCTCATCCCGGCCGACAATTATGCCGATGCAACGCTGGTTGACGTCGGCAGGTCGCTCGCAGGTCCTCTGGGCGCGGTAGCAATAACGCTGACAGCGGTATTCTCGATCGGCGGTAATCTATCCAGTTCCATACTGGCGGCACCACGCATCGTTTTTGCCATGGCGGAAAAACGCATGCTGCCTGGATGGTTCAGTCACATCCATAGCAAGTACGCTACTCCGGATAGATCGATACTGCTGATGGGTGGCATGGCGCTGATTCTGGCGCTGACGGGATCGTTCGTTAAACTCGCAATTGCAAGTTCAGTTGTCAGGCTTCTGGGTTACATCGTTTGTATCGCAGCGCTGCCGACGATACGGCGCAAGGCCGATGAAGCAGCGAGACAAAAAGCGTATCGACTCAAAGGTGGCTATACCGTTCCAATCATCGGTCTTGGCATTTGTTTTTGGCTGCTGGCGCAGTCCAGTGCTGAATCCTGGATTGCGGTTTCCATACTTCTGACCATTGGCTGGGTCTTTTACGCGATAGAAAACCGGACCAAATCCAGCTAGCGCTTCTTGGGGATGTACAAATCCGTTAACGTGCCTTCGAACGCTTCCGACGCAAAGGCTACGGTCTCCGACAACGTGGGGTGAGGATGAATCGTCAGGCTGATATCCGCTGCATCAGCTCCCATCTCAACGGCAAGACAGATTTCGGATATCAGGTCACCCGCTTGGGGTCCGACGATCGCTCCGCCAAGAATCCGGTCTGTCTTCTTGTCGAATAGCAGTTTGGTAAACCCTTCCGGACGCCCGATCGACAATGCCCGCCCGCTGGCCGCCCACGGAAATTGCGCTTTTGCGTAGTCAATGCCTTTTTCTTTCGCTTCAAGCTCGGTTAATCCGACCCAGGCGATTTCCGGATCCGTGTACGCGACCGACGGTATCGATCGCGCATCGAAATAGCTCTTCTCGCCCGCTATGACTTCCGCTGCAACCTTGGCTTCGTGTGTTGCCTTGTGCGCAAGCATGGGGCCGCCCGCCAGATCGCCGATAGCGAAAATGTGTGGGATATTCGTGCGCATCTGTTTATCAACTTCGATGATGCCTCGTTGATCGACGGCAACACCGGCCTTTTCCGCATCCAGAATGCCACCGTTGGCCTTGCGACCGATAGCCACAAGTACGCGGTCATAAACGCCGGTCGCTGGAGCCTTGTCGCCCTCAAAGCTGACTTCAATACCAGCATCGGTCGCACGCATGCCCGTCACCCTGGTTGAAACCATAATCGCTTCGTAGCGTTTCTTGATGATCTTCATGAACGGCCGCAGCAAATCCGGATCGGTTCCGGGCATCAACGAATCCGTGAGCTCTACAACGCTGACATCGGCGCCCAAGGCGCTGTAAACGCACGCCATTTCGAGTCCGATGATCCCGCCACCGACAACCAGCATTTTCTTCGGGATCGACGACAATTCCAGCGCACCGGTTGAATCAACAATGCGCGGGTCATCCGGCAGTCCGGGCAGCATGAAGGGTTCTGATCCCGCTGCGATGATGCAGTGTTTGAAATCGATGGTTTCATCGTTGTCGAGACGCAGACGATGGGACGACTCGAATTTGGCCACCCCATTCATAACCCGAACCTTGCGTTGCTTGGCCATGGTCTCGAGTCCGCCAGTCAGTTTGGCGATAACTTCGTCTTTCCAGCCACGCAACTTGTCGGCGTCAATTTCAGGCTTGGAGAAAACCACCCCGTGCTGCGCCATCGCCTCAGCTTCATCGATCACCTTGGCGGCATGCAGAAGTGCTTTGGATGGTATGCAGCCGACATTCAGACAAACGCCGCCAAGCACCGGTGATCGCTCAACGAGGATGACATCCAGCCCCAGGTCGGCTGCCCGGAATGCTGCGGTGTAGCCGCCCGGGCCCGCCCCAATGACGACCAGATGCGCCGCATGAGTGGCCTCGCCTTCAGCGGCTACCGCGATGCTCGACGTTGCATCCTCTATTTCCACCGGCGTCATTACAATGGTATCCGTCGGATCTGGATCAGCGGCAGATTCGGACAATTCAATTTCCGCAACGACGCTGCCCGTCGATACCTTGCTGCCAACCGCCACGTTCACAGAAACAATCTTCCCGGCTAACTCTGCCGGTACGTCCATCGACGCTTTATCCGTCTCGATAGTGACCAGAGGATCCTCTACGGCCACCGTATCACCTGCGGAAACGAGGACTTCGATGATCTCGACGTCTTCAAAGTCTCCCAGATCAGGGACCTTCAGCTGCACGGTGTCAGCCATCAGGGGATCGCCTGCAGCAGGGCATCAACATCCGCCAGCACTTTGCCGAGGAAGGTTGTAAATCGGGCTGCCTGCGCGCCATCAATAACCCGATGATCGTAGGAAAACGACAACGGCAACATCAATCGCGGCTCAAATTCCGACCCATTCCAGACCGGTTGCATCGACGAGCGCGACACACCCAGTATTGCCACTTCAGGCGCATTGACGATCGGCGTGAATGCCGTTCCGCCAATGCCACCCAGGCTGGATATCGTGAAGCACGCGCCCTGCAGTTGCGGCGCCTTCAGTTTTCCTTCGCGCGCCAGTGCGGAAAGCTCGCCGAGCTCGACCGCGATCTCGTAGACGTCCTTCTTGTCGACGTCGCGAATAACCGGCACAACCAGACCTTGCGGCGTGTCCGCTGCAAAACCCAGGTGGCAGTATTTTTTGAATACCAGGCTTTCACCGTCATCCGATAATGACGAGTTGACCTTCGGAAATTCCTGCAATGCCGCCACACAGGCCTTCATGATGAACGCCAGTGGTGTCAACGATATCCCACGTTCTTTTGCCGGGCCCTTGAGTTCCTGACGCTTTGCTTCGAGAGCGGTGATATCGGACAAATCATGCTGCGTAACGTGCGGCAGATTAATCCAGCTGGCTTGCAATCGAGGGCCGGAAATCTTCTGAATACGGGTCAGCGGTTGCACCTCGATCTCACCAAACTTCGAGAAATCGATGCTTGGCACTTTCGGTAATCCAGCGCCCGATGGTGCCGCTGACTGTCCCGTCAGGATCGCTTTAACGAACGCCTTGACGTCGTCGTGCAGAATTCTGTTCTTCGCTCCCTTGCCAGTCACCTGGACCAGATTGACGCCCAGTTCACGCGCCAGTTTTCTAACAGACGGACCGGCATGCGCTTTGGAGAAGCCGGCCTCATCAATTGCTGGCAGCGTCCGCGGCGCTGTTGCGGCAGCGACTTGTGGTGCCGGTGTTGACGGCGTAGTGGCTTTCTCGACCACCGTATCCTCTGTCGTGGATTCCGCCGCCGGGGCTGTAGCGCCCGCTACCGCTTCGATAATTGCCAGCGCGGACCCTTGCTTCACCTTGTCGCCGACTTTGACGAGCACAGACTCGATCTTTCCGGCGAACTCAGCCGGCACATCCATCGCGGCTTTGTCGGTCTCCAGCGTGACCAGCGAACTTTCCAGTTCGACCTCGTCACCGGCCGAGATATGCACATCGATCACATCGACTTCGTCGAAATCACCAATGTCCGGCACAAACAGGGTTTGTTTACCCAGCGACTTCGGCGATGCATCCGCTTGCGAAGCCAAAACAGTGGTTTCTGCCGTTATGGGAGCAGCTATGGCAGGATTAATAACAACGGTATCGCCGCCTTCCATGGTGAGCGTGCCAATAACGTCGCCAGTCGAAACGGTATCGCCAACGCTGACAGTCAAGGATCCGACCACACCATTTTCCGGCGACGGGATATCCATCGATGCCTTGTCGGTTTCGACGACGATAAGACCGTCTTCCCGCTCGACCGAATCACCGACACTGACCAATACCTCAATAACTTCGACATTCTCGAAATCGCCAAGATCCGGTACGACTAAATCTTTAGTGGTCGTCATCTTCGCGTCCCGCTACAGCGTCACCGGATCGGGACGATCCGGATCAATACCGTACTTCTCGATCGCTTGGGCAACCGTCTTCTGGTCGAGCACCCCGTCGTCAGCAAGCGCTTTGAGCGCTGTCACGGCGATGAAGCGCTTATCAACTTCAAAGTGCTGCCGCAGCGCTTTTCGCGCATCGCTTCGTCCGTAACCATCGGTGCCCAGCGAAATAAAGCGACCGGGTACCCAGCGCTGCACCTGATCCGCTACGATCTTCATGTAGTCCGTCGCCGCAATATACGGTCCGGGACGATCAGCAAAGCATTTTTGGACGTAACATTTTCTTTGTTTTTCAGTTGGATGCAGCTGATTCCACCGTTCTACTTCAAGTGCCTCGCGGCGCAGTTCGTTGAAACTGGTGACGGACCAGATATCCGTTGGGATTCCGAAATCCTCCATTAACAAGTCCGCCGCTGCGATGACCTCACGAAGAATGGTGCCAGCGCCCATGAGCTGCGCCCTGATCTTTCCCTGCCCCCCCACATTCAGCAGATACATGCCGCGCAGGATGCCCTCCTCGACACCGGCGGGCATTGGTGGATGCGTGTAGTTCTCGTTCATGCAAGTGATGTAGTAGAAAACATCTTCCTGCTCGCCCATCATTCGACGCAAGCCATCCTGAATGATGACGGCCAACTCGTAGGCATAGGTCGGGTCATACGAACGGCAGTTTGGAATTGTCGACGAACTCAGCAGGCTGTGGCCGTCCTGGTGCTGCAAACCTTCGCCCGCGAGAGTCGTACGACCGGCGGTACCGCCAATGAGAAAGCCGCGAGATTGTTGATCCCCGCCAGCCCAGATGAAATCACCGATCCGCTGAAAACCGAACATGGAGTAGTAGATATAGAACGGAACCATCGGTACATCGTGATTCGAATAGGCGGTACCGGCCGCGGCCCACGAACAAAAGGCGCCGGCTTCGTTAATACCTTCCTCGAGAATCTGGCCTTTCTTGTCCTCGCGGTAATACATCAACTCGCCCGAATCCTGCGGCTCGTACAGCTGACCTTTGGATGCGTAGATGCCGATCTGCCGGAACATACCTTCCATGCCAAATGTTCGCGCCTCATCCGGAACGATAGGAACGATGTGCTTGCCGATCTGCTTGTCTCGGGCGAGTGCCGTCAGGATGCGAACGAAAGCCATCGTCGTCGATGCCTCGCGCTCGCCGGTTCCCTCAAGCTGTGTCTTGAATGCTTCCAGAGGGGGTACCGGCAAGGACTTGGACCTTGACCGGCGTGCCGGAAGGAACCCGCCCAATGAGTGTCGTCGCTCCAGCATGTATTCAAGCTCGGCGCTGTCTGCCGCCGGCTTATAGTACGGGATGTCCTCGATGTCCTTGTCGGCGATCGGAATATTGAAGCGATCGCGAAAAAGCCTGATCTCACCCATATCCAGTTTCTTCTGCTGATGCGCGGTGTTTTGTCCCTCGCCAGCTGTGCCCATACCGAAGCCTTTTACCGTCTTCGCCAGAATGATCGTCGGACCGCCCTTATGTTTGGTCGCAGCATCGTACGCTGCATAGACTTTCTGCGGATCGTGCCCGCCTCGATTCAGCCGCCAGATCTCGTCATCCGACATATTGGCGACCATCTCCGCCGTCTCCGGGTGCTTGCCGAAGAAGCTGTCACGAACGTATTTTCCGTCCATGGACTTGATCTTCTGGTACTCGCCATCAACCGTCTCTTCCATGATCTGCCGCAGCTTGCCGGACTGGTCATTCGCGAGCAGCGGATCCCACTTCGATCCCCAGACAACCTTGACTACATTCCACCCGGCGCCGCCAAAGGCCGCTTCCAGCTCCTGAATGATCTTGCCATTGCCGCGCACTGGCCCGTCGAGCCGCTGCAGGTTGCAGTTCACAACGAACACGAGGTTGTCGAGACCCTCGCGAACCGGCATTGTAATGGCACCCATCGATTCCGGCTCGTCCATCTCGCCATCACCCAAAAACGCCCAGACCTTGCGGTCGCTGGGTGGGGTCATGCCGCGGTTTTCCATGTAGCGCATGAAACGCGCCTGATAGATGGCCATCATGGGACCAAGACCCATCGATACCGTCGGGAACTGCCAATAGTCAGGCATCAACCAGGGGTGCGGGTAGGAGGACAGGCCGCCACCGCCGACTTCCTTCCTGAAGCGATCCAGATGACCTTCGTTCAGGCGCCCTTCAAGGAATGAACGCGCGTATATTCCCGGCGCAGAGTGTCCCTGCGTAAAAATCAGGTCCCCGCCCTGCTTTTCCGTGTCCGCACGCCAAAAGTGATTAAACCCAACCTCATACAAGGTCGCCGACGACGCGTAGCTCGAAATATGCCCGCCGTATTCGGTGTTTACACGATTAGCTTTCACGACCATGGCCATCGCGTTCCACCGCAAATAGGCCTCGATGCGTCGCTCCATGGAACGATCACCCGGATACTCCGGCTGCCGCGCTGTCGAAATCGTATTTAAATAGGCGGTATTGGGGGTATACGGCAGATAAGCTCCCGAGCGCCGGGCAAAGTCGATCATCTGGTTAAGAAGGAAATGCGCCCGTTCCGGGCCATGCTGCGCGAGCACCGAATCGATCGACTCCAGCCACTCTGTCGTCTCAATCGGATCAATATCATCAAAGGGGTCAAACTTGTTCATACAATTTTCCACTGGGCGTCCACCAGACTCCGTTCTGATCGGTCGCGTGAATTAGTTCAGGTGTCCTGATAGGATCACCGCTCCATTGCATCGGGCCGTGCAATTGTCGCTGCGGCCGACATCTTCAGGGTTTGCGCCGTAAGGGTCAAGCTTCACAAGCACAAAACTAAGGTACAAAAATGAACCTACCCGACCTCAATAAACTCCGTATTTTTCAGAAACTTGGCCGTGTCGAAGCCAAGACGCTGGAGAGCTGCGATCAGTTACTTTTGATACTACCGCAAAAGCCCGCAGCCGGGCATTTCCGCGGTCTGCCCCAGGGCAGCCAATTGCAGAATGTTTTCCGCAAGTCTACAGCCGGCTCGACCCCGTCCTTCACCTCCCGCTTGGCCAACAAGCGACAGACGCTGGTCATCGCCGGAACATTGAAAAAAGACGCGACTGCGTTTGAACAATTATCGCTGGGACGTCAGCTGGTTGCCGCAGGCTGCTGTGAAAAAGCCGGTAGCCTTGGCATCTGTGTCATAGGGTTTGGTGGTGCAAAGGCTGCTGCAATCTATGGCAACGTCCTCGCGGCGGCGCTTGCCGCCGCCTTCGAATTGCCGTCGTTCAAGACCAAGAAATCGTCACCTGTCATCAAGAACATTCGACTCATTGGAGCAAAGGAGACGATCGACACCAAAAGGATCGAGGCGGAAGCAAGCGGCAATAATCTGGCGCGATGGCTGACCACGATGCCACCTAACAAGCTCGACGCTGTCAGCTACAGCGATCTCACGCGCACAATGGCCAAGCAACAGGGATGGGCGTTCAAGCGCCTGGGGACCGCCGAATTGACCAAACTGGGCGCCGGAGCGTTTTTGGCTGTTGCGCAGGGTAATGACAACGACAGTGCTGGAATCATCCGGCTGCGGTATCGGCCGGGCAAGAAAAACGCGACGGCTGATCTTTGTCTGGTCGGCAAAGGCATCATCTTTGACACAGGCGGCACCAACCTCAAACCCTTTCAGTCGATGCTCGATATGCATGGCGATATGCAGGGAAGTGCTGTCGCATTGGGAACATTACTGGCGATCACCGAACTTGAGCTGCCGATCGCGGTTGACTGCTGGCTGGCGATCACTGAAAACAGAACGGGTCCGAACGCATACAAGTCCCAGGATGTCGTTACCGCAGCCAACGGCAAGACAATTCAGACCGTGCATACCGATGCTGAGGGACGCATGGCGCTCGCCGATACGCTGGTTCTGGCCAGCCGGGACAAACCAGGCATCATGTTCGACTACGCCACACTGACAGGAACCTGCGTGAGCGCGATTACGACAAAATACTCCGGCGTATTTACGAACCGTGCCGCATTGCATCCAAAACTGAAACGAACCGGTCAAAACTGTGGTGAGCGTGTCTGGCCATTTCCGATCGGTGAGGAGTTCATGGAAGACCTCAAGAGTAAAACGGCAGACTTCCTGCAGTGTTCACCCAAAGCGCCCGGCGACCACATACTCGCAGCCAGCTTTCTGTCAGAGTTTGTAGAAAATGATACGC
This sequence comes from Gammaproteobacteria bacterium, assembly GCA_009937445.1. Classification (GTDB taxonomy): domain Bacteria; phylum Pseudomonadota; class Gammaproteobacteria; order Steroidobacterales; family Woeseiaceae; genus UBA1847. The sequence continues at coordinate 14,941 of JAACFM010000031.1, read as the reverse complement.
CCTGGGTTCACATGGACCTCAGCGCAAGCGACAATGATGGCGGACTTGGGCACGTCGGCTCGAAGTTCACCGGATTCGGTGTGCGCTATACGATGAGCGTAATTCTCGACGAGAACCTGTTCAAGGCGAACATCTAAGTGTCAGACGAAGTGAAAATGGCAAACCGCTTTCGCGGTTTTCTCCCCGTGGTTGTCGACGTTGAAACCGGCGGATTTAATTGCAAAACAGACGCGCTACTTGAAGTTGCAGCGGTGCTTCTTGAGATGGACGAAGAAGGATTATTGAGTCGGAGCGAGACCATTCGCTACCACGTCAAACCTTTCGAAGGTGCTAATCTCGAGCCCGCCTCTCTGGCTGTGAATGGTATTGACCCCCATCATCCACTCCGCCCGGCTATTGACGAGCGGGATGCGCTGCAGCGGGTTTTTCGCGAGGTTCGCCGCTCTGTTCGGGAAAATCGATGCAGTCGCGCCGTGCTCGTCGGGCACAACGCCCATTTTGATCTTGGCTTCATGAATGAAGCGGCGGCACGCTCGTTAATCAAGCGCAATCCGTTTCATCCTTTCAGCTGCTTTGATACCGCCACCGCATGTGGCATCGCGTTTGGTCAGACCGTCCTGGCACGCGCTGTCGTCGCCGCAGGTCTGGAGTGGGACGAAACGCAAGCGCACTCAGCCTCCTACGACGCCGAAATGACCGCAGATGTGTTTTGCGAGGTAGTGAATCGCTACCGGGATATTTTTGAGGGGTCGAGAAGAAACGCCACGCCGCAACGTTAGCAGCTGGAACGGTCGCGGCCTTGGGGGCCGCGCTCCTAAGCGGATTCTGTTTCGATCAGTTCTTTGAGTTCGCCCGAGTGGTACATCTCTATCATGATGTCACAGCCACCGACCAGCTCACCTTTTACATAGAGCTGCGGAAATGTCGGCCAGTTCGAGTAAGCCTTCAGGCCTTCCCGGACCTCCTGATCTTCAAAAATATTGACGTAGGAATACGGTTGTCCAATAGCGTTCAGGGCGGCTATCGCCTGACCTGAAAAACCGCATTGCGGGAAGTCCGGTGTGCCTTTCATATAAAGAAGCACATTGTGTGATTTAAGTTGTTCTTCGATTCGAGCGTTAACGTCCACGTGATTTCCTGTTTATGTGATATTTCGCAACTTCGCTATTTGGGGTCGCTTTGGTCTTCTACAACTATCTGGTTGTTAACAACCACGACACCGCCAGTGTCTTTCGCAATTCTACCGGCCTGATCGCGCGCCACGAAACTGCCGACGGTACCCGTCAATGTTACGGTTCCCGAGTAGGTCCGTACACCAATATTAAAAACGCTGACCACTGAATCTGCAACGTACTTTCCCTTGATCTTGGTCGTAATCGCCGAGTCAGATGCTACGACCGCCGGCTCGCGCTCGTCCTTGCCCAATTGATAAGCACCGACCGCCGCCCCACCAACAACCAGCGCTGTGCAGCCTGAAAGCAACATAAGGGCGAGCAAGGTTAATCCTAATCGCATGTTCAATCTCCGTCTTCAGCCGCGATTGTAACGTCATTTTCCGGGCGCCGTGCGCGCAGATCGTCAATTACGCTCCACTGCTCGGCGACGGACATCAGGGCCCATCCGGATATTTGGGCCAGCGTGCGCCCACATCCGAGGCAACACTTGTCGTCATCCAAAGTGCATATCAAGATGCACGGTGACAATGGTCTCGCCTGTCTGTCTTCTCTCTGGCCTTCCTTTTCAGTCATCATTTTCTTTTAAATCAGCCTGTTACGAATTTTTCTCATTTACCCGCCGCAGTCTCTATAATACCGAATGCGCTGGGGCGCAAAGACTCCAGATAAACTACAAATATAAACTTCGGAGATACCAAAAAATGAATCCGCTTAAGACAGTAGCAGGCACGATTATCAGCGGCATTGTTCTGGCCGTAATTATCGCCGTGGCGACCAACGGAATACAGCTAAATGTAGCGAGCCTGATGGTTTGGATCCATGTCCTTGCGGGCATCACCTGGATCGGCCTTCTTTATTACTTCAATTTCGTGCAAGTACCTGCTCTGGGCGATGCTGCCGGTGACGAAGGCGGCCCCGGCGGCGCCGGTATCACGAAGTACGTTGCACCTCGCGCACTGTGGTGGTTTCGTTGGGGAGCGGCATTAACCTGGCTCTCAGGCGCAGCTTATCTTGGTCACCTGGGGCGATTCCATCACGCATTCGCGCTCGGAATGGTAGAAGGCGGCGGTCAATCTGACATGGTCATTGGCGTTGGCGCATGGCTCGGTACGATCATGCTCTTCAATGTTTGGGTGCTGATTTGGCCAAACCAAAAGAAAATTCTCGGCATGGTCGAAGCGAGCGAAGCTGAAGTTGCCAAAGCACGCGCGGTCGCATTCGCGGCGTCACGTACGAATACACTTCTGTCTATCCCGATGATCATGAGCATGGTTGGCTACGGTCACGGCGGTTTCTTCCTGTAACACTTGTTCGAGTATTTAAGAAAAGCCCGGCTTTTTAGCCGGGCTTTTCAATTCCAGTATGAAGCTTTCTGACAAACTCAAAGCCACGATCGGACCCAGTGTTGCCAACGCTTTGGCCGAAGACATTGGCAGCGGCGATCTGACCGCATTGCTGGTCGATGCCGATGAAGTCGTTGGCGCCACAATTATCGCGCGCGAGTCAACGATACTTTGTGGTCAGGCGTGGGTCGATGAAGTCTTCGCGCAGCTTGATGCAAGCGTGATTGTCGACTGGTATGTCGGCGATCGCCAATCGGCGGAAGCCGATGATGTCATATGCAAGCTAGTGGGACCGGCCCGCGCATTACTAAGCGGAGAACGAACTGCGCTGAACTTCCTGCAGACCTTGTCATCGACTGCGACAAAAACGGCGCAATACGTCCAGGCTGTTGAAGGGCTGAAAACGCGCATTCTCGATACCCGCAAGACCATCCCTGGTTTACGCCTTGCCCAAAAGTATGCGGTGACCTGCGGCGGCGGAATGAATCACCGCACCGGCCTGTTTGACGCGATACTGATCAAGGAAAACCACATCAAGAGCGCGGGGAGTATCACTGCCGCTTTGCAGTCGGCGCAAAATCTGGACGCCGATGTCTTGATCCAGATCGAAGTCGAATCCCATGAAGATCTGCTTGAGGCACTGGATGCCGGTGCCACGAGAGTGTTGCTGGATAATTTCTCAATCTCGGACTTGCGGCAAGCCGTGAAGACCAATGAGAGTTACGGGTATATGGCAGCCGAACTCGAAGCGTCCGGCAACATCACGTTGGATTCAATCCGCGAGGTGGCGGAGACGGGAGTGGACTACATTTCGACGGGTGCAATCACGAAGAATATCGATGCGATCGACTTTTCGATGCTGTTCCGGATTGACTGAGCGGCAATGTTTGGCGCAGCGATGCTGCTGGTGCCCCATATCAGCTCGGGTCTTGGCCCAGGGCCGCTTCGACGCTACCGGCTCTGGTAACGCGTTTCGGTTCTGATACGCCATAGCCTTGCGCGTAGTCGACACCCATGCCCCGTAGCATCGTGATGATCTCCTCATTCTCCGCAAACTCGGCGATAGTCTGTTTGCCTGTCAGGTGACCGATCTCGTTAATTGAACGCACCATTTCACGGTCAATGGGGTCGTGCAAAATTTCTTTGACAAAGCTGCCGTCGATCTTCAGGAAATCGACCGGGAAATGCTTGAGATAACCAAACGATGACAAGCCCGTGCCGAAGTCATCGAGTGCAAACTTGCAGCCCAGTTCCTTCAACGCGTTGATAAATCGATTGGCTTGCGAGTAACTGGCGATCGCCGCAGTTTCGGTTATCTCGAAACAAATCTTGGTCGCGTCAATACCGCTCATCTGGAACTGGTCGATGACAAATGGCAGAAATTTTTCGTCGCCAAAACTCTGGCCGGACAGATTGATTGAACACAGCGCCAAGCGTTCGCGCTCATCGGCCTCCGAGACCAGCCAGCGGAACGTACTGCGAATCACCCAACGGTCGATATTCGGCGTAATTCCGTAGCGTTCAGCCGCTTCAATAAACAGTCCTGGAGAAATGATGCCGCCATTCTCGTCGCGCATGCGCAGGAGAATTTCGTAATGCGCGCCCTCTTCTTTGGACTGCAGGGGCTGGATGGTCTGACGAAACAATTCGAATCGATCTTCTTCAAGCGCATTATTAATGCGCGCAGCCCACTGCATCTCGCGACGGCGACGCATGAGATCGATGTCGTTTTCCTGGAAGCTGTGAATACGGTTTCGACCCGCTTCCTTCGCAGCCGCGCAGGCACTATCGGCCGCGCTGAGCAAGGCCGCAACATCTTCATTGTCAGCCGTAATCGGCACCACGCCAATGCTCACGCCCAGGCGGAAACTGCGCTCTTCCCAGACGAATTTGTACTCGCCGATTGCCAGTCTCAAAGACTCGGCTGAATTCATCGCCTCCTCAAGGCTGCAGCTCTCCAGAAGCACGCCGAACTCGTCACCGCCCAGCCTCGCCAACGTATCACGCCAACGAATCTTCGATTTTAGTAATGCGCCCAGTTGACCGAGCAACGCGTCTCCAGCGCTGTGACCACAAGAATCATTGACGATCTTGAATTGATCAAGATCCAGGTACAGCAATGCATACGATGTTTCTCGCGCGCGCGCACTCTTTAGCGCGCGCTGAAGACGATTTTCGAATTCACGTCGATTTACAAGGCCGGTCAGAATATCGTGACTCGCGTGATAACTCAGGCGCCGATTCAACTCACGCGATTCGCTAACGTCGTGGAAGACCAGTACACCACCGGTCACGTCACCTTTGCCATCACGAATAGGTGATGCCGTGCTTTCGATATAGAGCTCATTGCCGTCGCGTCGTATTAACAACGTCGGACGGACCGATTTGATTGCCCGATCTCGTCGTATCGAAACCGCCAGCGGATTCTCGAGCGGCTCACAGGTTTCTTCGTGAAAGCCTCTGAATATTTCATCGATAGAACGGCCGCTGGCATCGTCGACCTTCCAGCCGGTCAGTTCCTCAGCAACAGGATTGATGTACTCGACATTGCTACCCGCATCGGTCGTGATGACGCCGTCGCCGATAGACTGTAACGTGATTTGCGCGCTTTCCTTTTCACGGAATAATGCGTCTTCGTACAACTTGCCTTCGGTGATATCGACCTCCACACCCAACAGTCGAAGCAGCCGCCCGTTTTCATCGAGAACCGCCTTTGCACGACTCTTCATCCAGCGCCAGTCGCCGCTTTGATGCTTCATCCGATGCACTGACTCAAAGAACTGTGTCTTGCCTTCAAGATGCTCGCGCATCTGAGTTTGTACGCGCGCGATATCGTCCGGGTGCACCAGGTGATACCAGTCCAGCATCACGTCCTCATCGTCAGCGTCGTAGCCCAGCATGACCTTCCAACGTCGCGACAAACTTATGCGCTTGGTGTCACCGTCGAAATCCCAGATGCCGTCGTTCGCCGTCATAGCGACAAGAGAGTTTCGCTCCTGCAATTCATCCAATACTTGCCGATCGCCAACGCGTTCCAGACCGACGGCGAGGGATGAACCGAACAACTTCATCAGCAAATGCAGGTTTGCATCCCAGTTATCGAGTGCATGCTCATTGGCCAGGGCCAGAAAGCCAGCAATTTCATCGTGCACTGAGAAGCCGATAATGAGCGCCGAACCGATGTGCAGCTCATTGAGGCGTCCCAGCTCGCTTGCGGTCGACTTCGGACCATCCACCGTGTCGGCAACCTCGATGACCCGCAAGTGGCCCAGTCTCTTACAAAGCCAGGGCCAATCCTCAAGCTTTTCGCCTTTGAGAACACCGGGGCTGCACCGTGCGAATCCATTGCACGAAGCGAGCACGGATTCGATCTGTTCACCGTCTTCGGTAATCAGGGCGATGAACGCGGAGTCCGCACCGGTTGCTTCGGGCAGCTCGTCCACAACGGTCTGTAACTGCTCTGTATATCCCAGCGGTTTCAGGTTTTGCAGACCCACGGCAATCTTTGTCTGCAATGCGTCGACGGCGCCGCGGGTTCTTTCCCCGGCGCGCGGTCTGCGGTGGTGTATTCCCGTAGAAGTAGTGGTGTCGGACGGATTCGTCATTACGGGAAATGATTCTGACACGATAACGGCGGAATACAAGCTAAGTGGCTGATTTTTTTTACCTTATATATCCAGGTGCGGAACGCTAGCGGGGCTTTTTAGTGATTGTCTGCCAGAAACTCCTGTAACGCAGCGCGTGTCGTAACGAGATCCTCGTCCCACTGCTGCAGTTTCGCCTGAACCCGGGGATCAGTTGACACCTCGGCCATGAACGCCTCATCAAAAATCTCTCGCCACCAGATGGCTTCAGTAATCGGCAAGTCGACTACATTCTCCAGCGCAAATTCGACCGCAGCATCAGCATCCCCGCGCATCGCCAGCACCGCCATATACGTCACCGGCATTTCGCTGACCGAAAACATCCCCGATGATTCAGCTATGCGCCAGTAGTCGTCCGCCATCCCGGCGGCAACTTCAGGTCCGTACGCGGTATACCACGCCGCAAATGCGATCTGTTGTGCATTACGTGCTTTGTAACCCAGCAGATTGGATGTCGGGTCATTAAATCCCGGTTGATGGTCTTCCATGAACTGTAATGCCTCATGAACATCTTCATTCAAGATAGAGATTCGAAGCACCGTATGAACAGCCGTGAAGTACGAACCGTGACGTTCATCAATATCATCAACAATCATGCTGCGAGCGAGTCGGTCACTCTCTTCAATGTCATTTCGAGCAACTGCGCTCATGAGGACTGCCGTCCTCGTCAGCGGACTGTCCGGCGAGACGAGAACCGCGCGATCGCGATAAGGGTCTGATTCCTCTATTACGCCTAACTGATACAACCAGTTGGCGATCCCGCTCGGACGTTCCGGATCACGCGAATCGATCCGCATGCCCTCCAACATATAGCGAGTTGCTTCGACCGCATCTCCCCTGCCGGAGTTGACGTTTGCGAGCCTGCCGAAGATATTCGGGTTACCCGGCTCAAGTTCCAGTGCGCGCATGAACGCCGCTTCGGCGGCATCCCAATTCAAAAGCCCTAGATACTTGGAACCGACATCAAAATGCACCTCCGAGTTCATCGGATCAATTTCAAGCGCTCGCTCGAGATACTCCAGCGCTTCCTCAGGGTGGCCGGCCTCACCCATAAAATTACCGGCTGTCAACAAAAGATCGAAATCATGCGGCGCCGTGTCGACGAGCTTCCGCATCTGGGGCACGGCGTCGACGAACGACATGTAGGCACCCTTCTCCTCCGTCCTTTTTGCGTTGACATAGATCAACGCCGCCTGGGCCATGGTGTGTTCCGGCTCACTAGCCAGTACCTGCTCCAGTAACCTGCCAGCGTTGTCGAGGGCCGTTTTCAAGCCGATCAATCCCGTGTTTTGCTGATCGAAGTAGATCCTCGCCAGCAGCGCCTTGGCATCGTAGAATTCAGGGTCCCGGATCAAAGCGTCTTTTAAGAGGCTCTCTGCTTGCCCGAGCGCTTCGTAGGATCCATTCGAGGAATGACTTAATGCCTGCAGATAGAGGTCGAAGGCAACGACATCATGCGTACCGATACTCTGGATAGTTATCTCGTCGTCGCCAAGCAGTGACGTCGTCAATGATTTTCCGACGTCAGTGGCAATCTCATCCTGAATCGCAAAGATGTCATTAAGTGTGCGGTCGTAATTTGACGACCAGACGTGGAAGCCGTCATCGGCACGTATGAGCTGCGCCGTCACTCGCACCTTGTCGCCGGATCGCTGCACACTGCCCTCGAGAACGTGTGCGACACCCAACGCCAGAGCGATCTTCCGAATATCCTGCTCCTTACCTTTGAATGCAAAGCTCGAGGTACGCGCCGCCACTTTGATTTCCGGCACCTGTGCCAGCATATGCAGCAGGGTTTCTGTCAGCCCATCCGAGAAGTATTCATTTTCGGCGTTGCCGGACATATTGACGAACGGCAATACAGCGACCGACGGAGTGCCGGACGTTGCAACGATTTCAATTACTGGATCAGGGTTTTCTGTGTCGGGCGATGTTTTTACGAAGCCGAGAAAAACGACACCGGCGATCACTGCCGCGATCGTTACGTAATTAAGTTTCTTGCCGGTTTCGGAGGTAATTGACGTGTCCCGGTCGACATCTTTTTCGCGTTTGATGCCGTCGGGCGTAATCTCGAAAGCCCACGCGAATATCAAGACAGGAACGAATGTCACTGCGGCAATGATGACCACGGCTTTGGCCACCCAGTCGGGCACACCAAACATCGGCATCAAGGTCGCCAGAATCTCGGTCAACAGCCAGCCCACGATGACATAGGCCGTTGCCACTCTGAATACGTTGCGGCGCTTTAGTTCTGAAAACAACGACATACAGCAGTCCGTGCGGTGTCAGATGGTGCCCAAGATTACACTATCGAGGCCGTTATTGGGGATTGGCGGGCTCGGTTATGCTCCGAACAGCCTGAAAGTCAGGGTCCGACCTGTAGGGGTCCCAAAGAAAATCATAGTCGAAATAAGAATTGGCTCTGAAGCCTTTCTCTCTCGCCTGATCCAGAAGCGAAATACTGGACTGCAAATCTCCTGCAGCGGCATCTGCCGCCGCGAGGTAGTAGTACGGAATCCACGACGACCAGCCGTTCTCAAACCCATGCTGGATACTTTCTCGAACCCTTCCGAGCACGCGGTCGCGATTTTCAACATCGCCAGCAAGATGATACAGAGCGCCAAGATTTACGCGCGACTGCAGGTTGCCATAGACAGCCCCCGTTTCTTCGTACCGACGGTCCAACGACTCCATTACCACAATCGCTTCCGCCCGCATGCCCTTGTCCAGCAACATTCTCGCCTGCCACAGCTGCACAAAGAAGCCTTCGCGCGTCGCAATCAGCCGTTGCGTCGCGGTGTACTGGCATTCTTTGTCGTCAATCACGTAGCAATACAATGCGCGTTCGTCGGCAGCCCGGTTCAACGACAGAGCTTCAGTTCCCAAAAGGAAATCTTCAGCAAGGTCCAGTTCGCCAAGATGCATGTAGATTATGAATGGATCTTGCCAGGCGCCAATATGATCCGGTGCCAGTTCGCCCAGCCGCTTTAGCTGCGTTATCGCGTCGTCGTAATTGCCGTTGGACTGATTGACGGCCGACAGACCATAAAGTAGCTCTACGTTGTCAGGTGACAGCGCCAAAGCTGCCTGCAAAATTGATATCGCCTTGTCGACCTGCCCCGTATTTGCATAACTATTGGACAACGCCACCTTCGTCGCCGCGTTCAGCGGATCAAGCCGGTTAGCTCGCGCCAACAGTGCTACTGCCTGATTGAAGTCTTTTCTCGCCGCAAGAACCGCCGCCTTATCGACCATGAGATCCGCATTCCCTGGCTCGAGTTCCAGTGCGCGCGCGATTATCGGGGCCGCCTGCAAGAACTCCCCTCGCCCTGTTAAAACATTGGCCAGAGCAATGTGTCCTGTGGCGACGTCCGGGCCAAGACGTACGGCTTCCTCAGCCGCTCGCAGTGCTTTCGCCGTGAATTGCTCGGGAATCAGGCCGCCACGAGTGGCATGACTGATATACGCGGTAGCCAACTCCGCGTACGCATCAACGTAAGTTGGATACTCCTCTGTTAGTGCCTCCAACGAATCGATCGCGGTGGCCAATCGCGCGTTGCTGCCACTGCGCACGTCGTTTCTCAATCTCAGCAACCTGTCGTAGGCTGCCGGATCCAGTCCCTCACTATATTGAACATCGCCCAACAGCGTCACTTGCAAGGCCGCTACAACTGACTTCGCGATTTCATCCTGCACAACAAAGATGTCGTTAATCGTTCTGTCGAAATTTGCGGACCACAAATGAAAACCGTCATCGACATTGATCAACTGAGCCGTGATTCGAATTTTTTCACCGGAGCGCTGGATACTCCCTTCCAGCACAGTGGCGACACCGAGTTGTTCACCAATGATGCGAACGTCTTCGTTCGTATTTTTGAACTTGAACGCAGATGTTCTTGCCGCAACCTGAATTTCTTCGACCTGTGCCAGCAGATGCAGAAGGGTTTCCGCCAGCCCGTCGGAGAGATAGTCGTCTTCCGTATTGCCGCCTATATTGATAAATGGCAATACAGCAATGGATTTATCGACAACGATTCGCGACCCGGCTCCGGCATCCTCTCTGGATTCATACACGAAGTAGGCTAATGCAATCGCGAGACAGGCAATGATAATAAGGTCCAGCTTGCGCCCCGACTTCGGTACGACCGGTAGAGCGTCGGCAGCATCCGTTTCGCGGCGCACACCTTCCGACGTCATCTCGAAGGCCCAAGAAAGAACTATCGCAACCGGAAGACCGATAATGAGCAGGAGTAACAGGGTTTTCATGACCCAGTCCGGGGCACCGAAACTCTCCAGACCGAGGTCAGCGATTTGTGCGATCAACCAGCCGACGATCGCATAGGCCGCAGTAACGCGAAAAACATTACGCCGCTGCAATTCAGAGAAGAAACTAGTCATGGCGCCGTATTATACGGATTACCAGCGCAATGGCGTTACTTCGCCGTCGGTATTCCAACCTTCCCTCTGGGCATGCGCTCTCATATCTTCAATACGATCGGCGGTTTCAGGATGAGTGGAGAGATAGGTCACCAGATCTATAAACGAATTATCGACGACATCCCACCGCTCAAAAAGACGCCAGGCCTCGTTCACATGTCCGTATTCGGCGTAGACCATGGCCAAGCCAAAGTCATCGGCTTTCGTTTCCTGCTGCCGGCTGAACCCCCGCAAGGTCACGTCCGCCGCTTTTATGCCAATACCGGCAACATCATTACCCGTCACAACGGCGAAAAATACGGACAGCGCAACTCCCCGTCCCAACGCACGCAGGTGGTCTCTGTTTTTGAAATGCCCCAACTCATGCCCGAGAACGAAAGCGAGTTCGTTTTCGGACTCGACCTGGTCCAGCAGTCCCTGCGTCACGATGATTAATCCGCCTGGTAAGGCCATTGCATTCGCTTGCTCCGAGTCATCGATTTCAACACGGAACTTATACGATGTTTCCGGCCAGTGACCCGCGAGTCGGTCAACCAGCAACTGCGTTTCAAGCAGACGTTCGTCCGTATGGGAAACGGTGACCAGATCGACCGGCAGCCAGTCCGCAAACATATCGGCTTCATCTTCCGCCGATACGAAATACAGCGTTACTTCGATCAGGAATATCAACAGTAACGCGATGACGACGAAAATCGCCGTCAAACCGGCAACCAGCGCACTCGCCTCTATCAGCGGGTGCGTATCACTGACATTGATGCCTTCTTTGGGTTGCTTCGCAACGAACCTCATTGCGAGTTAGCAAACCTGCTGGCGAACTTGACCGCCGTCCCGAATGCAAGCATCTCAACACCCGCCACGCCCTCGCCATCGCGTCGGGCATTCGCAAGTCGGGAGGTTTCAAGCCGAACATTGAAAATCGCATCGTAGCCTTGTGACTGAGCCTCTTCAGTCATTCGCAAAATCGCTTCACGACGCGCTCGTTCAAGCAACGGTTCGTAGGTCTTTATGCGTCCACCGACCAGCCCTTTGAGACCCGCGATCACGCGTTTGAAGTAGTCCAGAGAAATTACAATGCTGCCGGTCACCATGTGAGAACTATTGACGTTCCAGTCGTCCGGCATCGTGTTAAAAGACACCACCGGGAATCCGTGTGCTTTGGCCTCACGTTCCCGAATGCTCCGAAAATGCTTCCCCTCAATCCAACTACCGATGAAATAGGCAATAAGCAGAAACAGAATCGGCAGACCGAAATTCATCAACAGTTCGAATGCTTCGAGCATGCCATCCATGTCATTCGACCTTGACCGCGGTGCCATAAGCGAACAATTCCGCAGCACCCTGGGAAATCGAACTCGTCGCGAAACGAACGTTGACCACCGCATTGGCACCCATCGACTGCGCTTGTTCGATCATGCGATCGGTCGCTTCCTTGCGAGAGTCCTGCAACAACTCGGTATAACCCTTGAGTTCGCCGCCGACTATATTCTTGAGCCCGGCCATAATGTCGCGTCCTACATGTTTGGCACGTACAGTGTTACCGGTAACAACGCCGTAAAACTCAACGATTCTGCGGCCGGGAATGCTCTCGGTGTTACTGATAATCATGACAGTGCCTTTGGTCTTTAAGAATGGATTACTTACTAGTCATGATAGCATTGCCACATGAATACGACGCTCAAAATCGCAGTGCTTCCAGGGGATGGGATAGGAACGGAAGTCATGCCGGACCACTTCGACACAGTGGTTGGCAGCAACTTTTGGCGATATTCTTTCAGACTTGGGGCCCGCATGTACGGGAACCATCGCCATTGCACCCTCCGCGACGCTCACGATAGTGCTATGTTCGCGATTGAAGAAGTGCTGCGCCAGGGTCGAGACCTGACTCCCGACATGGGCGGCAAAGCGACAACCGAGACTCTCGGCAAAGCGATCGCTGCGTTGATTTAACACTCTGCCAGGCGAGTCAATGAACAGTTCATACAAGCACACCACATACCCGCTGGCCGAAGAGCGCATCAATATTGCATCGCATGGGCTGGGTTTCTTGCTCAGCATCGCGGCCATCATATTGCTAACTATCAAAGCGGCTGATGCGCTGGCTATTGTGAGCGTATCGGTTTTTGCGGTGAGCCTGATCGCGCTGTACGGCGCGTCAACGATTTACCACAGCACAAGCAATGTCGCGCGTCGTGCCTGGCTGCGCACTGTTGACCACGCGATGATCTATGTCCTGATCGCAGGAACGTATACGCCATTCTGTTTGCTGATTCTAAAAGGAACCGTCGGCTGGACAATCTTTGGCGTGACATGGGGCATGGCCGCCGCAGGTATTACGCTCAAACTTTTCTACACCGGGCATTACGATAAACTGTCGACGGCGATGTACGTTTTCATGGGCTGGATGATTGTATTTGCTATCAAACCGCTTATCGCAAATTTTCCGCCTGAGGGACTGAGCTGGCTGTTCGCCGGTGGCATTTCATACACGGTCGGTGCGCTTGCTTACAGTTTCAAAAAATTGCCGTACGGACATGCGATATTTCATATCTTCTGCCTGGTCGGCAGCGCCTGTCATTTTGTTTCGGTCTACTTTTTCGTGCTCGCGCCCATTAACTGATAAGGCCCACCTTTATCCAACGCGGCTTGATACGCCGGTCGCTCCTGGATGCGCTTGAGGTAGGCAGCAAGCTGCGGATAGTCGCCCTCAAGATTCGTGCGAACCGCCGCCGCTTCGATTGCAAAGCTCATCTGTATGTCAGCAGCAGTCATTTTCTCACCACAAAACCAGGGCGAGCGACTCAGCGACGCTTCCATAAAGTCAAGATTGCGTTGCACGTTTGCGCCCAGATAGCCGTTGCGCACCTTGGCGACAATTCCCTTCGCTATTGGCTTAGCGAAGAACGGCATCGGCGCAGTCTCTATGCGACCGATGATCAGAGCCAGAATCATCAGTGGCATAAACGTGCCCTCAGCGTAGTGCAACCAGTATGTGTAGGCCATTGCAGCAGACGAATCGGGATCCGGGTCAGGACCTAACCTACCATCATCATACTTACGAACCAGATACTCGATTATCGCGCCCGATTCGGCGATTGTGACCTCACCATCGGTGATCATCGGCGCCTTGCCCAGAGGGTGCAGGCTGAGCAACTCTGGCGGTGCCAGACTCGTAACCGGGTCACGCTTGTATTGCCTGATCTCGTAATCAAGGCCCAGCTCTTCAAGCAGCCAGACGATGCGCTGCGATCGTGAATTTTCCAGGTGATGTACGACCAGCATTATTTTCTCCGTTCCAGGTTGGTCCCAAGAATTGATGGGATCGGCTGATTTTTAAAACAAGCGATACTAGCACCCGAATAGCCGCGATACGTATCTGCCTGAGCCCTGGCCCAGCCACTACTTACGCTCAGTCCAACCGCGGCAATTGCGCATATTGTCGTTACAACTGACACTAATTGGGCAGATTGGCAAGAAACCTTCCGCAGCCAGGTTCGCGCTACTTCAACCGGCGCCCGCATCGCCATGATTAGGGAGGACGACTCCCCTCGGCTCTGGCTCTCTAGTCCGCTCGATCAAGCAGGCCAGCCAGGGCGAATGACTCTGCTCCCAAGTGGCTGTGTCTTTGTCGTCTGACAAACCTCGAGAAAGCGTTTGCACACGGAATTAGCCCTCCGAACACTGGTCCTCTATCTAATTGATAACTATGTGCTTTTCTGACCCCATTAGAGAGTTTATGCGAGTGCTTTACCGCCCGATACTGCTACCAGCGGTCAGTCACGCCATCTGCAACGGCCGCCACTAAGCGCTTTTCGGCTACGGCGAAAAAGTGGGCACTCTCCGGATTAGCGAAACTCATACCGGCAGGCCGGCGGGCCGGCTCCCTGAAATCGCCCTGGGCGGAGTTTTTTCTAGCCCACATTTGGCGCCAATATGTGGGTCAATCTATGTAAAATATCATCGCCTTTTCATTGACTTGGACTATTCGAGAGCTATACTGCCTGCAGCTAGAATGATCGGCTGATATTTATGTACACCATTTCGAAGTTCATCTGTAACTCGTCCTGATTTTCATAAGTACCAAGCAGCACTCTCGCTTAACCGCCTCGCTTTTGAGGCTTTAACTTTTGAAGATTAGGAATTAGAAAATGTCTACAGTAACCGGAACCGTAAAATGGTTTAACGAAGCCAAAGGCTTTGGCTTCATCGAGCAAGAGTCAGGTCCTGACGTATTTGCTCATTTCAGCAACATCACTGGCAGCGGATTCAAGACACTGGCTGAAGGCCAGAAGGTCGAGTTCACTGTTACTGACGGCCAGAAAGGTCCTCAGGCAGAGAACATCGT
>JAACFM010000001.1 GCA_009937445.1 Gammaproteobacteria bacterium | reverse complement strand
GGTGAGACTGCAACCAATATGGCTCGGCTTGAAGCCGCTTTCATCATGCCCGGCATGGAATTTAATGAGGCACTCAGGACCGTACATTTTGAGCACGACCAAACGCCTTTCGAGTTGAACCTGGGGTGGTTGGTGCATTTCGACAAACCGCACTTTAACGGCCGTAGCGCGTTATTGAGAGAAAAGAAATGCGGGTCGAAATACACCTTGACGAAGCTCGATGTCGAGGGCAATAAGCCTCCGGACGGTTCCTACATATACAATAACCGCCGCTGCACAAAGGAAATTGGTTACGTCACATCGGCGATGTGGTCACCAGCGGTTAAGGCAAATATCGCATTGGCGATGATCAAGACGGAGTATCTCCAAGGCCATCTCTTCGCGGAAATATACTACGAGAAAGAACTGCGCCATTACAGTCGGGTAGCGAGGTGCACGCGCAAGACCAAGCCGTTCTGGACGCCCGAGCGAGCCCGCCAGACTCCCCCACCGGACTGCTAGTCGAATTCAATCCAGGTGGTTTTTAATTCGGTGTAGTCGTCAAAAGCATGCATCGACTTATCGCGGCCGTTGCCGCTTTGCTTGAAGCCGCCGAAAGGCACTGTGACGTCACCGCCGAAGTAATTATTAATCCCCATGGTGCCGACTCGTACTGCAGCCGCAACCTTGTGTGCGGTGTTGATATTGTTACTCCATACCGCGCCGGCGAGTCCGTAAATCGAGTCATTCGCGATAGCGACCGCTTCTTCAGCGTCTTTGAATCCGATCACAGACATAACGGGCCCGAATATCTCTTCTCTGGCGATTCGCATGTTGTTGTTCACGCCGTCGAAGATCGTCGGTTCGTGGTAACAACCGCCGGAGTCAGCCAACACCTGATTCCCCCCGGCCATGACAGAGGCGCCCTCCCCCTTTCCGATCTCGACGTAGTCGGCAACTGTTTGTAGCTGGGCTGCATCGATCATTGGACCCATACTCGTGGTTGGATCGAGCGGGTCGCCCGGCATCCAGTTGCGCGTATGTTCTACGACCATTTCTACGAATTTCGCTTTGACACTGTTTTCTACGATCAGCCGTGTACCGGCCGTACAGGTTTGGCCGCCGTTATAGAACACAGCAACCGCTGCCATCATTGCTGCTTTTTCGAGATTCGAATCTGCGAAGACGATATTCGGACTCTTACCGCCCAGCTCCAAAAACGTGCGTTTCAGGTTGGACTGACCCGAGTATTGCATCAGTTGCTTGCCTATCTCGGTCGAACCCGTGAATGTCAGCCCGTCGATGTCCTCGTGCAGTGAGAGATGTTTGCCGAGGCTACCGCCTGGACCCGGCAATACCTGCAGCACACCGTCAGGCAGTCCTGCCTGGGTCGCGAGTCCTGCTATTCGCAGCGCTGATAGCGGCGTATTCGAGGCGGGCTTGAGAATAACGGAATTACCGGTCGCCAGTGACGGTGCAAGCTTCCATGCCGTTGTGGAAAGCGGAAAGTTCCACGGCACAATCGCAGCAACCACGCCAAGCGGCAGTCGTTGGACCAGCGCCAAACAGTCCGCTGGTGCGGGCGATATCTGATCATAAACCTTGTCGATCGCTTCACCGCTCCAGCGGATCGTCCGTACAGCAGACGGCACATCCACGCCGGTCGTATCCGCGATCGGCTTACCGACATCAAGACACTCGAGCAGTGCGATTTCATCCGCATTGTCTGCGATCAACTCGGCCCACCGAACCAGCACCATTTTTCGATCTGCAGGTGCCATGTTCGCCCAGGTGCCGCGTTCAAAAACGGCTCTCGCTACTGCAACGGCACGATCGGCATCTGCAACGCCGCAGTTCGCAACATCCGCGAGTTTTTGCCCGTTGGCCGGATTGATGGTTTCGCGCGTTGCGCCTGACAGCGCGTCGCGATATGCGCCATCGATAAACGCACGACTTTCGATTTCAATTTCGCCCGCGAGCGAAGTCCAATCCTGTCTGCTTTTGTCCGGCACTGGTTGCTCCCCTTTTCGTTTGTATTAGCTCAGCTCAGCGACCACACCGATGCCGTAGAACAGGTCTGATTGTCAGTGCTGATTCTGGAATCCGACTACCGAGCCTACACGCTCCACAGACGGCGGTATTCTCAAATGATAGTAAAGGAACGTGGGAAGTGATAGAAACAGTGAGCAATGCCTACCGACCTTTAAACGCGCTGATTGACGGCAGGAAACAATAATAACAACGGGAATTCGGCATGACCGACGACGGCAGCAAGTTACTGCACCACCGCACCATTTTTGACGATTGGCGATCGCTTACCATCGGCATCTACATGGCGCTGGCCGGCTACGCCGTCATGGTGGGACTGCCCGTCATCTCTACGTCCTGGGTGAATAACCTCGGATTTTCTGAGGTTCAGGTCGGCTACGTCACAAGCGCTGATCTCCTGGGTTTGGCCGTCGGCGCGGTTATCGCCTACTTCACTGTCGCGAAATACGATCGCCGCTACCTGGCGGTTGTCGCCGCAGGTGTCGCGATTGCCGCGAACCTGCTGTGTATCTATTTCCAAAGCTATGACTTAACGCTCGTGCTGCGACTGGCTGCGGGAATCGGTGCTGGCTTGTATACCGGTATTGCCGTTGCCACGATTGGCGGACATTCGCGACCCGCGTTCGCATTCGGCCTCGAATTGTTCGCGTTTGCATTCTCACAAGCCGGGGAACTGAAATTCCTGCCCTATCTCTCGGTTGAGGGTATGTACGTCGCCTTCGCCGCCACTTTCGTGGTCGGACTCATGTTTATAAGCTGGCTGCCCAGAGAACCCGCTGAACCCGCGCTGGACGTAGAACTTGATGTCGCGGAGCCGCAAGGTAATCACCATGTCGAGCATCGACACGTACCGGCCTATGTGCCGTGGCTGGTTCTGACAGCCGTCGTCTTTACCTACATCAACATTGGGGGGTACTGGGCCTATATTGAACTGGCAACGGTCGGTACCGACGCATCGTCCGAATGGGTCGCCAGCATGCTTGTCTACACGTCCTTTTTCTCGCTCATAGGCTGCCTGTTCGCGGTACTGCTGAGTAATCGCTTCGGACTTTCGAAACCGTTGCTAGTGACCCTTGTTTTTCAGGCGAGCATCGTACTGATGCTCATATTCGGAATCACCAATTACAGTGTCGCCTTCAGCATGTTTGCCTTCAATTTCTGCTGGATCTTCGTAGACATTTATCAGGCGGCCACAATTTCAAATGTCGATCGTTCAGGACGCTACGTTTCTCTATTGCCAGCGGCGCAAGGTCTTGGTAACGGCCTCGGTCCGGGTGCGGCCGCTACGGTCCTCGCGTGGGGTGTCGGCTACAACGGCGTTTTCATAATGTGTGCTGCGGCTTCCATTATCGCCATGCTGGTATATCTTTACATGTACCTGATGTTGAAACGTGAAATACCAGCACTCGCAGATGCTTCATGACTAAAGCGTACGACGCAATTGTTATCGGTGCGGGCCACAATGGCCTGACCAACGCAGCCTTTCTCGCCAAAGCGGGTCTGGATGTTCTGGTCGTTGAGAAAAACAATTACGTCGGCGGCGCCACCGTCAGTCGCGAACTGCACGAGGGCTGGAAGTATTCGAACTGCTCTTACGTCTGCAGCCTCTTTCGTCCGGAGATTTACCAGGCACTGGATCTCGGCCGGCATGGCCTGAAAGTCATTCCGCTGACCGCCAGCATGACATTCAAGCAAGATGGCGATTATTTCGGTAGTTACTACGATTCAAACGTACGCCGTCATGAATTGATGCGCCACAGTATGCGGGATGCCGACGCGGCAATTCGCTTTGATGCTGACGTGATGCGGTGGTGCAAACTCATTCGTAATTTCCTTCTTCGAACGCCACCCGACCCCGGTTCCTTTCGACCGCGTGACGCATTCGAATTTGCCTACCTTCTGAAAAAATTCTACGAACTCAGCGAATCACAAATTTACGAATTCATGCGCTTTTTCACGATGTCGATCGCCGAATATCTCGAAAATTATTTCGAGAACGAAGCGATTCTTGCGCACTATTCCGGTGGCAGCATTATCGGCACCGGCCTCGGCGTTTATTCGCCCGGCACGGCGTACGTTTTATTGCACCATGCGATGGGCGACGTTGACGGCAACATTGGTTCCTGGGGTTTCTCTCGCGGCGGTATGGGCGCTGTTTCCGGGGCCCTCGCGTCATCCTTCAAGGAGTACGGCGGCGAGATTCGAACCGACGCGGAAGTGACGCAGATTAGGGTCTCCGGTAAGAAGACGACCGGTGTAGTCCTTGCTTCGGGAGAAGAGATCTCAGCCAAGGTCGTTGTTTCGAATCTGGACGCAAAACGAACCTTTACGAAGGTTATGGATCCGGACGATTTGCCACCCGAATTACTGCAACGGGCGAAAAACTTCAAGATTCGTGGTTCATCAGGAAAACTCAACATCGCGCTTGATGGAATGCCGACTTTTCCGTCACTGCCAAAAGATTCACCACTCACGCTCGGCCACATGCATTTCACGGACACACTGAAACGTCTCGAAAAAGCGTATGACGATTGGAAGGACGATCGCTGGTCAGCTGACCCGTATTGCGACGTACTCATCCCGTCACAGTATGACCCCAGTCTTGCCCCGCCCGGCAAACATATGATGACCGTGTTCGTTCAATACTGTCCCGTCGAGCCCGAAGGCGGCTGGACCGATGAAAAGCGTGATCAGTTTGGGCAAACAGTGATCGATCAGATCGCCGACTACAGTCCCGACTTCAAGGACTTGTTGCTGCATGCCGAGATACGCACACCCCGTGAGCTCGAGAACGAGGTTGGCTTAACGGAGGGAAATATCTTCCAGGGTGAACTCACCTTCGATCAGCTGATGTTTAATCGCCCATTCCCCGGCTACGCGCAATACCGCGGACCGGTCAAAGGAATGTATATGTGCGGATCGTCAACGCACCCGGGCGGCGGCGTCATGGGGGCGCCCGGTGCGAATGCCGCTCGTGAGATTCTTCGTGACTTGAAGAGACCCGATACAACGCCGGTGGAGTTCAACGATGATTGAACGAATTGACGCGATCATCATTGGTGCCGGCCACAACGGGCTTGTCTGCGCCTCGACGCTGGCCCGTACCGGCATGCAGGTCCTGTGTCTGGAGTCTTCTGATTCGGCCGGTGGCATGTCGGCGCCGCGATCTATCGGAGAAAACTATCACTTCCCCGGTCTCGCCCATGCGTCCTATCCGGTCAGCGCGGCAATCCGTCGCGAGTTAAAGCTCGATCAATACGGTTATGTCCCCGGTACAGCCGTCGATACGATCGCACTCGATGCGGCAGGACAGCACCTCACTATCGGCACAGACCGTGTCGCAGGCGACAACCTGTCAGAAGCTGATGAACAAGCTTACCCGGCGTTTCGAAAAACCTATCTGGCCTTCGCCAAGGCAATTCGTCCGTTGTTCGACAACAAGCCGCCACGACTAAAAGACATGGACTTCGCCGACACGGCAACGCTCGCGAAACTTGGCTGGAATGTTCGGTTGGGGCTGGGCCGCGAGACGATGTACGAATTCCTGCGCGTCGCCGCGATCAATATCTATGACGTCCTGAACGAGGAGTTTGAAGACGACCGGCTGAAAGCCGCTATTGCCGTTGACGCGATACTGGGAAGCGCAATGGGGCCGCGCTCTCCCGGCACTGTACTAACCTGGCTGCAGCGCCTTCAGGGAGAGATCAACGGTCCATTATCGCTGCAATCCGGTGGGCAGGCACAACTCGCACACGCTCTTACGCAATCGGCCGAAAGCGCCGGCGTGACAATTCAGCTGAACACTCACGTCGAAAAGATCCTGATCGAAAATGGCAAGGCTTTTGGCGTGCAGCTCACTAACGGTGACATGGTTAAGGCAAAGGTCATCATATCCAACGCTGACCCGCGCTCGACGTTTTCTGACCTCGTCGGTGCACCGCAGCTCGACACGATGTTCGCGAACCGAGTCGCACAGATTCGCGGTAGCGGTGTCGTTGCGAAACTGCATCTCGCACTCAACGGACTGCCGGAGTTCACTGGACTTGCCGAGTCACAGCTGAGAAACCGTCTGTTGGTCGCGCCATCAATGCAATATATCGAACACGCGTTCAATCACTCCAAATACAACGAATGTTCTGAAAATCCGGTTCTCGAAATCACCTTGCCAAGCCTGCACAACAGTTCCCTCGCACCGGACGGCCACCATGTAATGTCTGTTAACGTCGCTTTCGTGCCGTACGCGCTTGACGGGGGATGGCAGCAACAGAAATCAACCTATGCTTACAAGGTCATCTCACTCCTCGGTCAGTACGCACCAAATCTGACGTCGCTGGTCGTTGATCATGAATTCCTGACGCCGCAGGATATTGAAGAACAGTTCCACGCGGTTCAGGGCCACTGGCATCACGGTGAGCTTTCCATTCATCAGTCTTTCATGATGCGTCCGCTGCATGGCGCCGCACAATACGACACTCCGGTTGATGGCCTTTTCCTTTGCGGCGCGGGCTGTCATCCGGGTGGTGGCTTGACCGGCTTGCCGGGCCACAACGCCGCTAAACGCGTCCTCAAACTGGGGGGAGCGAAATGACATTTCATCATGAACATTTTCGCCAGCCATTCCTCCGCTCACCATTTATCGAGCGCATTGAGGCTTTGTCGAGCACGGAAAATTGGACGGGTTGGAATACCTATAAGGTTCCGCGTGTTGTCGATAAGCTGACGTCTGAGTATTTTGCCGTGCGCAGCGGCTGTGCGGTCATGGATCTCACGCCGATGGAAAAGTACCGGATTAGCGGTAATGACGCCGCAGCCTATCTTGATCGACTCGTGACGCGGGATATTTCCACACTAAAACCCGGCCGCGTTACGTACATTGTCTGGTGTAATGATGATGGCAAAGTCATTGACGACGGGACTCTGTTTCAACTTGCAAACAATGATTACCGCCTGTGTGCCCAACACCATCAACTTGACTGGTTACTCATGTCAGCGAGCGGTTTTGATGTACAAATTCGCACGGAAACGTCAGACGTCGCAGCACTGGCCGTGCAAGGTCCTACGTCTTACTCCGTCCTGACCGCCGCCGGAATCGCCGGTCTCGATGGGCTAAAACCTTTCGGTATTGCGAATCTTCGATGCGACGGCATCGCGGTCACCGTTTCACGCACCGGGTTCACCGGCGATCTTGGCTACGAAGTCTGGGTAGAGCCTCAGCATGCATTAACAATATGGGATGCCATTTTCGGTGTACAGGGCCAGTACGATGTTGTCGCGATGGGTCTGGATGCACTCGAAATGGTGCGCATCGAAGCCGGGTTCATCATGCCCGGATTTGATTTCAACACGGCGGATGCGACCGTTCGAAACGGGCACGACCGATCACCTTATGAAATCGGCCTCGGCTGGGTCGTGAACCTCGACAAGGGCCACTTTACTGGCCGCAAGGCGCTGCTTGCGGAGAAAGCGCGACCGATTCAGCGGCGTCTGACCAAGATCGTTGTCGACGGCAACAAACCCGTCGGCGAAGCGTTTATCTACGCTGGCAAGAATGGCAAACAAATCGGTGAGGTCCGATGCACGATCTGGTCACCAGTGCTGAAAGCCAATCTGGCGCTCGCGGATATCGAATACGTCAATGGCAAGCTGTCGCCCAAATTGTGGGCACGTTTCGATTATCAACGTGAGCTCAAATGGCATACAGCATGGGCCGAGTGCCATTCTCAGACGAAGCCTTTCTATACCCCGGATCATCGCAGTGCCACGCCGCCCGGCCGTTTCTAGCAAACGACGCACCACAATGATGACACTATCGTAGCTCTGGGCTACTATATTTGACGACTTTGTTGCGGCCTGAGAATCTGTGATACACCCAACGCGATTTGTGGAAAGCTATTTCGACGCCTGGAATCATTGCGATCCCAAGGGCGTAGCTGACCACCTCACGGCTGACGGCATCTACTGCGACATACCCGAAAACGTACAACGCTCGCACGACGAACTGATTACAACGCTCGCGGACTTCTTCTCAAACCATCGTCATCGCTATGAATTGATCGGAGAAATATTGACAGGTGAGAACACGCTCGCATTTCAATATGAGGTCTGCCCTCTCGAACCGGGTAGCAATGGCGAGCCGACCGCACCCTACAACGGGGCAGAATTCATGGCTTTGAATGGCGATGCAGCGGTGACTATCACTGACTACTATGATGTTCCCGGCATCGAACGGCCAGCGAAACTTGCGAGATTGACTTCGACGCAAAAGCAACGCGGCAAATACGCAAAGTCGGGGCTGAACGCAGCACAATTGTTGCATTACAAAGACTGCCTCGAACACATTATGTTGGAACAACAGGCCTACTTGCGGCCTGACCTGACTCTTCCCCGACTGGCTGCAGCGGTCGACTGCTCCGTCAATCACCTGTCGCAAGTTATCAATGCCGGGATCGGAATGAGTTTCTTTGACTATCTCAATCACCACCGCATTCAGCATGCAAAGACTCTGCTCGAAGATCTCGATGACGCAAATAATGCGATATTGAATATTGCGTTCACGGTTGGCTTCAATTCGAACTCCGCTTTTTATGCGGCCTTTAAGAAATGTGTTGGTCAAACTCCTGCCCAATACCGCCGGACTCAGAAAGACAAATCGCACTGAAACCACAAGCGCACACGGGTTCTTACTACGCCGCAACTGTCAATGACGCAACGGACTTCGCGCCGTTGCGTGGCGAACAGTCTGCGGATGTTTGTGTCGTCGGCGCTGGCTTCACCGGTATCTCGACAGCTCTCTTCCTTTCCGAACGCGGTTACAACGTGCACGTCGTTGAGTCGAACAGAGTTGGTTGGGGTGCCTCCGGACGCAACGGTGGCCAGATCATTGGTGGGATTTCCGGCGAGACTAATATCGCCAAACACCACGGCCGGGATGTCGAAGAACTTTTCGGGGCGATGCGTTGGGCCGGGCACCAGATAATTCGCGACCGGGTAGACCAGTACGCAATTCAGTGCGACCTGAAGTTTGGTTACCTGGATGTCGCCATAAAGCAAAGACACTTGCGTGATATAGAGGCGGATTACGAGCGACTTGTAAAAGCCGAATTCCCGCATGAGTGCCGAATCCTTTCGAAGGCTGAAACTCGCGACACAATCGGTACCGACGCCTACATCGGTTCGTTCCTGAACATGGGAAATGGCCACCTGCATCCTCTCAAGCTATGCGTCGGCGAGGCGCGCGCAGCTGTGTCTCAGGGAGCAACAATCTACGAACAATCGCCTGTTCTTAACATTGAACACGGCAGCAGGGCCAGGGTTATTACGGAGCATGGTGCCGTGACCGCTGACAGCGTGGTAATCGCTGGCAACGCCTATCACATGTTGGAAAAGAAGCTCGGCGGAATCATGTTCCCGGTACGAAGTTTCATCATCGCAACGGAACCGCTGAGCAAGGAAACGGTAGGCCGGATCAACCCGCTGGACCTTGCTGTCTGCGACCCCAATTTCGTTCTCAAGTACTTTCGTCTGAGCGCCGACAAACGGCTGCTATTTGGCGGCCGAATCAATTACTTCGGTGAAAACCCAGACTTCATCAAACGCAAATTGCGAAAAAAGTTGGCAACAATTTACCCGGAACTCGCCGGCATCGGCATTGACTATGCGTGGGGCGGCACTATTGGCGTTCCGGTCACAAGGGTACCGCAGCTCGGCAGGGTTGCTTCGAACGTCTTCTATTGCCAGGGATATTCAGGGCATGGAGTAAACGTCACTCATCTTGCAGGTCGAATTATGGCGGACGCCGTTGCGGGCACAATGGAACAGTTTGATCTTTTTGCGGACGTAAAACCGTTTGTCGTGCCGGGCGCTCAACTGTTCACCAAACCCATGGTGGCGCTTGGCGTTTTTTATTACCAAATAAAAGACCGTTTGTAGCTTGCCTATGCATCAGACAATAGCGCCAAACACCGGTCCCGACTGGCACAAGATCCAGCAAATCATAAAGTGGGTCGTGTATACCTTTCTGATTATCAATTTTGTGTTCTACATCATTGAAGATACAACACGTGCGGCGCACACCCTGCACGCGGGATCGACCTTTCTTGACTGGACCGGCGCATTTACAACCACGATCGACGAATCGGCATGGTTCCTCCTGTTGGCCATGTTCGAAATCGAAACCTATGTCATTGAAGACGAAGACCTGACGACCTGGGTCGCAAAGACTCTCCATGCCGTGCGCTTGTTTTGCTATGCACTGCTCGCACACACGATCTACGCATACCTGACTGCCCTGATAAGCCTGCAACCCACTGTTGCCGTTGAAGACGCGTCCAGCTTATGCGATCTGAACGGTGCCGATATTTCCTACGTCTACAATCTCGAGTACACCAAGATCAACGAGCAAACCTGCAATTCCCTGTCCGCAGACAAGCAGTTCTATTGGGTGGGAGAAGATCCCGTCGTTGCGGACGCCGAGGGTTTGGCGCTGGAGCGCAGGCTTGCAAAAGTGGACATCACAGAAGCAACACTCTGGTTACTGGCAATACTCTCAATCGAAATCGTTGTGCGGCTTCAGGGCCGCGGTATCTCGAGTGGACGCACGATTACGTTCGCGAACAGGGCCACCTTCGTAATGTATGCCGGAATTATTGCGGCTGGCGTTTACTGGGCATCGTTGTCACATTGGTTGTATTTGTGGGACGAACTGGTCTGGATCCTGGGATTCGTTGCGATCGAATTCAACCTCAGTGAATGGCGAAACGAAATGCTCGAAACTCAGGAAATGACTAGAACTGGTTAATTAGCGTCACTCCGCGCGTACTGAAGTCGCTCATCGAGGTAAGTGCATCGATCGATTCCTCGAGACTGATGGTTCGACCAATCAGTTTGCCCGGTGATAATGTTCCGGCCGAAATCATTCCCAGCATTTCACCGTAACGATGCGCTTGCATGCCGTGGCTTCCCAGAATTTCCAGTTCATTGGACAGCACGTTTCCCATAGGAACTTTGGGTTCACTGTGCTGCTCCACCATAAGTCCAACCTGAATGTGTCTGCCGCGCTTGCGGAGGCTGTTGATCGACTGGAAACACACGTCAGCATTACCGATCGCGTCAACCGACACATGCACGCCGCCGTTCGACAGACCCCTGATCGCGCCAGCAACATCGGGTGTTGATCTGGCATTCAACGTCGCAGCCGCACCAAGCTCACGTGCCAACTCGAGCTTTTCTTCAGAGAGATCGACTGCAAGCACTTTCGCTCCCAGCCCGGTGGCAATCATGACCGCGGATAAGCCGACTCCGCCACAGCCATGCACTGCAACCCACTGACCGGCGACTACCCTGCCCTGATCGACAATCGCTCGAAATGACGTAGCAAATCGGCAACCCAGACTCGCAGCGGTCTCGAATCCCATGTCGTCTGGCAATCGAACGAGGTTCACATCGGCGTAATGTATTGCGACATACTCCGCGAACGATCCCCAATGCGTAAATCCGGGCTGAAACTGCTGGTCGCAGACCTGATGATTTCCGGAAAGGCACTCCGGGCACCGGCCACAGCCGCCCACGAACGGCACCGTGACTCGATCACCGATACGCCATTGGGTGACATCGCTACCGATCGCCTCGACGACTCCCGCCAACTCGTGCCCCGGAACGTGGGGCAACTCGATATCGGGATCGTTGCCTTGCCACCCGTGCCAATCGCTCAGACAAACGCCACTCGCCATGACTTTCAACACGACTGCATCAGGACGAGGAACCGGGTCCGGTAGTTGCTCTATCACCGGCCGCTCCCCAAACGCTCTGTATATGACAGCTTTCACTCAAGCAACTCCCGATTCCTGTGTATGGGTGTCCGATTGTTTCAGCCCGAACTCCTGTTGTTGCTTTGTCTGTACGTTCTGTTCTTTTTCATTTTTCCCTGTCGAATTCACTCCGCATAAATGGCACCCATTTTTCGGATACTATAACTCACGCCCTCACAACCGATAATAGCGAGAGGATTGACCAATGAAAGCGAGTTTATTTCTGAACGGAGTACTAATTTTCTCCGCACCCGTCTTAGCCGACATTGGAGAGGACGTGCGTTGTGCCGAGATCGCCTTCAGCCGGTCGGTTGAGACGCAAAACATTACGCTTTTCGAGTCATTCATTGATGCCGACGCACGATTCGTCGGCAGCTCGGTGCAACGCGGTGTGGCGGACATCACCGCAGCATGGAGCGTTTTCTTCTCCGACGATTCGCCGCAATTGAAATGGCGCCCGCAAATCATCGAGGTACTCAAAGACGGTAGGTTAGCTCTCTCCAGAGGCCCGTATCGAATGACTGTTAAGGATGCGGACGGTGAGGAAAGTGAGCACTGGGGTACGTTCAATTCCGTCTGGCGCATGCAGGACGATGGGTCGTGGAAGGTCGTTTTCGATGCCGGTAACGAGGCTGCAGAAACACCGTCCGAAGAGACTCAAGCATTGCTGGACGGTGAATCCGACTGCCCATGAAAGCTCGTCTATGCCTTAATGTTGGCGTTCAGTCGGAACAGGTTCGCCGGGTCATACTTTCTCTTGATTTCAAGTAGCCTCGGGAAATTACCCTGGTAATTGCCGTGCCTCACGCTGTCTGACTCATCATCGGTTTCAACCGTGTAATAGCCGTCTGTCGCTGGCTCGAGCAAGGCCCAATAGCGACGCAAATAGGCAATATGCGGCGCACTATCATCATCTGTAGGCCAACCAACTATCAGCAACATGTTCGCTATCGATTTACGATGTGCAAATGCGGTTGACGATGTTTCCACTCGGCCAATGGCACCACCCGAGTGCTGAAAATAGACCGTAACAGACCGGCCCTCCTGCATTTCGAAGCCGTCTATAAGCTTATTCAGCAAATCATCGGTAAATTCGTTGATGAATCCGGCTTTCATATACTCGGCGTTATTTCTCGGCTCGGTATTGTCATAGTTCTGCTGAATGCGAACGTAATCCTGACTCTTCACACTGTCCGCGATGGGTGTTCCCAACGCATAAATGGGCGCGAGTATTTTTTCCGCCTGATCTTCTGCTCCAGACCAGCAGACGTGCAGTCCGGCAATGCCGTCAAATCCTTCTATCAGTGACGGCGTCGACAAGAACAGATCGCAATAGAGTTCATCCGGCGCATTCTTTGAGAAGTCCCGGTACACAGCCATCACCTCCCGCGCTTTCGAAAATGGAAAGACAATATCGCCGCCAATAATCTTGCGTTGCATGGGGTGTAGCGCGAATTCGAATGACGTGACAATTCCGAAATTTCCGCCGCCGCCGCGAACACCCCAATAGAGATCTTCATTCTCATCGGGACTCGCGTGACGCAATTGGCCATCCGCCGTGACGATATCGACACCTTTAACATTATCCAAAGCAAGACCAAATCGTCGACCAACGCGACCAAATCCGCCTGCGGTAGTGAGGCCACCGACGCCAGTATGCGAAACCGTACCCGCTGTGGTGACGAGACCGACCGCCATGGATTCACGATCCAGCTCTGCCAGCAAGCTGCCACCCGCAACGTATGCCGTACGCGAATTTGCATCCACGCGCGCATGTCGATATGTGGACAAATCGATCTGCATACCACCGTCGCAGGTGGATTTGCCCGCATAGCTGTGTCCACCGCACTTCACGGCCAACAGCAAGTTTCGTTCGCCGGCGAATTCGACCGCTCTGCGAATATCAGTCGCGCCATCTGGTTGCACAACCAACGCCGGTCTCTTGTCGATACTGGGATTCAGTACGCGTCGTGCCTGATCGTATCCCACATTACCGGGTACCAGGACATTACCGCGCAAGCTGTCTGCGAGCTCCTGGACCGCTGCTTTTTCCAGGGTAATTGGCGTTCGCCCACCGGTCACAGCGGCAATATCACTGGACACTTGCGTCAAAGCAGCAAAATGGGATGCCAAGGCATTTTGCTGGGTAAATGCTGCGGCAACACCAACTGCGGTCGCCGAACGCAGAAATAAACGTCTGTCCATATCACTCTCCCGATTGTTCTTGAATTTTTATTGAGAATAGACGCGATGACATCCAAATTCCAGCAACCAGCAGGGGGACACTTGTCGCAAGCGTCGTTTTTTGACCCGGTATCGAGTAAGTTGCTCGAGTGAGCAAAATCATCCAAAGCAAGTTACCAAACGTCGGTACGACGATTTTTACCGTCATGAGCCAGTTGGCCAGCGATACCGGTGCGATAAATTTGTCGCAAGGTTTTCCAGGCTTTTCGCCGCCGAGCGCTTTGTTGGATCGGATCAAACATCACCTTGATCACGGAGACAATCAATACGCGCCCATGGCCGGGGTTCCAGCATTGCGCTCGTCAATTGCTGAAAAGACCGCAACATTGCACGGGCGCGACATTGACGCGGAACTCGAAATTACAGTCTGCAGTGGCGCGACTGAAGGATTGTTCGTGGCCATTCAGGCGCTCGTCCGACGCGGCGACGAGGTTATTATTCTGGACCCGGCTTATGACTCCTACGAGCCCGCTATTACGCTGGCCGGGGGAGTCACTCGGCACAATGCTTTGCTGGTCGGCAGCAACGACAGCAACTTCTCGATTGATTGGCAATTGCTACAAGATACCGTTAGCAGCAAGACTCGCTTGATCATTTTGAACTTCCCGCACAACCCAACCGGCGCCATCCTGCAAGCGGCAGATCTGGATCGGCTCGCCAATCTCGTTCGTGATACCGATTGCTATCTTTTGTCAGATGAAGTTTACGAACACATCGTATTCGACGGTAATACACACCACAGTCTCCTGGAACACGATGAGTTGTGGGAAAGAACGATGATCGTTTCATCATTCGGCAAAACATTTCACGCAACCGGTTGGAAGATCGGTTACTGCATCGCGCCGCGATTACTTTCCGAAGAATTCCGTAAAGTTCATCAATTCGTCACCTTCACAGTCAATACGCCAGTACAAAATGGCATAGCGGATTTCCTGAGAAGTCATCCCGAGTTTTACATTGAACTGCCAGATTTTTATCAACGGAAGCGCGATCTGTTTTGTCAGCTGCTGGAAGGATCACGTTTCAAATTAACACCGACACAGAGCACGTTTTTTCAGCTACTCGACTATTCTGCGATTACCGAGGAAGATGATGTTGAGCTTGCAAAACGCTGGACTCACGAAGCCGGAGTTGCCTCAATACCGTTGAGCGTGTTTTGTGAAAAACCGCTCACAGGAAAGCTGCTGAGGTTCTGTTTTGCAAAGGACGATGAAACGCTGCAAGCCGCAGCGAAGCAACTGTCAGCATTATGAGTGGGAATCAGGCACTGCCGATCTGGAATGCGAGAAGAGCGCCGAGATAACCAATAGACGTCATATAGGCCCAGGCGAAAACCGGCCAACCCCAGCCATTAGTCTCCCGTCGGATCACTGCCAATGTCGCGGCACATTGCAGGCAGCACGCGTAAAAAATGAGCAGGCCAATAACCATTGGCAAGGTGAAGACCGGACTCCCATCCTCCCAGGTTGATGCTTTAAGCCGACCACTCAAGGTACGTTCATCAGCTTCATCACCGACGGCATATACGGTTCCCAGAACAGCGATCACCACCTCCCGTGCCGGGAAGCCCGCGATAACAGCAGCGGATACGCGCCAGTCCCACCCAAGAGGTCTGAAGATGGGTTCCACCGTTTTTCCTGCACGGCCCAACCAGCTTTGCTCCAGTTGTGCGGCAGAAGCGAGGTTATCAATGTGGTCGTATTCCTCAGCGAGTTCCGGTCCAGACAATGAATACGCCGCAACTTGGCGTTGTTTCTCAACCTCTGTCCCGATGATCTCGGAGCGCGGATAATAAGCCAGTGCCCAGACAACAACCGCGACAGTGAAAATAACGGTGCCCGCACGATACAGAAAGACTTTGACCCGCCCGAGCAACTGAATAAGAACCGTCTGCAGATTCGGTCTTCGAAATTCGGGCAGCATCAACGCAAACGGCGGCTTGGGTCCACGTAGTGCCGTCTTTCTCATCAACAATGCTGTCAGAATTCCCATAACGATGCCGAACATATAAAGGCCGAACAACACGAGGCCCTGCAAATTCATGAAGCCAACCTGGGTAGCGGGTACGAAGGCCGAAATTAGCAATGCGTAGACCGGCAAACGTGCGGAACAGGTCATGAAGGGAGCAGCAAGAATTGTCGCGATTCTGTCACGCCGGTTCGGTATGACTCGCGTGGCCATGATACCGGGGACTGCACAGGCGAAACTCGAGATCATCGGAATAATCGATTGCCCGGACAGACCGACTGAGCGCATTGTCCTGTCCATCAGGTACGCGGCCCGCGCGAGGTAACCTGAGTCTTCGAGCAAAATAATGAACAAGAACAGAATCAGAATTTGTGGCAGAAAAATAATCACGCTGCCTACGCCAGCGATTACACCGTCGGCGATCAGGCTTGAAAAAGCACCGTCGCCCAGTAACGCACCGACCCTGACACCGAGAGTTGCCGCGAGACCGTCGATCAGATCCATGATGGGCGTCGCCCAGGCAAAGACAGCCTGAAACACAACGGCCATAACGACGAACAGGCCAACGGTACCCGCGACTGGTTGATTCACAAAACCTGTTACTCGCGTACGCCAGGAGTGAAACTTCGGTGCTGAGCGCTGTACCGACTGCAATGTCTTGCGAACCCAGTTGTATCGTACGCGCGCCTCCGCTGCGACAGGCGGTTCATCGCCGAAAATTTCGCGGCGCAACTCCTCAAGTTTGGTAACCGCCTCTGCGCTCAAAGCAGAGGCAAATGACTTGTTGCGTTCCGTAATTCCGTCGATCAGCAAGCGCTCGCTTTCTGCGAACGCCAGATCATCATCTGCCACAGCGCGAAGTTGTTCTGCCGCTGCGGTCAGCTCCGGCCAAACTGAAATTCTGCTTGGCGGCGACATCTGCGGTAGCTCGGTAATAGCAGCACGTAACTTATCAAGGCCAAAGCCGGTGGTCGCGATCACGGTACAGATCTTTACACCGCCGAGTGCTGCGCCAAGCGCATCAACATCGATCTCGATTCCCGCTTGCACTGCAGCGTCAGTCATTGTCAACGCAACAACCATGGGCAGGTTGAGATCCACCAATTGCTGCAGCAAAAACAAACCCTGATAAAGATTGGTCGCATCCAGCACCGCCAAAATACCGTCTGGCGCCATCGAACCTTCCATACGCCCCAGAATCACGTCTACAGCGATTTGTTCCTCGAGAGAGTGCGCACTGAGAGAATGTGTGCCGGGAAGGTCAACAAGCTCGGTTTGCTTGCCGTCAAAGGACAAGACGCCGGTATGCCGCTCAACCGTAACACCGGGATAGTTACCGATTCGCTGCTTGAGTCCGGTCAGGCGATTGAATAGCGTGCTTTTGCCGGAGTTCGGATTGCCGACGACAGCGACACTCGATTCGATGGTCGGTCGTACTGCTATCTCGTTTGCCGGAACTCGTATTTCGGAGGCTTTAGTCACCTGCTGCTACGGGCGCAACCTGAAAGAACCTGGCGTCTTCCTGCCGCAGCGAGATGCCACAGCCAAACAAACGGAATTCGATAGGATCGCCACCGATCGCCGAGCTCGTATGCTCGATTTCGGTACCCTCGACAAGCCCCAGCACCATCAGGCGCTGCACTTGTGGGTCGCTGGCATCCACCGACTGAATAATGCCTTTTTGGCCCTTTTTCAGCGTCGCGAGTGTGTAACCGTTTATTTTCATTAAGTTTTTCCGGGTGAGGTCCCTGCAGTGTTCAAATGATAATCATTCGCATTACTATACGCAATAGGGAAATGTACGGATTCCGCGTTCAGGTTGCATTCATTGACCGAGGGTTAGGTTAAGCCAACACAAAAAAAACCGTGTCTTTGGCCATGCTAGCAACGAGGAATGCATGATGAAAATAAGCGTCGTTCGAAAAACCCTGTCATTGGGTATCGCAACCCTGTCCCTGCTGAGCGCCACGAGCAGCTTCGCAACTACCCCAACTATTCGCTTGTTCCCAACGACTGTCGTGGAGGACCTTCGTCAGACCGGTAACGTGGCCCGCGACATGGAAACCGGCCTCCAGGAAGTCATAGGAAGGCTGGACCAACAGCAGGAACTATACAACGAAAGCAAATGCGACGGGGCTGAGAACGACTCGGGTTGTCAGCGATTGGCCCGCCAGATTGGCGCTACGTATCTCGAGATGCTGACCATTATGGAAGAGCGCCTTCCAGACATGGAACACACCGTCAACAATACCAAGCTAAGTCTGGAAAAAGGCCTGCGTAACGAGCTCGGCAAGAAAATGACGCCGTGGAAATTGCAGGAAACACTGGTCGGCGGAAAGGCCTCTGAAGCGCTCCCACAAAACACACCGACGTTGCGTGGCCGATCCGGAATGCGACTGAGTGAACGCTTCAAACAGTATTACCAACTGGTCGCTACGTCCGGCGCCAAAGGTGACCAGTCACTTGCGGTGCTGGCGTCGGACATTTACCTCGATATGGATGAAACCAGCTTGTTGATTCAGCGAACACGCCAGGAGATCGCGCGCGCTACCTTGATGGAACAGCTGAACCAGTCATTTGGAATCATCACTCCCGAAATGATTGAGGTCGTTGGTGGCGTCAAGAGCATCCTGTTCGGTGACGAAGATGCCCAGACGCTGGTCGCTGGGCCGCCGCCTGGCAGCGTCGAACAAGCCTATCGCAGTCCACTCGAACAATAAGGAGTAACGAACATGAATCTCAAAGCCATTAGAAGGCCGTTGCTCACGCTGGCCGCACTTTCATCAATGACGCTCTTTCTGGTCGCCTGCGCATCGACCGCCCCTGTGTGTGGAAGTCCACAGTCACGGAACCTGAATACGGCTATCGACGGTGTGCAAACATCTCTGATTAACGGCTGTCACGCCCACTTTGATCGCTATTATGACGAACTGCTCGACATTGCTGAAGGCGATCCAAAGCCTGAAAACAAACGCGAATTCAGTGAGTTTCTCGTCTGGTCATCGGACCAAGGGCTGCTTAGCACCCGGCAAGCCGAGGACTACTACAACCGATTCTTCAACGTGAAGTTCATGTCGATGCGCGGCGATTACAACAATTGCTCGCACACCTGTCCGAACAAGCAAAAAGTCCTGTTCGATATGGAGCGCGAGCTTTCCGACAAGGAACGCGGCCTGTTGAAAGTCAGCCGCGATGCCGATGGCTACTACCGCGCCGATCAACTCTACCAGGAAGTTGAACTGGTTCTCGAAGCGACCTGCAACGCCTGCGCCGCCGGCCGCTAGGCGCACACGGAGACGGACAATGGGCCGAGGTCAGGTATTTTTTCGCGGGCTTGCTGCCGGCGCACTGGGCACACTGCTGGGCGCATCGGCGGCTCTGTACACGTTGAGTCGTTTCGGATGGATACAGTTTGGTGACACGCCCATCAGCAGCCCCGGAGACTGGTTGCACTGGGCCTACACCAACCTCGGTTCATCGATCCCCGTATTCGCCGCGCTACTTCTGGCTTACTTCATAACGCTTGGGCGACTGCGAGAAGCACTGCGAGAGGACCGACCAATTACACAGATCGTGCATTTCGATCACCTGACCGATATCTGGACCACATTGTTCATGGGTGTCGGCGTGATTTGGACGGCCATCGGGATGCGAAGTGCTTTGATTTTCGCTCTGGGTGACCGCGCTGCGGCGATGGAACAAGGCGCATTTGCCATGCTGGAACGCATGATAGATGGCGGTATTTTGCTGGCACTGTCCACAACAATATTCGGCGGTGTTGGCGGCTACGTAATGCGCGTTTACAAAACCATCACGTTGGGCACCGAATTGCAGCAGCAGTACGACAAAGCGGCGCGGGCTGATACCTCGCAGATGCGCGCCAGCCTGCACCGCATCGAAGAACACCTGGCGGGCACATGAGCCGGTCTCCGCTCGCCTACCCCCTCAACCGCGGCGCTGACATGGACGTTGGTGGCGCGGCTGATCTACAGACAGATGTCATGCGATTCATGGCCATATTGTCGCTGTGCCTGGTTGCGATTTTCGCACTCGTTCAGAGTATGCCGATCTCACCGCCGGTTGCGCCAGTGGCCGAAACCGTCGTTGCAGAGGTCACTGTGCCGGTACCGGAACCAATGCCCGAACCAAAGCTAATACCGCAGCAACAGATTGTTGAAAAACCGAAACTTGTAACGCTGACACGACCGAAGTGGGTTCCCAGGTATGCGTCTGACGGAGAACCCGTTGCGGCACTGACAAGTCCGGTCAAGGAAGCGCCACCCACACCCGCGCCTGCTCCTGTGACCGCAGAACAGGAAGGGTTTACCTTGCGATTCGAATCCGACGCGGCACTCACACGCCTGGTCGCCGCCAGTCAGGTTGGCGTTTACGCGATCGATGGTGAGCGCGCCAGACGCATGACGGTCAGTGAATCGCGAATCAGTTTCTGGGATGCCTCCTTGCCCAACAGTTTTCACGAAATGGAAGCATCCACCGTGCCAGCGCCTGTCGTTGATGCACTTGTCAGAACGGGTATCGATGCCGACAGCATTAGCTGGGGCGTTACCTTGCCGGGCAAGTTGAAAGGCCAGCTTGACGGGCTGATGCAGGAACACCGTGGCGGATCATTGGTAATTGGAGCAAACGGCACTATAAGACTGGAGGCATCATGACTCGGCAGCTATTGATCATTCTGACGCTCGTTCTCGCACAATCGATACCAACAACAGCGCAGTCGCGAGAGAAGGACCTGGACCAATGGCTTGATCGCGAGCTGGTCCCGTACGTCAAACAGCAACTCCTCGTCCACCCGCGATTCAAGAATGAAACCGTCATGTTTGTGGTGCTGCAAGACAATGCCCCTGCTTCGATCAGTAATGAGCTGGCGCTGTCATTGCGGGACCGCTTGCTTGAGGCGGCGATCGATTCATCTGGCGTCTCGATAGGCTGGCAACAGGGACGCAGCGGCACGTCGCTCGAATCGCGACCGGACGATTGTCTGCACGACAGTGTTCATTATTACGTCGGACTGGAGTTGAGTCAGAATCTCGACAGTCGCTATTCAGTTAACGTCCGGGCCCTCGATCTGGAAGACCGGACCTGGGTAACAGGATTCGGCAAACAGTGGTCCGGCCGACTCAGCACTATTCAACGACAGGCAATGCGACAACAAAGTATCGACGCAACCTTTCTCGGCGCGCGTGATGTGCCGTTTACTCTCGAACAAACCGACCTGCTTGCATCGCATCTGGCACACCAGTTGTCTTGCACGCTGCAACAACAGATGGAAGAGGAATACGTTGTTTCGACAAGCAACGCTGTGCCAGCGGGCGACGGACTCGACGGCACCGTTGAGCTGATTGGCAACAATCTCGCCAACCGTCAGGCGCTCAAACTCACCAGCGACGCCGACAAGACCAACGCTGTTCTCAGCGGTAAGGCGCATCAAATCGATAACGTCCTGTACCAGTATTGGCTGACCCTAACGCCCGAATCCGATAATGACAATCTTGCCGCGCTGAGCGTTAGCGCATATGTCGTTCTTCCGAATGTGGAACCGCCCCCGGTGATCGTTGATCGATCAACGCGTCATGAAAATCCGCTACCGCAGCAAATCGGCTATAAACGACCTCACCCGATAACGATACCCAATGCGGGCAAGGACGGTCTCATCGGACCACTAAAGATTGTCGCACCGAGATCGGTTTCTGAGTGCCTTTCACCGTGCTCCCTTTTGCAGACGCGGGCGAACACGGACGCGATTGTATTTTTCCTTGAGCACCAGGCAAACCATGGCCTGGTTCGATTATCAGGCCAGGACTGCCGCAAGCGCACCGTCGCGAGGATTGCCCGCACAGGAGACACGTTGAACTTCCCCATCGCGAAGACCACAACCGACAGAAACAACTGGACAGAGACCTATGAGTGGGCGATCGATATTGATACGGACACTTTTTTTGCCCTCGTAGCTAACGATGCCAAAATCGCCAGACGCCTGGCAAATCACATTGATGACCTGCCATTGCGCTGCTCAACGTCTATGCGTCCTGGACTCAAGGACGCCGCATTAGATGAGTGGCTGACTGAACTCGCATCGATCACCGCACGGTCGGCTGAGCACATTGACTGGCGAGCCATTCAAGTCAGGGATATCACCTAGGAGACTCTTATGGTCCGAATTGTTGGCATATTGTGTGGCTCGGCCCTTGCGATTTCGTTTTTGATTCTCGCGTTGGGCGTACCCGAGTTGTTACCGCAAACGACAGTGCACGCTGAGCCGGCCGTTGCGGCTCTGGACCATTCAGAACCAGAGCCCGCACCTGCAGAAGATCTGTTGATCGAAGCTGCGCTCGACGAGCCGCTCGAAACAGCTATTGAGCTCGTCAAAGAAGAAGTACCTCCCGAACCGGTCATTGACGACCTGCTCGCTGCAGAATCGGTCGCACAACCATCAACAGAACACTGGTACGCCTTCTGGAGTCCTTTTCGCAGCGAGCTTGCGGCGAACGGATTTGTTTCTCAGTTGCAAAAAACCACCGGCATGGACTATCGCGTTGTTCGACTGAAACCAGGGGTTTACGAAGTCGCTTTTGCTTACGAGGCTGAAACTGACATCCAAACCAGCCTGGCAGCAATATCGGCAGCGACAGGGTTGGAGATGCCCGATGGCTAAGGTTCCCGGTCAACTGCGCAAGTTGAGCATCCTGGTTGCTGGCGTCATCACCACCCTTCTCGCGCTATCAGCAGACGCGCTTACCCGCCACGACGAGCTTGACGCGTCCTGGCGCAACTACACAGCAAATCAAACAGCAACTGCGCCGGCCTATACGTTTCCCCACGCTACCTGCTTTCGGGCTGCCGCCCTGGAACACGATCTTCCGGAGTCACTGCTGCTCGCGGTTGCGCGCGGAGAAAGCGACTTTGTGGAAACGGCCCGATCGCGCGCTAACGCCCACGGCGTCATGCAAATTCTCTGGCCAGGTACGGCGAAACATCTGGGTATCCATCGTTTGAGTGATCTTTATGACCCCTGCACTAACATCGATGCCGGGGCCCGCTATTTGCAGGAACTGTTAAAGACCTACGACGGTAATTTGCATCTGGCGCTCGCTGCTTACAACTACGGTCCCGGTCGAATTTCCAGGAACGCCGATACCATTCCCAATGGTGCAGTCTGGTACTCGGGATACATTTACAGGCATTTGGGTTACGTCCTCGGTAACGGCGTAAGCAGCAAACCACCTCCCGATACGCTGTATTCCGCATTAGGACAATCGACGCTTCTGACCTTTGGCGAACCGTACCGTGCGGAAGCGTTCATCGAAAGACTCGAAAAACAGACACCCGACATCAGCCTGGACTGGTTTCGTCGCGGCACAGGCGAGTTTGAGGTTGTACTGACCTACGCGGATCGCCAGGAATTCGACCGCAGTGCACGGCAATTGGCATCCTCTGGATTTCGGCTCAACTAGCAAAGAAGTTCCACTCTGGTTCCGGTGATAAGGTAGCCTCGCCAAATAAAATCACCGAACAAGTAATAAGGAGCCTCTTTTGGCCGGAACCAGTCTACTAGCCCTAATCGACGATATCGCCACACTATTGGACGATGTGGCGATGTTGACCAAGGTTGCCGCGAAGAAAACCGCCGGAGTCCTGGGCGATGATCTCGCGCTTAATGCACAGCAGGTAACCGGCGTTCGGGCGGAACGAGAATTGCCTGTCGTCTGGGCGGTGTTCAAGGGCTCCGCTCTCAACAAGCTCATTATGGTGCCGATCGCTTTAGCTTTGAGCGCCTTTTTGCCATGGATCATTACTCCGCTTCTCATGCTGGGCGGCGCATACCTTTGTTACGAGGGCTTCGAGAAAGTAGCCCATCGATTTCTACACTCTGCCGAGGACGAGGAGGAGCACAAACAACGACTGAATGCGGTGGCTGACGAAAAAGTCGACATGGTCGCTTTCGAGAAAAAGCGCATTCGCGGTGCGATTCGTACTGACGCCATTTTGTCGGCCGAGATCATTGTCATCGTGCTCGGCACGGTCCAGGCCGCTGACCTCGTAACGCGTATCGCTGTGCTATCCGTTGTAGCCGCTGCTATCACCATTGGCGTGTACGGCCTTGTTGCCGGCATCGTCAAACTCGATGATCTCGGCATACACCTTATCGACAAACAGGGCGAGTCGAAGTGGGTTCGTTTTCAACAATGGTTTGGAGAATGGATACTGCGCTTCGCGCCGAAGTTCATGAAAACGCTGTCCGTGGTCGGGACTGCAGCCATGTTCCTGGTCGGTGGCGGCATTCTGGTGCACAGTATTCCTTTGGTCGCCAACTCCCTGCACCATTTTGAAGCACTGGCCCACGAACTCCCGGTGGGCAGCGGATTCGCCACCGTTCTCGCAGCAATGATATTTAACGGCCTCTTTGGGGTCCTCATTGGCGGCTTGCTGGTAGGAGGCGAAAGCGGCATCAAACGGCTGCTCCCAGCCAAGTCGCCAGAGTCATAGGTTTGGGCCGGTTACGGCTCTTGCAGCCAGGTAGATATCTGGCGATACACCTCGGGATGACTCAAGAGTTCGCGGTGCCCCATCCCGTATCCAACCCACTGACGGTCCGCCGGAATTGGCAGCATTCGGGCCTTGTCGCTATGCCGTCCAAGCGCGCTGTCGATCGTCACAAGCCCGTCTCCGATCAAGCGCTCGCTCAGCAGGCTGCGCTTTGCCGCGCGCACCGCCGCTGCCGCGTAGCATTTCACTCCCGCAGGCAGCGGCACGATATCTTTCCCTTCCGAGACTGCACCATGGCGCAAGTCGGTGATACCCGCGCTGCGCGCCTTACTTAAACGCGTTAACGGCATCGAGTAAGGGCTCAAATTCATTGCGAGATCGAGGCCATGGCCACCGCGCTCCAACGGCGCTCCGTGATGTGGCGTACCCAAGAATACGAGCTTACGAAGATACTTTGGCCACTCAAGCCCTGCCTGCCGAGCGTGATGACAGGCACTACGAGCCACAAGTCCTCCCATACTGT
The DNA here is from genome assembly GCA_009937445.1 of Gammaproteobacteria bacterium. Taxonomy (GTDB): domain Bacteria; phylum Pseudomonadota; class Gammaproteobacteria; order Steroidobacterales; family Woeseiaceae; genus UBA1847. Next base: position 94,380 of record JAACFM010000001.1, on the reverse strand, counting down.
GACCCATGATCACAGCTTCATCCAGCGGTGTTGCCCAATTCCCGATCAGCGTCTCCAGCATTTCTGCGAGCAGGCGACCATTGCTCGCGATATGCAGGCCGCTGTTGTAACGTAGATAGAGTGGCAGATATCCGAGTTCCGCCGCGAGCCCTGCGCCATGGTCGTGTCCATCGCGGTGCCACTGTCGATCGTTCATGCAGAGCCCGTGTACAAGCACCAGGAGCTTGTTACCAGACGACGTCTCACCGTGCCGCTCGAGCAGGCTTGAGGGATCGTGGATGTCGACCCGACGGCCGTGATGACGCAGGCTCATATCGATAGCGAGCGGGTTTTCGGTCCGTAAAAGATAGTCGCCATACACCCCGTTCGCCGCGGATCGATATGCGTCCAGGGCGGGCGAAGACTCGCCGTCCGGCAACAATACTGTGGCACCTCTGAGACCGGCATCGACAGCACGTCCTGCGAGACGAGTGCCCCCGCGGACACACCGATAGACAAGGCCCGCGATGCCGCTTGCGCGATCAGTCGCCGAAACACCCATGGGCCCTGGGCGTAGTTGTATGGTGCGGTGCATCTTCTCGACGACCTCGGCGACTGCATCTGTCGCATCGACAGCCATGCGCATACCGCCGCGAAGATCCGACAGCTGCGAGCGATTCAGGATAGGCACGCCGGTCGTCCTCCGTTGCTAGCGATCATTGCTTCGCCGAACATCAGTCTGTAGCCGCATGAACTTCCCGCTGCGGGAATGGAATCGTAATTCCCTCCGCATCGAAGCGCATTTTCACGGTTCGCAGCAGGTCCCAGTATACCTCCCAGTAATCATCTGTTTTTACCCAGGGTCTAACGACAAAATTGACTGACGAATCGGCGAGCTCGTGCAGTTTGATCATCGGTTCCGGATCGTCGAGAACCAATTCGTGGGACGCAACTACTTCGGCCAGAATCTTTTCTACCTTTTCGATGTCGTCGCTATAGGCAACGCCAAACATGAGGTCAACCCGGCGCGTTCTTTGTGCAGTTACGTTGGTAACCACGCCGCTCCAGATGAGGTTATTAGGCACGATAAGCACCTGATTATCGATCGTCTTGAAGGTCGTATTCACCAAACTCATGTGACTGACTTTGCCTGTGACTCCACCTGCGGTAACAAAATCGCCAACGTCAAACGGTCGGTAAATGAGAATCAGCATTCCGGACGCGAAATTCGCCAAGGTGTCTTGCAATGCAAAGCCGATAATGAAGCCCGCAATACCCAAGCCGGCGAGTAGCGGACCGAGCGATATTCCGAGCTGCGACAACGCGATCAAAATACCCAGGAGCATGATCAAATTGCCCGCTGTCGCGACGATCATGTCGGTCAACAACGCTGACAAGCGGACTTTAGATGAGCTAAGCGCCTTCTTGGCAAGTGACTGCACTCCCCGGCCAAGCCGTGAGAAGAAGAACAAGATGAATATCACGACAATCAATCGAAACAACAGGCGCGGGCCTTCCGTCTTTGCCAGATCAGCGACAAACACGGACCACTCACTGAGAATTGCACCCATCACCCCAACGTCCAGCACATCGGAGGTCAGCTCACCGGTCGTCGTCACAACCTGTTGACTGTAATGGCTGGCATCGAGCTCAAGCTGGTTCATAAGGTTAACGACTTTTTGTAATGCGCTTGACGCTACCTTTACTCTCGCCTCAGCAACAGCGAGCTGTGCGGCTATATCGGCATCTGTCGGCAGCGCCGCAGCTGCGGCACCCATGATGGCGACATTGTCTTTTGCGATCTGCAGGAAAGTGGATCTATTCGCAGCGCTTTCCTCGACCGTCATTATGAGATCGTCGAGATCGGTTTCGGTGCCAACACCAAAATCGCCGGCAACAGCCAGGTAGGACACTATGGACTGGATGACAAGGTCGAGTTTTTGGGTTGCGCGCAGCAGTTGCTGATCCAGTATCGCGGTTTCAGCCGGACCAAGTTCGCCAGTGACGTAGATGATATCGTTACGCAGCCTCTCCAGTACTTCAGCCGACTCCTGCGGGAATACGATTAGTCTTTCTGCGATGAAGGCGGCGTATTTGGACACCGGGAAGCCATCTGCCTGTTTTGTTGCTACATCCTGAGCAAACCTGATCGTCTCGTCGAACATTTCTGACCAGACGGTATCCATACGACCGCCATATATTTCGGCCTCAAATCCATCGGATGACTCGAAACTATATCTTAGTCGAACAACCGCGCGCCCTTGAGTTTCGATAGCCTCGATTCGAGCGTCGAACTTAGCCGCTATGTCTGCAGGTAACTCAAGCGACTCAGGCACGACAGCTTCTTCCTGCGCGCTCGCGAACTGAGCGACAAGCAGGAACATGATCAGGACATTACGCAGGCTCACAGCAATCATTTGCTGGCTCGAGGTGTGCTAGCACCTGCAACAAACGTGCAAAGCGCAAAGTAGCAAGAAACACTATCGCAGACGCTTACTCTCATATTTTTGATCCTTCGTTTTCCATGATGCGGCCGAAAGGGCCGCAGTGAGAGTTTACATCTTTTTGAGACAATCGATCTCCGCTTGATCCAGCAACAGGCGGGCCAGTAAAACTCGTTCATAGACCGACCGTATCTTGTCTACGTCGCGTTCACTGGTCGCCTTCAAAAGGTCGCCTTCGAGCTCCGCAACAGCAATTCGTTTGTAGTAAATGAGCGACTCCTTTAGATGGGCGAGAACAATTTGTCCGGTGAGAACAGGATGATTGTTGGTGATGTTGGCATCCGGAAAGCGCGTACCGTGCTCCAGTTCAACCTGCAGGCCTTCGCGGAAACTTTCCGTCCCAACCTCAACGGCTTCACCGCCAACCTCGTTCAGGATCGCAGCTGCTTCATCGTCAGACACTTCAAATTCTGAGAGGGCGCTCCAGTCTCTGATACCAAGACTCTTACAGGCATCCCCAACCACTTCCTTGGTCACGAAATTTGTAGACATCATTAGATAATCTCCTTCAAGCTGCCGAATATGCGGGCCCGTGGCCCGGCGTTCTGACTTTGGTCAGATTGGCTTTTAGCGCCGCAGTTATCTTGGCATACGAGGAAGATCAGTCAATTCCGGGATGTACTTAAATGCTTGCTTGGCGGCGGTAAAACGGTCAGACCGAGACGACCGCAGGGGATTCCTCAATGTATCGACTGAGGCGAGGTGTTGCTAACGGCCCCGCGTAATATTTGCAACAAGCTGACACGCGCCGCCTTCTTTGCAATATCATCCTGTCATGAAGAACTTGCTTTTTTGGGTCATCTTTCCGTTTCTTGTCCCTCAGGCTCTCTATGTTCGCAGAACCGCGCCTCGTTTCGCGCCGGCTAGCGGATCTTCGGAGGGCATGGTCGGTGACGGAAAGCCGATGCGCCTTCTCGCTATCGGGGATTCGATCATCGCCGGGGTAGGCGCGTCGAAATTATCAAAAGCGCTAGTCGGCCAGACAGCCATGGCGTTAGCAGCTTCTCAGTGTAGTCGCGTCTCCTGGCAGGCACTCGGTGTCAGCGGATATAACTCAACGAAAATACTCGAACACCTTCTGCCGAAAATACCTTGCCTCGCCTTCGACTACATTATCGTGTCTGTTGGAGTAAATGACATCACTGGCCTTACATCGCTCCGCAGGTGGCGTCTGAATCTGTCGCTACTACTTAGCAACCTGCATGCTCACTCGCCCAATGCCATCATTGCAGTCGCTGGTATGCCTCCTCTACACGGATTCCCATTATTGCCCCAGCCACTGCGGGCGGCATTCGGAATGCGCGGCAGATCATTCGACGAAGTCGCGATGAAGGTCGTCGAAGAACAAGCCAACTCCCTACATGTAGCGCTGGATTTTGAGCCCGACCCGAAGAGCTTTGCAGCCGATGGATATCATCCATCAGAGGAGAGTTACGCAGAATTCGGCCGCCACATGGCGGACAGACTAGTCGCTTTTTAGGCAGTGTCGTATTCGCGTGCGAGAGACTGGTTCGGAATCAGAGCAGCCTGCAAGAGCGAGCCCGGCTGAGGATACGGCGCCCTTCGGGAACGTACGACGAGCAATGCGCTTCTCAATCATGTTACTTCCCAAGAATCATGGCTCCCAGCTGGCGACCGGCCGATTTCACTCTAGCACTGCGGCCTGCCAATGCCCTCCGGCAGCATGGCCTCAATGCGCTCCATGACGTCGAGCCTGTGGACGAGATCATGAATGTAATCGAGATCGTCGGTTTCGAGAACAAGCACTTCACCCATGCTGTAGGAAGAAATCCAGTTTTCGTAATTGCGATCGAGTCGCTTCAGGTAGGACAGCGGAATGTCCTGCTCCATTTTACGACCGCGCAAATTGATTCGCTGGCGTAGCGTGCGCATGGAGCAGCGCAGGTAAATCATCAGGTCCGGTGGTTGTATCGCGTCGAGGATCGCATGATAAAAACCCTGATAGGTTTCCCAGTCACGCTTCGAGATTTTTCGCATCTGATGCAATGCAGTCGCAAAGATTTCAGCGTCTTCAAAAATAGTTCTGTCCAGAGCGACAACGCCGCCCTGGCGATCCAGTTCCTGATGCAATCGGAACTTGTTGCTAAGGAAGTAAAGTTGCGACTGAAATGCCCAGCGCTTCATATCCTTGTAGAAATCGGCGAGATAGGGATTCTCGTCATTCGGTTCATAGAAGGGAGACACCCCATAGGTCCTGTGCAGAAACTCGACGAGCGTTGATTTTCCCGAGCCCATGTTGCCGGCGATTGCGATTGTCTTTTTCATTGCCGTCGTACCATACCGCAATCCTGCTATGATTAAACCGTGAATAATAATACTCCAGAAGTCCTCATTAGTGAGGAAGCGATCCAGACACGTGTGCTGGAACTTGCAGAGCAAATATCAGCGGATTACGACAGTGCCGATGACCTCGTCATGGTTGGCGTATTGAAGGGTTCGTTCATTTTTCTGGCGGACCTGGCCCGACGGCTCAGCATTCCTCGCACAATCGAATTCATCGCCGTTTCCAGCTACGAGAACGGCAGCGTATCTAGTGGCGCTGTGCGGCTTCTGATGGACGTACGGGGCAATATCGAAGGCAAGCACGTATTGATCGTGGAAGACATTGTCGATACCGGACATACGCTTAAATATCTGATTGGTATGATGAAATCACATCGTCCGGCCTCTGTCCGGACGGCCGCACTGGTGCGCAAAGCCGAAAGCGCTGAGGTTGATGTCGATGTCGACTACCTGGGATTCGATATTGGTGATGAGTGGGTCGTGGGATACGGGCTCGACTACGCCGAGCAGAACCGCACCCTGCCCTACATTGGTGTCATCAAACCAACCGATACCTAGCGGTCAGAACAGCCGTCGACGTCCACTTCAATCGTTGAGTGACCGATTCCGTATTCGTCCTTCATGAATTTCTTGGTATCGCGAACGACGTCCGACTGACTTGAGACGCCATCAATGACCGACATATGCATTGTCAGCATCAGCTCTTGTGGCGTCAGACCCCATATGTGGACATGGTGTATCTCACCCACGCCCGGTACGCCCGCGACAACGCGTTCCTGCATTGCCTGTACGTCCAACCACTCAGGCGCGCCTTCCAGCAGTATATGCGCGCTTCGCTTCACCAGTGACCAGGCACTCTTGAATATCAGTACAGCGACCGCGACGGACAGCATTGGATCGATCGGTGTCCAACCGGTGTAAATGATCACCAGCGCCGCGACTATCGCAGCGACGGATCCCAGTAAGTCTCCGGCTACGTGCAGTGCAGCACCACGAATATTCAGGTTTTCCTGATCACCCGAGTGCAGCACCGCAAACGAGATCAGGTTCACGACCAAACCGGCGGCGGCCACCACCAGCATCGTCTCTCCCAGTACTTCACCAGGGTTCAGGAAGCGACTAATCGCCTCGAACAGAATCCAGCCGACAATGGCCAGCAGGCTGAGGCCGTTGACAAAGGCGGCGAGAATCTGAAACCGCTGGTAGCCAAACGTGAGTTGGCCGTTCGGAGGTCGCTTACTGACGTGAAACGCCATCGCGGCCAATGCCAGCGCCATTGTGTCGGTCAGCATATGGCCTGCGTCGGCCAGCAGTGCGAGCGACCCGGAAATTATTCCACCAACGACTTCGACCACCATGAAGGTGCCCGTCAGAACGAGTGCGATCATTACACGCCGCAGGTTCTTCCCGTTGCCCTCATTCACATTCGAGTGACCATGGTCATGGTGCTCGTGCCCCATATCTAGTCTGTCGCCGTCTGCTTACTTAATCGATAGATCAGAATTGCAGCACGTTTTATTGCCAGCGGCAACGACAAGAGTCTGACGAATTCATCCGGCGTATGACCACCTTCGCACGAGCAACCCAAACCGGCGAGAGCATCTGTGTGCGGTGCTACAAATGAAATATCCGCCGCCCCGCGACGTAAAGGATCAAGTGACGGCATGGGTTCCCGGCCCAAAGCAACATTGATCGCAGACAGTTCGCGCTGCAGAGCCAGATTACCGTCGGTCGGTGCCATCGGTGGATAACCGTCGGAAAATTCTATGCTTGCGCTCGTGTGCGGGTGACTGTCCGCAACGACTCTGCGCATCGCCGCCCGTGCTCGTTCGAGCTGCTCCTGCGAAATCGTGCGTATGCCACCGTGCACGACGGCTTTGCGTGGAACGACGTTGGTCTTGCCGAACGTTGAGCCACGATTCTGACCCGGATCATAGTCCACTTCAGTTCCACCCTGAATCGTACCGGCATTGAATGTCAGATATTCCTCGCCACGCACAGTCTCGTAGAATGCATTGAGAATTCGTGCCGTTTCGAATATTGCGCCTGCCCCCGTTTCTTCATTGAAGATGCCTGACGAGTGCGCTTGCTTGCCTGTAACGGTAAGCGTCCAGCTGCTTGAACTGCGACGCGCTATGGTGGCCCAATCCGTACCATCAAAACTCTGTCCTTCTTCGAAACCGAGCGCGATGTCCGCCCACTGCCCTGCCTCGATCAACTCTTTGCGAGAAATAGACAACGGTCGGCCGGACTTTTCTTCGTCACCGGTATAAAAGACAGCGACAGGAATATCGTCGAGTGCTCCAATTTCCTTTAGCGCAAGCAACGCATACACCATGATGACGTTGCCGCTCTTCATGTCACAGATGCCGTGTCCGTACGCAATATCACCGTCACGGGCAAACGGTTTGAGGCCATCATCGGCCTCGAAGACGGTATCGAGATGCCCGATCATCAGAAACTTCTTACCCATACCATCCTTGCGACCGACCAGGTGTCCGGCACGCTGTATTACGGGCGGCATCTCGATCCACTCTGTCTCGAGACCGAGCGCATCCAACTCCCTTCTCAGGACCGTACCGACCTCACGGACACCGTCGAGTGTCAGACTGCCGCTGGGTATGTCTACCGTTTCCTTGAGCAGAGCGATCGCATCATCCGCGTGCGCATCGATCCAATCGCTCATACGCTGCTCTGCAGAACTTAGCGTTTCCCCATTGACCGTCGCTGTGGCCAGAATCATCGCCAGAAGAAGGAGAGTTCGCTTCATGATTTGATTTCCATTTGTCGTGGCACACGAATGTCCTCAACCATGTGTTGAATGTGTTCCGGCGGCGGCTTTGTCACCAGACTGACCGAAATAGCGACCACAAAATTCAGGCACATACCGATAACGCCAATGCCTTCGGGAGAAATTCCGAGCAACCAGTGTTCGGCACTGTTCACACCCCACGGAGCGCCGGCCCATTTCAGAAACAGCCCTTTGAAAAACTCGATATAGCCGTAAGTAAACAACAAGCCGCTTAACATGCCGGCAATAGCACCCTCGCGGTTGACACGCTTGAAGAAGATGCCAAGGAGGATTGCCGGAAACAGTGATGCAGCGGCCAGTCCGAATGCGAAGGCAACCACTTGTGCGACCCAGCCAGGTGGATCGAATCCCAGATACCCGGCAACCAGTATCGCGAAAGCTGCGGCGATGCGTCCGGCGCGAAGCTCATTCTTATCAGAGATGCCGGGCGCGAAAATTCCTTTGATCAAGTCGTGAGATACGGCCGCTGATATTACGAGTAACAATCCAGCGGCGGTAGAAAGAGCTGCGGCAACGGCTCCTGCCGCGACGAGCGCGATAACCCAATTGGGCAGCCCGGCGATCTCCGGATTGGCGAGAACCATTATGTCTCGATCAACGTTGAGCTCGTTGCCGTTCCAACCGAATCGATCAGCAGTCGCGGCGAACTCTGGGTTCGCATCGTTGTAATACTGAATTCGCCCGTCGCCATTCTTGTCTTGGAACGATAACAATCCGGTCGCTTCCCAGGTATTGAACCAGTCCGGTCTTGCTTCATAAGCGAGATTACCGTCAACCGTACCGACGTCACCGGTCTGAATAGTGTTGATCAGGTTGTAACGCGCCATCGATCCAACGGCCGGTGCTGCGGTGTATAAAAATGCAATGAACAACAAGGCCCAACCGGCAGAAATTCGTGCGTCTCGCACTTTGGGCACCGTGAAGAAACGCACGATGACGTGTGGTAGACCGGCCGTCCCGACCATCAGAGCCAAAGTGATACAAAAAACATCAATACGACTTTTGGTTCCTGACGTGTATTGATGGAAGCCCAGCGAGGTGACGATATCGTCGAGCTTGTCCAGCAGGACCGTTCCTGAGCCACCCACCTCGCTGCCGAATGCGAGTTGCGGAATGGGGACCCCGGTAAGCTGAATCGCAATAAAGACTGCCGGTACGGTGTAGGCAAAAATCAATACGCAGTACTGGGCGACCTGCGTGTAGGTCACTCCTTTCATCCCGCCGAGCACCGCGTAGACAAAAACCACGCCCATGCCAATTACGAGACCCGTCGTGATTTCCACTTCCAGAAATCTGGAAAATACGATACCAACGCCGCGCATTTGCCCCGCCACATACGTAAAGGAAATGAAGATCAGACAAATCACGGCGACAATTCGGGCTGTTTTCGAGTAATAACGCTCAGCAATAAATTCCGGGACGGTGAATTTGCCGAACTTGCGAAGATACGGTGCCAGTAGCAATGCCAGTAACACGTAACCGCCGGTCCACCCCATCAGGTAAACCGAGCCGTCGTAGCCCAGGAACGCGATCAAACCGGCCATCGAAATGAATGACGCGGCGCTCATCCAGTCAGCGGCGGTTGCCATTCCATTCGCGATAGGCGATACGCCCTTGCCGGCGATGTAGAAGTCGCCCGTATTATGCGCGCGCGACCAGATTGCGATGCCGATATAGAGAATGAAACTCAGGCCAACAACGATCCACGTCAGTAATTGAAGACTCATCGTAAAACCTCAGTCTTCGTGGACGTCATGTTCGCGGTCGATGCGATTCATGCGCCAGGCGTAGTAGAAGATCAGCAAGACAAAAACGTAGATCGACCCTTGTTGCGCAAACCAGAAACCGAGCTGGAAACCGCCGAAACGAATGGTGTTGAGTTGATCGACAAGCAGAACACCAAAACCGAATGAGACCGTGAACCAGATAACAAGGCATATCCCCATCAGCCGCAAGTTGGCTCGCCAGTATGCCAGGCGCTTGTCTTTGTTCATGATGTCCCCGGATATTGTTATGGTGACTCAATGTAGCAGGGAGCCAGTGATGATCTCAACGAAAGAACTCAATAAGCAGACGATTGACGTCAACGGCAAGCGCATGGCCTACGTCGAAATGGGGGAAGGCGATCCGATTGTTTTTCAGCATGGTAATCCGACGTCCTCTTACCTGTGGCGAAATATCATGCCGCAGCTGGCTGATCGCGGTCGCTGTATCGCTGTTGACCTGATCGGCATGGGTGATTCCGAAAAGCTCGATAACCCGGGCCCCGACAGCTATCGATACACGGAACATCGCGATTATCTATACGCCGCCTGGGAGCAACTGGGCGTGACGGACAATGTCACACTGGTTATTCACGACTGGGGATCCGCGCTTGGTTTCGAATGGGCCATGCGGAACCCGGATAAAGTCAAAGGTATCGCCTACATGGAAGGTATCGTCCGCTCCATGACCTGGGACGAGTGGCCAGAGGTCATTCGACCTCTATTTGAAGGCTTTCGCTCGGAGGGTGGCGAGTCAATGGTGCTGGAGAAGAATGTTTTCGTAGAACGCGTTCTGCCAGGCTCGGTGTTGCGGGGCCTGACCGATGAGGAGATGGCCGTCTATCGGCGGCCGTTCGAGCGTGCTGGAGAAGACCGGCGGCCGACTTTGACCTGGCCAAGACAGATTCCACTTGCGGGACAACCTGACGACGTCTGTGCCATAGCGGATGCCTATGGAGAATGGCTCGCTCAATCCGAGGTGCCCAAGCTATTTATCAATGCAGAACCCGGCGCCATCCTGACGGGCGCGCAACGAGACTTCTGCCGCACATTTTTGAACCAGACCGAAGTAACGGTCGCGGGCAGCCACTTCATTCAGGAAGATTCGCCGGATGAAATAGCGGCGGCAATCAATGCCTGGCTGCCGGCATGAAGGTGCAGTAAGGAATCGCAGACAAAAAAAAGCGGCTCCGTAACGAAACCGCTTTTCTCCAAACCTACATTAGCACGTGGTCCTGGCCCCCTGTATCCCCCGCCAAGTCGTACCTGAAGGTGTCTAGCATACTTGCGCGAAGCCCGGATGTTGCTCAAAGACTACGCTTGTTGATATGAAAATTCGCAGAAAACCTGCCTAGTGTCAATCCTTTATGACGATCGCAGATATTTTAGACACAATCCAAGTTATTTTGTTGTAAAAAAAACACAGCAATCATCGTTGTACCATTGCCTGCAAAATCAATGCGTAACAAGACTATTCTTGCTACTCGTCTGCGACAGAATTGACCAACAGACCGACTCCCGGGATATTGACCTCAATGCAATCACCGGCCTTTAACCACAGCGGAGGGGTGCGTGCTGCGCCGACTCCGCCAGGTGTGCCCGTCGCAATGACGTCGCCCGGCAACAACTCGGTGAAAGTCGAGCAGTACTCGATCAATGCCGGGATGTCGAATATCAGGTCGGCCACCTGCCCTTCCTGCATCAGCACGCCGTTTACACGCGTCGTTAGTGCCAGAGACTCCGGGTCCGGAATTTCGTCTCGCGTCACCAGCCACGGGCCCATTGATCCGCTTTTGGCGAAGTTCTTTCCAGGCGTAAATTGCATTGTGTGCTTCTGCCAATCACGAACAGAACCATCCATAAAGCAGCAGTAACCGGCGATGTAGTCCAACGCATCGGCGCGCTTGACGTGTCGTGCAGATTTGCCGATTACGATGGCAAGCTCGCCCTCAAAATCGAACTTCTCGGAGGCAACCGGTCGTATCACCGACTGACTGTGTCCCACCTGGCTGCCGGGAAAACGCACAAACACAACCGGATAGTCCGGAACGTCTCGCCCCATTTCTTCGATATGCGGTCGATAGTTCACGCCGACACAAAGAATTTTATCGGGAGCCGGAATCAGCGGCAGGAACCGCACTGCATCAACCGCATGACTCGCCCCAGTTCGCCCCCTCTGCAACTCATCGAGCTTGCCGGCAGCGATGGCCGAGCGCAGGTCCGGATACGTTGCTCGAAAAGCGTCATCGGGTTCTCGAAGCGTGTCGCCTGCCAAGATGCCGTAAGTCGCTCTGTTGTCCGTTTCGAAGCTGGCCAGTTTCATTTCAATTTCCTGCTTGAGGTCTGAAGATCGCGTGATAAGGTAATCCAATGACAAGTATAAAACACGTATCGCGCACTATTTTTCTCCTGTTGACCTTGCTGACCGGCGTCGCACAAGCCGACACCTTGCTGCACAACATCAAGGGCTATACCTCAACGAACGATGGGATCGAGTCATTCACTGTCTTGATATTCGACGACAGCGGTCGAATCATAGCGACCGGAGACGACGAACTAATCACTGCCTATCCAGCAGCGACGCAACTCGACGGCGACGGGAAAACGGTCTTACCCGGACTGACGGACGCACACGCCCACGTCCTTGGACTTGGACTCCTGAATACCAGCCTTGATCTCAAGGGCTCCCCAAGCGTCGAAGATGCCGTCGCGAAGATTAAAGGCTACGTCGACGCCAATCCGAGTACTCGCTGGATACTCGGCCGGGGCTGGAATCAGGTTATCTGGCCAATTAAGGAGTTTCCCACTGCCGCCCATATCGACGCCGTGGTCAGCGATCGTCCAGTCTGGCTGCGACGTGTGGACGGTCACGCTGGCTGGGCTAATAGCGCGACGCTGAAGATCGCGGGAATCGACAATGACACGCCCGATCCGGTTGGCGGCAAGATCATTCGTGACGGCAACGGACGTGCGACGGGCGTACTGATCGACAGAGCGATGGCACTCGTCCGAGAACACGTACCCCAGATCAACAAGGACGACACACAAAGTGCCCTTTCGGCGGCCGTTCGCGCCTTGCTTGCTGAGGGCGTGACGGGCGTCCACGACGCCGGTATCAGCCTGATGAATGCGGAAGCCTATCTTTCGATGGCGGATGACAATCAGTTGGACCTGCGTATCTACGCCATGATCGGCGGCGCCGGTGATGCCCTCGACGCGATCGGCAAACCCATCAGGCGGTACGGCAACGATCGACTGGAAATCGCGTCTGTCAAACTGGTTTCCGACGGCGCACTGGGAAGTCGTGGAGCAGCGATGATCGAACCCTACAGTGATGATGTGGAAAATCGTGGCTTGCCGTTCTGGACTCAGGAGGAGCTGGATAATCAAGTTATCAAAGCCAATAAGATGGGCTTTCAAGTTGGTATTCACGCCATAGGCGATTTCGGCAATCAGCTGGCACTGAACTCGTTTGAAAAGGCCCAAAATGGCAAGCCGTCACCGCTGCGAAATCGCGTCGAGCATGCGCAGATAATCGCGATGAGCGATATTCCCAGATTTGCCGAACTCGGCGTGATCGCTTCCATACAGTCAACGCACGCGACCAGCGACAGAAATATGGCAGAGGACCGTGTGGGCCCCGAACGAATCCCGGGTGGATACGCCTGGCGCCGACTGCTCGACTCCGGCGCGATCCTGGCCAACGGTTCTGACTTTCCCGTTGAACTCTCCAATCCTTTTCACGGCTTGTATGCAGCGGTTACCCGGCAAGGGCGAGACGGAGAACCGGACGGTGGCTGGTACGCCGACCAGGCACTGACTCGCGCGGAGGCCTTGCATTCGTTCACGCTGGCCGCAGCCTACGCCGCACATCAGGAAACCATACTCGGCAGTCTTGAGCCCGGCAAGTGGGCGGACTTTATCGTAATTGATCGCGACTACTTTGAAATCCCGAGTTCAGAAATCGACGATATCCAGGTGCTGCAAACCTGGGTTGGCGGTGAGGTAATGTACGAAGCCGGAGGCATTCAATGATCGTTGAACAGGTTTGGACAGGTAACGCTTATCGAAATTTCAATTACCTTATCGCCTGTCCCGAGACCGGTGATGCTCTTGCTATCGACCCGCTCGACTACAAAAAATGTCTTGCGGTCGCCGCTGAGCGCGGCTGGACGATTTCGCAAATCCTGAATACACACGAACACGGTGATCATACAGGCGGCAACAAGGGCGTCGTCAGTGCCACGGGTGCAAAAGTCATTGCGCACAGTAATGCGCAAGGCCGAATTCCGAATATGGATCGAGGCGTTGGCGCCGGCGACGTCATAAAGGTCGGCAACACCGTCGAGCTTGAGTGCCTCGACACGCCCGGCCATACCATGAGTCACATTTGCCTTTTGTCCCGTACCGACCAACCCGGCTTATTCAGCGGCGACACGTTATTTAACGCCGGAGCCGGCAACTGCCACAACGGCGGTCATCCCGACGAACTTTTCGAAACCTTCGAACGACAACTCGAAATCCTTGGTGACGACACTCGTATCTATCCGGGGCATGACTACCTGCTCAACAATCTCGCATTTACACTGGACCGGGAACCCGACAACACAGCCGCGGCAAAAATGATTCGCGACTACAAGGACCAGGATCCTGAAAATGCGCTGGTCACGACGCTGGGCCAGGAAAAAGAAATCAATACGTTCTTTCGATTACAGAATTCATCAGTCCTCGAAAAACTGCTTGAGGATTTCCCCGAGATGGGTGACCGCCCCGACGCGCGCGCCGTCTTTTTAAAACTGCGGGAACTCAGAAACAGCTGGTAGCGAGTCGCTCTACAACCTTATCGAGTTCCGCACCGTCGATCTCCGGCTGTGAAGCCATCCACAAACAAAGCAGTGCAAGATAGAGCATGCGGTACTTTTCCATGCTCCGTCGCCAGCGCAATCCATCACCGTCAAAATAGGTATCCAGCAATACCGCTGCCTGCGACTCGCTGAGCTCATGGTGCTCAACAACTGTTGCAAGATCAAAAAATGGATCATTGTCGCAAGCGTACTCCCAATCCAGGAACATCAAAGCGGGTGTGGTAATGATATTTTGGACAACAATATCATTGTGACAACAGCACAGATTGTGCGGCAGGCGCATGTTGGAAATTATCGCAGTACATCGTTCTATGATGTGCGAATCCAGAACAGTAATTTTTTCGACATAGCGTTTTGCCGCGATGGTTGCATCGAATGAGCGGCCCGTCAGGGGCAGTGAGTGCATCCTCTTCAGTGCGGTGGCGAGCCGCGCGAGATTGCCCTCCTCTTCCAGGCAAGCTCGCTCCCAGACAGAGCCCTCTACAAACTCGGTCAAATAAAACCCGTCGTTGGCCAGAATGACGTTTGGCGCGAGACCGGCTTTGGCCGCCGCCTTTTGCACACTGGCTTCATCGTAACGAGTATTGAATGGCAACTGACGCGGGCTTTTATCGACCTTTAGAACGCCCGCACGTTCGCCCTGCACGACCCGCCAGGATTTATTTGTCAGGCCGCCCGTCAGTTCAGTACAGGTCGCACCTTCCCAGCCCGGGATGGTGGCGAGAACATCGTCCGGAAGCGCTGTCATTGCATCGATAACTTGTTGTCACCGTGTTCGCGCATTGAATTCCTCCAGCTGATGAGTCCGAACGGAATCATGATGACGTAAATAACGAATAGCAATGCGGTCAACTGCAGGTCTCGTGTCCAATAGATGAATATCGACGCAAGGTCGATCAGTAGCCAGTACCACCAGTTTTCGAGCACCTTCCTGGCCACGAGAAACGTTGCCCAGATAGCAAACCAGGTCGTCATCGAGTCAATGTACGGATAGGCTGCATCGCTGTAGACGCTGAGCGTCCAGCCACTTAGCGCGCTGAGAAAAACAACAACGACGCTAGCCGTCAAATGTCTTCTCCATGCCCAGATCACGACCGGCCTGCCATCGCCATCATCGCGTCCACCGCTCCAGACCCACCACCCGTATCCCGCCATAAGGAGGTAAAACAGGTTCAGCACCGACTCCATATAGAGCCTGGCCTCGATGAACAGCCATATATAGATAGACGTGCTGATCGCGGCAAAAAACCAGCAAATAATCTGCTGACGAATGGCGAAACCGAGATACGCGATCGCTGCAATTACCGCAATAAGCTCAGGAACCGATTGCGCCCGAGCCTGCTCGATGACTTGCGACAGTACGGTCAATTGACAGGATTATTCAAGATCTTGATCGCGAATACCGCCTTGGGCAGGTCTTCAAACGTTGTGCGAATTTCCTTTGTCAGCACCGGCATGACCACATCGAATTCACCCCGAAGCTGAGTGCTCATCCGGTTGTATTCGATCTCAATGCCAGGGTGCTGGCCAAGCCGCTCAATGACGCTCTTGATGGGTGGTATGAAATCCTCATCCAAGGGATAGAGACTAATATCAACAGCTACTTGCATGTGTCACAACCTCTCTTCAGGTCAACCGCGCGATCAGGCTGGAAGTATCCCAGCGCTTTCCACCGAGATCCTGGACCTCGGAATAAAACTGATCGACCAATTTGGTCAGCTCTAGAGTCGCGCCATTTGCTGCGGCCTCATCGAGCGCTATTGCCAGGTCCTTTCGCATCCAGTCAACGGCGAAGCCAAAATCGAATTCATCGTTGACCATTGTCTGCCAGCGGTTTTCCATCTGCCAGGACTGCGCTGCACCTTTTGAAATTGACTCAATAACCACCGCCGGATCGAGGCCGGCTTGCTTCGCAAAGTGAAGACCTTCTGCCAAGCCCTGGACAACGCCGGCAATGCAGATTTGATTCACCATTTTGGCCAACTGCCCCGATCCGACCGGACCGATATGGGTAATCGCTTTTGCATAGCAGTCAATGACCGGCGAAGCGCGCGCAAAATCATCCGCCGTTCCACCCACCATAACCGTCAACTGGCCGTTCTCAGCACCCGCCTGTCCACCCGATACCGGCGCATCAAGAAAACCAACTGATTTTGCGCTGGCCAGTGCGCTGACCTCGCGAGCGACCGTTGCTGACGCCGTTGTGTGATCGACGATGATTGAGCCGCTTGCGATTGACGCCAGTACGCCCTCGTCGCCAAGCAATACTTCGCGAACATCGTTGTCATTACCGACACAGGAAAACACGATCTCTGCATCTCGGGCAGCATCACCTGGCGTTGCGGCGCTGCGCCCCCCGTAATTGTGGCACCAGTCTTCCGCCTTCGCTGCGGTTCGGTTATACACGGTGACGTCGTGACCGTTACGCGCGAGATAGCCAGCCATGGGAAAACCCATGACACCAAGCCCTATGAAAGCTACGCGCATCGTCAGGCCGCCTTGTTTGATTTGTCTTTCTTACGTGGATCGAGGCCCAGCGAACGAGCGATGATTTCCCGCATGATTTCCGATGTGCCTGCGTAGATACGAGAGATCCTCGCATTGGCGTACATCCGACTCACGGGATACTCATCCATGTAGCCATTACCGCCGTGCAACTGTACGCACTCATCCGTTACGCTCGCTTCAAGTTCGCTGCAGAATAATTTGGCCTTCGCCGCATCTTCGGCACTCAACTTTTGCTCGTTATGGTCCATAACGCAGCGATCAACAAACGCCTGTGCGACATCCATTTTTGTGCGCATATCGGCAAGCTTGAAACGTGTATTCTGAAAATCAGCGATGGCCTGACCGAAAGCCTTGCGATCCTGTGTGTATTCCATTGTTGCATCAAACGCGGCTTCCGCATTGGCAAGATACTGGCAGGCCCCGAGAAGACGCTCTTCGGCCAGAAAATGCATTAACTGGTAGAAGCCGCGATTCCACTCACCCAAAAGATTTTCTTTGGGGACTTTGACGTTGTTGAAAAAGAGCTCAGCGGTATCCTGGCTTTTCAATCCCATCTTCTTCAGATTCTCACCGCGTTCAAAACCGTCCATACCGCGTTCAACGACGAATAAGCTAAGGCCGTGGCGGCTGCTGTCGGTACGTGCAACAACAATAACCAGATCAGCAAGAATACCGTTGGAGATGAAGGTCTTGGAACCGTTCAATAGATAGTGGTCACCCTTGTCTTCCGCTTTGGTGCGAACCCCTGACACGTCGCTGCCGGCGCCGGCCTCTGTGATTGCGACTGCAAGAATGTATTCGCCGGAAATGCATTTTGGCAACCAGCGTTGTTTCTGTTCTTCGCTGCCAAGCTCTCCGATGTAGGGCCCGACCAGTCGGCTGTGCAAGGTCATAAAAAAACCTGGTTCGCCGTACTTTGCAATCTCCTCAATGAGTATTTGTTCGTAGCGAAAATCGTGCACGCCAGCACCGCCGTATTTTTCGTCGGCCCACATCAGGAGCATCCCCTGTTCGCCCGCCTTTAAATAGGCATCTCGATCTACAATACCCTGCTCGCGCCAGCGCTCACCCTGCGGAAGAACTTCATGCTTGTAAAAGCTCCGCGCTGCATCACGGAACATCTCGTGTTCATCATCGAAAATATTTCGCTCCATCTCTGTCTCTTTTTGTATTTATTTGCCAGTGAATTCTGGTTTACGTTTTTCAAGAAAAGCCGCGATACCTTCTTTAGCATCTTCCGACTTTGCTAACAGCCCCTGTTCCTGCGCCTCCATCGTAAAGCAATCAAACCAGTCGCCGTCCATCGCATGGCGCATGACTTTCTTTGTTGCAGCCACAGAGAGCGGTGCGCGATGGCTGAGTTCTTCACCCCAGGCAATAGCGGCTTCGCGCAGCGTAGCGGACGGAACAACTTTGTTTGCGATACCCAACTCAAGACATCGCTCTGCGCTGACGCGCTCGGATTCAATACTAAGTTGAAAAGCGCGGTGATAGCCGAGTTGCCTGACCAGAAGCCAATTGGCGCCACCGTCTGGAAGCAGTGAAATCGTGGTAAACGGCGACAGCAGGAATGACTCTTCCGCCATTACGAGCAGGTCGCTGTGTAATGCGAATGACATACCGATACCGGCGGCGAAGCCAGGAACGGCAGCAATCACGGGCTTCGGAATGTCGGCTATTGCCATCAGTACCGGAGCGTATTCGAATAACAGTTTTCCCTGGGTTGTCCGATCACCAACAAAGCCCTGCTTGAGATCTGCGCCAGCACTGAATGCTCGCCCTTCGCCCGTGAATACGATCGTCCGAACCGAGTCGTCGCGCTGCGCTTCCTCGAATGCAAGCAATAAATCTGCACACAACTCTGTGGTAAATCCGTTCAGAGAGTCCGGCCGGTTCATCGAAATAACGGCAACTGCACCGTGCCGATCGTAAATAACTGTATCTGCCATCCATTAGCTCCTTAAAAGCTGTTCTACATGTTGCGCCGGTATTCACCACCAACGTCATACAATGCGCCAGATATCTGGCTGAGCGAGCTGGTCTTGACTGTTTCCATTAACTCGGCAAATACATTGCTGCGCTCGCGTGCCTTGTCCTGCAGGCGTCGCAACGCGAGGCTGCTGTCATCAGCGTGAGTCGACTGGAATTCTCGTAAATGACGAATTTGATCCTGTTTTTCGGCTTCTGTTGAGCGAATCAACTCGAGGTCATGCACTTCGTCTTCCTGCCCTTCCTTTGGCAAGAAAGTATTTACGCCAATAAGCGGCAACGAACCGTCGTGCTTCTTGCCTTCATAGAAAAGGCTTTCTTCCTGAATTTTGCCGCGCTGGTACATCGTGTCCATCGCTCCTAAAACTCCGCCGCGCTCGGATATTCTCTCAAACTCCTGATAGACAGCCTCTTCGACCAGGTCGGTCATCTCCTTGATGATGAAAGACCCTTGCCACGGATTCTCGCAGAAATTCAAGCCCAGCTCGCGGGAAATAATGAGCTGAATAGCAACAGCTCGACGCACCGACTGTTCCGTTGGTGTCGTCACTGCCTCGTCAAACGCATTCGTGTGCAGACTGTTGCAGTTGTCAAATAGCGCATACAAGGCCTGCAACGTCGTGCGAATGTCATTGAAGCTGATTTCCTGTGCGTGCAAGCTGCGCCCTGAGGTTTGCACATGATATTTGAGCATCTGCGAACGAGCGCTGGCGCCATATCGTTCACGCATGGCGCGTGCCCATATGCGCCGCGCTACTCGGCCAATAACGCTGTATTCCGGGTCCATCCCATTGGAGAAGAAGAAACTTAAGTTAGGCGCGAAATCATCAATATCCATTCCACGCGCGAGATAATACTCGACGATGGTAAAGCCGTTGGACAACGTAAAGGCCAACTGGCTGATCGGGTTCGCTCCCGCCTCTGCAATATGGTATCCGCTGATGGAAATCGAATAATAATTTCGAACATCATTCTCGATGAAATACTGCTGTACATCACCCATCATCTTCATCGCGAATTCGGTCGAGAAGATACAGGTATTTTGCGCCTGATCTTCTTTCAGAATGTCTGCCTGTACCGTACCCCGGACCTTCGACAGTGTGTCTTTCTTGATGCGTGCGTAAGTATCGGCGTCGACCAATTTATCGCCTGATATGCCGAGCAAGGCAATCCCGAGTCCGCCATTTCCCTCCGGCAAATCCCCTTCGTAAAGCGGTCGCTTGCGCGTCTCGAAGTGCGCGTTTATTTTCTTCTCTGCGGCAGCCCATTCACCGGACTCTCGCAGATGCTTTTCTACCTGCTGGTCGATCGCCGTATTCATGAAAAACGCCAGTATCATTGGCGCGGGTCCGTTGATGGTCATGGACACTGATGTGCTCGGATCGCAAAGGTCGAATCCTGAGTACAGCTTCTTCATGTCGTCGACAGTGGCAATCGACACACCGGAGTTACCGACTTTCCCGTAGATGTCCGGGCGCTCGTGTGGGTCCTCGCCGTACAGGGTAACTGAATCGAACGCGGTCGAGAGTCGCGCTGCTGGCTGCCCTTGTGACAGGTAGTGAAAACGGCGATTGGTGCGTTCGGGAGTGCCTTCTCCAGCGAACATCCGAGTCGGATCCTCGCCGTGACGTCGGTACGGATAAACGCCACCCGTATAGGGATAAGCGCCAGGAAGATTTTCCTTTGACAGAAACGTCAGCAATTCGCCCCAGTCAGTGAAATCCGGCGCCGCGATTTTGGGGATCTTTTGATGACTCAGGCTTTCGAGATAATTGTCGCCGGTTATCTCACGGCCGCGGACGGTATAGCTGAATTTCTCTGTCTTCACTGCCGCACGCCGCGACGGCCATTCCTGCAGCAGTCGGATGGATTCCGACGACAAGTCAGAAATCGACTCCTGATATCGCCGGCGTAACACTGTCAGGCTGCGATCTTCACCCTCAACCAGGTCGTCACCCTTGTACAACTCCAGTTCACCCGGAAGCTTTGGATCCTCCAGGAGTTTCAATGCCTCATAAATGTGCTGCGCGCGGCTCGCAACCACAGCCTGGGTGTCGACCTCACGATTCGCGGCACGACCTTGCTCCGTTATTTCCGCGAGGTAGCGAATGCGAGCACCCGGGATAGTCGCTGTCGAACGCGGTTCGCGATTAGTCGTATCAATATCCGGCGACCATTTGCTCTCGTCCAGCCCGATCTTTTCAACAGTCCGCCGGCACAATTCGCTGAACATCCAGCTCACACCCGGATCGTTGAACTGACTCGCAATTGTTGGATAAACCGGAATGTCATCGTCAGCAATATCAAAGGCAACATGGTTGCGTTTCCACTGCTTGCGAATATCACGCAGCGCATCCTCCGCGCCGCGTTTATCGTATTTGTTCAACACAATCAGATCAGCGAAGTCGAGCATGTCGATCTTCTCAAGCTGGCTGGCGGCGCCGTATTCACTGGTCATGACATAGACTGAAAAATCGACCATATCGACAATTTCGCTATCGCTCTGCCCAATGCCAGCGGTCTCCACGATAACCAGATCGAATCCCAGCGACTTGAGGAAAAGTATGTGGTCGCTCAGCATTTCGCTGGTCGCGAGGTGTTGCCGTCGAGTGGCGATCGAGCGCATGTAGATACGCTCGGACCGCAGGGAGTTCATCCGAATGCGATCACCGAGCAACGCTCCGCCAGTTCTGCGCCGGGTCGGATCGACCGCGAGAACCGCAATGCGTTTATCGGGAAAGCTGGCCAGACAGCGATTCAGAATTTCATCGGTGACGCTGCTCTTTCCCGCGCCGCCTGTACCGGTGATTCCTATGACCGGCACTTGTCGCGCCTGTAATTGCCATTCCTTGCGCAGCGCGGACAGCCGGGCATCACTGAAGACACCCTCTTCCAGAGCGGAGATGGTCGCCGCAATATCGGTTGTTTGCATGGACTCGACTGTTGCTGGCGCTACAGACTGACGCCGTCCTTTAGCCGTGCGCACAATGAGATCTTCAATCATCGCTGCGAGGCCCAGCTCCATGCCATCGTGCGGGTGATAGATGCGTTCGACCCCATACGCCATCAATTCCACGATTTCCTCAGGAGTGATCGTGCCACCACCGCCGCCAAACACTTTTATGTGACCGGCTCCGGCCTCTCGCAAGCGATCGATCATGTATCGGAAAAACTCGTTGTGACCGCCCTGATACGAACTGATGGCAATACCGTCCGCGTCTTCCTGTATCGCGGCCCGGACCACGTCATCAACGCTGCGGTTGTGGCCAAGGTGGATCACCTCAGCACCGCGCGCCTGAATCAGGCGCCGCATTATGTTAATAGCGGCATCATGACCATCGAACAAGGATGCTGCCGTAACGAAGCGAAGCGGCGCTTCGCGGGTCTCGCCAGAAACGCCTGGCAAATCACTTGCTGCAGAACTCATTGAGGAATTTCCTTAAAAATCAATAGCTTTTCGGGTTGTAATAATTTTAATCTGGATTAAAATGATACACATTGTAGCAGAACTTATTACTTTCCTCGAAGACGTGCCTAAAGGATTTATTGCGCCATGGCGAAAAACGCTGAAGAAACCCGATTCGAGCTGCAGAAAGCTCGCATGCTCAAGGCGGCAGCGAAGTGCTTCAATCAAAAGGGCTACAGCGGCACGTCGCTCAGAAATGTCGCCGACGTGCTGGGACTGACGGATGCAGCGCTTTACTACTATGTCCGCAACAAAGAAGAACTTGTTTATCTTTGTTACGTACGCGCCGCCGATCTGGGCCGCGAGGCTCTGGAAAGGGCCGCGGCCGAAGGCGAGAACGGCATGGACATCATGCTTCGGTACTTTCGTTATCACATTGAGATGATGGTTGGCGACCGTGGACCGATCGCAATCATGAGCGAGATTCCGTCACTTGAAGCCGCACACCGCGATGAAGTACTGGAATTGTCACGTCAGCACAGCACCAATTTTGAGGCAGTTCTGGAGACCGGGATCCGCGACGGCAGTATTGCAGATTGTAATGTGCGCATGACGGGTAACGCGATCATGGGTTCGATCAACTGGATTCCGAAGTGGTATCACGGCGACACGGAAATGGGTCGAAAGCTGGTCACAGAGTTTCCTGAAATCCTGGCACGTGGACTTTCCGCCAAGCCCTCAATCGACTGATGCGATGTATTCCTTCACCCTGCGTTCCAATTCGCGCAGGTTGACCTGCCCCGGGTCAGTATCCATATCCTCGAAACCGCCAATTTCCTTCATTAGCTTTAGTCTGTCTTCAAGCTGCGCGTTGAGAGAACCATAATAATCAACCCCGGAACGAACGCGTCCATCACCGGTTTCGATAACGGTCACGGCAGTGCTATCGTACTGAATCCGTGAACCCGTTTTGGCTTCCAACTCTCTAAAGTTACGTTTGACGGAAGATAACAGTACTGCCAGGTCACAATACTCAGCGCGCAACTGAACGTATTCAGCATCTGAACGACGTCTCTCATCATCGTTCATGTTTCGCAGTAATTGATCGCGAGCTGCAATGAACTCTGGTGTTCCACGTTCCGCCGACAGACGGTACCAGGCAGACGCCGCAATCGGGTCTTCTCTGGTACCCATGCCGGTCAAATACATGTAGCCCACCATGTACTGCGCATACTTGTCGCCGATAGGCGCAAGCTCGTTTCGGTAGATAAAAAACGCACGTTCAAAATCACCTGCGTCGAACAGCGCTTCGACCTTGTCCTGGGTCATCATCGTCAGGCTATTGGGAAGATCGGCTGACAACTCCGAGGAGCGCTGAGACCAGGCTAAATTCGACGCCAGCGAGAGCATCGCGATAACCACGATCCACACGAGTTTATGGGGTGTCGTCGAGTTAATAACTGCTACTTCCTGCGCTGATCCTGATCTGTTGGAGTACACGACAGACGCAAAGTTCCAGCTCTTAATCGGTGAAATCCGGTTTTCTCTTTTCGAGGTTTGCCATTACGGCCTCAATCTGATTCTTGCCCCCGATTATGCCACTTTGAAGCCTTGCTTCCAGCGCCAGGGCCTCCGCCTCTGTCTGGTGCCATGCGACATTGACCAGGGTCTTGATGCCACGAACGGCATCCGGCGAACGTGTCGCGCAGTCGGCAGCAAACTGCCGAGCCGCATTGACCGGATCGGCCATCACGGCTGTAATCAGACCCAGTGCCTGTGCCTGGGCGCTATCCAGAATTCGGGCCGACCACGCCAGCTCTTTGGCGCGATCCGGGGGAACAAGATGCCGCAATGTCGCCGTGAACCCCATATCCGGAATGATTCCCCACTTCGATTCCATGATCGACAGCTTTGCATCCGGTGATGCGTAGCGAATATCAGCACCCAGCGCGATCTGCATACCCGCCCCGAAGGCTACGCCCTCGATCGCACAGATAACGGGAATTGGCAACTCCCGCCATGCGTAGGCCGCGCGCTGGAAAATATTCGCCACCGATGGCTCGACAGGGCGCATCAGTGCTTTGCCGAAATCGAGGCCGGAATTGCCAATGACGCTGAGATCAATGCCGGCGCAGAAATTGCCGCCGCCACCGCGGAGGACAACCGCACGAACCGATTTGTCCGCAGCAACAGTATCCGCTGCAGCCCCAAGCGCTTCGAACATCTCGAGATCGACCGCATTCATTTTGTCGGCGCGATTCAACATCACGTCGGCGACATGATTTTCGGTATCGACTGTTACGATGACGCGATTATTTTTTAGGCTGTTTGTGACCATAGGTCTGGTTCCCTAAACCGCAAGTGTGCACTTGCCATTTCGCAAAACAATCGTGTCTCGTTCTTTTACAGAGCAGCGGAATGAAACAATATTACCGTCCTGCCACATATCCGTAGTTATTACGTCGCCTGGAAATACCGGGGCGGTGAATCGAGCGTCAAAACTCTCAATCAACGTGTAGTCGTAATCGCAGATCGTCTGGAGCACCGCGCGGCAGGCAATGCCGTAGCTGCACATGCCGTGCAGTATCGGAACATCGAATCCCGCTCTGGTCGCCGCTGCAGGATCAGCATGCAATGGGTTCCTGTCGCCCGTCAGTCGAAACAGCAAAGCCTGATCTTCGCGCGTCGAAATATCGCAACTCAGGTCGGGATCTCGTCGTGGTGCCCGGTGTGGTCTGGGACCTTTTCCCGAAGGACCACCGAAACCGCCATCGCCACGCGCCATCACGGTGCAGCCCAGCGTAAACAACACGGTATCGTCGCTGGCAAGCCTGCCCTCTGCCTCGAAAAGAAACAGGGCACCCTTGCGCGGACCCCAATCGAACACATTGGAAACGCGCTTATTGATCAGGATATCGGCACTGGCGGGTAACGGCCGGTACAACTGCATTCGCTGCTCTGAATGCAATACCTGGCTGAAGTCCCAGCCAAGCCCAGGGGGAAACATGTCCGGTACCAGAACGGTTGCCAACGTTGGCAGGGTCTTGAATGACTCTCCCTGCTCATAAACGTAAGGCAATTCCTTCAGATCGAGGGGGTTCTGGCCCATACCGACACTCAATGCGTAGAGAATCGCTTCAGAATCGTCATACCGTAAGGGAAGGTCGACGACTTCCGTCGCCATAAGCTTATCGTAATCAAGCGCCATAATGCATCCATGGATTAAGTGCCGTGATTGTACATGGACTTACATACGAAATATGCCGTACCGCGCCTCATCTTTCGCCGGATTATTCATCGCTGCCGATAATCCATGTGCCAAAACACGCCGGGTATCGACTGGATCGATCACACCATCGTCCCAAAGACGCGCACTGGCATAATACGGACTACCCTGCACTTCGTATTGCTGGCGAATTGTCTCTTCAAAATCGGCTTTCTCGGACTCGGGCCACTCTTCTCCACGCGCCTCGAGACCATCGGCCTTGACCGTTGATAAAACCATCGACGCCTGCTCTCCACCCATTACCGAGATGCGGGCGTTCGGCCACATCCACATCATGCTCGGGTTATACGCACGCCCACACATTGCGTAGTTACCGGCCCCAAACGAACCACCAATGACCACGGTGAATTTCGGTACATTGGCTGTCGCTACGGCATTCACCATTTTGGCACCATCCTTGGCGATACCCGCGTGCTCAACCCGCTTGCCAACCATGAATCCGGTAATGTTCTGCAAGAACACCAACGGAACACGCCGGCGATTGCAAAGCTGAATGAAGTGGGCTCCCTTTTGTGCTGACTCCGGGAAAAGAATGCCGTTGTTCGCGACAATTCCAACCGGGTAGCCGTCGATGCGTGCAAACCCGCAGACCAGGGTCGCGCCATAGAGCTTCTTGAACTCATGGAACTCTGATGCGTCGACAATGCGCGCGATGACTTCACGGACATCATAAGGATATCGGTATTCCCGCGACACAATGCCGTAGATATCTTCAACAGGATATATCGGCGCCACCGGCTCTCGTCGATCTGCAGGGCATGTCCGGGTTTCATTGAGATTGGAAACAATCTCTCGGGCGATCGACAGCGCATGTTCGTCATTATCCGCCAGATGATCCGTCACGCCGGAAATTCGAGAATGTACGCTGCCGCCACCCAGCGTCTCGGCATCTACAACTTCACCGGTCGCGGCCTTGACCAACGGCGGCCCACCCAAAAAGATCGTCCCCTGATTGCGCACGATAATCGACTCATCACACATTGCCGGCACGTAAGCGCCACCCGCTGTACAGGAGCCCATCACGACGGCAATCTGTGGAATTCCGGCTGCTGATAATTGCGCCTGATTAAAGAAGATCCGTCCGAAATGATCGCGATCGGGAAACACTTCGTCCTGACGTGGCAGAAACGCTCCGCCCGAATCCACAAGGTAAATACACGGCAGACGGTTTTCTGCGGCGACCTCCTGCGCTCGAAGATGCTTCTTGACGGTCAACGGGTAGTAGGTACCGCCTTTCACCGTTGCATCGTTCACCACGATCATGCATTCGATACCGTGAATGCGACCGATGCCAGTAACAATACCTGCGCACGGCACATCATCGCTGTAGACACGCCAGCCAGCATGACGTCCCAATTCGAGAAAATCAGCATCCGGATCCAGCAACAAACGGATTCTGTCGCGTGCAAGCAATTTGCCTCGCGCCAGGTGCTTCTCGCGTGAGCGCTCCGAGCCGCCTTGCATTACATAGTCATTAACTTCGTTAAGCTCATCGACCAATTTTGTATGCGACGCTGTGTTCTTTTCGAAGTCCTCAGATGAGCGATCGATTTTGCTTGTAATGGTTGGCACGTAGTTCCTATTTGCTTGTGTTGAATAACTCACGACCGATCAGCATACGTCTGATCTCGCTGGTCCCGGCACCAATTTCGTACAGCTTCGCATCACGCCAGAGTCTGCCCGCCGGGAACTCATTAATATAGCCATTACCACCCAGCACCTGAATCGTTTCGCCCGCCATCCAGGTCGCCTTTTCGGCCGCCACCAGAATACATCCTGCAGCATCAAAACGTGTAGTTTGCTGTCGGTCACAAGCGCTTGCTACGGCGTAAACATACGCGCGACAACTGCTCAAAGCCGTATACATGTCAGCAATTTTACCTTGCATGAGCTGAAACTCACCAATCGCTTTCCCGAACTGCTTGCGGTCGTGAATGTATGGAATGACCAGATCCATGCAAGCAGCCATGATCCCCAGCGGCCCGCCAGCCAGTACGACGCGTTCATAATCCAGTCCACTCATCAGGATTGCTGAACCTTTGCCTTCTTCTCCCAATAAGTTGCCCGCCGGGATACGACATTCTTCGAGTAGCACTTCACTCGTGTCAGAGCCACGCATACCGAGTTTGACGAGTTTCTGCGGTGTTGAGAATCCGGGCGTGTTGCCCTCAACAAGAAAGGCACTGATGCCGCGTGAGCCTGCCGCAGGATCGGTCTTTGCGTAGACGATCATGACGTCAGCACCCGGCGCGTTGGTTATCCACATCTTCGATCCGTTAAGGACGTACTCGTCTCCGTCCCTCACAGCGACCGCACGCATGCTCATCACGTCTGAGCCTGCCCCGGCTTCACTCATCGCGAGCGCGCCGAGAAATTCCCCGGATGCGAGTTTGGGCAGATATTTCTGTTTCTGCTCCTCATTACCCCAGCGCCGCAACTGATTAACACAAAGATTCGAGTGCGCACCGTAAGAGAGACCGACGGACGCCGAGGCGCGACTGATCTCTTCCATGGCAATTACGTGGGCCAGATAACCCAGCTCCGACCCCCCGTAGGATTCTTCAACGGTAATTCCCAGTAACCCGAGCGCGCCAAGTTCCGGCCACAAGTCTGCTGGGTATTCGTTGTTTTCGTCTATGGCTGCCGCGCGTGGTGCGATTCGGTCTGTCGCAAAGTTGCGCACGGTATCGCGCAAGAGACCAATTTCTTCGCCGTGCCCAAAATCAAACTCGAACATCACACTCGTTCCGATAATCTAAAGTTATAAGTAGTGTCCTCGCCTGTAACTGGTAATGACATACCGCCTGAGGGGTACGCTTACCAACGCGGGTCGTCAACAGTCAGGAGTTAGAGAGTGCATCGATGAAACTTGAGAACAATTCATACTGCGAAGTTATGCCCAGCTTGGCGAACAGGTTGCGTTTGTGGACCATGACGGTGCCCGGCGCAATACCCAGTTCACGCGCTATGGATTTGGAAGAATGCCCCCTTAGTAATAACTGGGTAATTTCCTTCTCCCGTTGCGTCAACGCATCTTCGCCGAAGTTCTCAAAACACTCCGTCAAACGTTGATGTATTCCCCGATCACGGTCATCAAGAACCACCTTGCTATCTCGACTGTCCCACGCTCTTTGCATCGCCGACCTGACGATGGGTTCGACCAGTCGCAAACGGCTCAACTCCTGCCGCGTGAATCGTTTTTCGGTACGACCGCACACGACGACCAATGTGCTCGTCGCTGACACGCCAAGCAAAAAATCCATTTCGTCAACAAGGTGAGTCCGCTCGACATATTGCCGATAATACTCACTCGAGTGGAAGCGGTCGGGCTGCGTATCGCGAAATCGGCACAGCGTTGGTTTATCGGACCGCAATGCCATTTGGTACAACGGATCCAGCAGGTACGGCCCAGCCAAATAGCGGTCCAGGTAGTGGCGCGCCCGACTTGGAGCCAGTGAATGGTGCAAGACTTCCGGCGGCGCATCAGAATGAAACACCAGCAGGCTGGTGCCATTATTTGAAACCGTGGAGCACACGAACGAAACGAGATGCTCGGCAATGGCATAGCACTCGGACGCACCAACGAGGTTGGCCGCGGCTAAATGCCAGTTAGGACTTTCGAATACGGGTCGCAACAGTCGCTACCGCGTCACGATTGATACAGAGCAGCTTGCGCGCCGCTCGGATCTTCGATTACACAGAATAACCCACCCGCCAGATAGATCCGCGTTGCCGCCTCTTGCGTGGCATATCCCGTCAACTGCTTCGCCATCATCAGGCGACATCATCGTATAGTCGTCGTAGCCGTCCATGCGCGTGTCTTCTATTTTCCACCCAACCACTTTGTGGTAGAAATCACGAAGACCACTCGCGTCATCAACAGTCATGTCTGGCCAACCAAGCTTACCAACATTGTCTGACATTTAAGGTGTCCTCAAAAAGATGTAAGGAATGACGCAGCGTTGCCGCCAATCGCACCGGTACCGGATTGTGCCGTACGCAAATATACCTTCCCTTTCGGGTAGTCGTCCGGCTGTGGATTGTAAATTCTGGAGACCCGATTTTTGTGATAGAGCTGCAGTTGAGAACTGAAAGGAATGACGAAATTGGGATCGTTGCCGGACAGCTCCGCATGCAGCGCAGGTAAACGATAAAACGGTATGTGCATATTCGCGTGGTGGGCGTTGTGATACCCGAAATTCAGAGTTAACCAGTTCAGGCGCGGAAATCGCAATGACAGCGTGTTGCTAAATGTATGTTCCTGCTCCCATTCGGCATCACCCTTATGCGGCGCACGTGAGGTTTCGAAGAGCGTTGTATTGTATGGGTAATCGTGTTGCACGCTGTCCATGAAACGCAGGATATGCATCATCATGAGATACGCTATCACGTACAGCAGCGCGACTTTCGGAAACAAGATCGCCGCCGTCAGGAAGACCCCGCCACGAATCAAAATCACGCTCACGTTGCGTAATCTTTGATCACGGCGTTGCGGAATAATAAACGACGTGAAAATCATGACGCCGTGCATCAGCAGATCATGGGCCGGAATATAGAACCACTCAAGAAACCTGATGACGTTGGTGACAATCGGATGACGCTCGAAAAAGCCCTCGTAATCAAACCAGACAACATCATCATTATCCACGTGGTGTCGAAAATGCTTGTAGCGCATGTCTTCATAGGTGCCGTACGCAGCACCGCACAACCAGCTCATCATCCGACCGAGAGTTGCGTTGTCCCGGTGACGATGAAAGACCACATTGTGGCCACACTCGTGAATCAGGTAGGCCGCGATTGTCATCGAGTGGGCCAACAGAAGCGTCGCCCCGGCGTTTATTAGCGGTGCATAGCTGAACAGCCCTGCAATGCCCAGGACGTAGCCGATAACTGCGTAGCTCACAGCCACGCCGTAATAAAGCCAACCCTCACGCTCTTTGAGAAGACTGGTTTCTTTGCTCATGGTCTTTCCACCGGATAATTCTGCATAGTTGTACACATAGAGCATGCCTATTGCTAGCATACGACAACTCACTTGCACCGCCTGGAGTATCAAAGAATGAAGCTAGTCACCGCCATTATTAAGCCTTTTCGCCTCGATGACGTCCGCAACGCTCTGAGCGAAGTCGGAATTCAGGGTATGACGGTTACTGAGGTCAAGGGGTTTGGGCGCCAGCGCGGCCACACTGAACTCTACCGGGGAGCCGAGTATGTCGTTGATTTTCTTCCAAAAGCGAAGATAGAGGTGGCAATTTCAGACGATGACGTTGAGCGGGTTGTAGAAGCCATCGTGGACGCGGCGAAGACCGGTAAAGTCGGCGACGGCAAGATTTTTGTCACCAACATTCACCAGGCGTGGCGTATTCGTACGGGCGAGACCGGCGATAGCGCGCTCTAGGCAAATCGCCGGAATTACAGGTCGAGCCAACTGAATCCGGTCTCTCGACGATAGCAAATAGCCACCGATCGCTACGACCCGTTTGATCAGTCGCTTGCCGTCACGCGGCGAACGTCGACCGGCCAGAATGCCGACGACAAGCAGCCCGAGAACGATAACCTCGCGCAAGATCCGATGCAGCCGTGTGTCTATTTTTATCATCTATACGTAGACCGCCAGTTCCACGATCAGTGCCCTGCCCAGCATGAACCACAACGCCAATGCTGCACCGACGTACAGATAGAACCGCGCCATGACGATATAGCTGGTGCAGTGCTCGATGCTGTGGAACGTGCGAAACAGAAAAAATATCCAGACAATTGCCGTTAACGTCATCGTTGCGAGCATTGGAAGAAAGATTGCTGCTGCATTCAGCATTGTTCCCCTTGTGACAAATTATTCAGGCGTGAAACAAAACGCGTTCAGCTTGTTGCCGTCAAGGTCGCGAAAATAACCTGCATAAAAAGTCTCGACTCGAGGACCCGGAGCGCCCTCGTCCTTGGCTCCCAACTCCAACGCTTTGGCGTGAAAGGCGTCGACCTTTTCGTTCGTGTCCATTGCAATGGCAATCATGACGCCGTTACCCACCGACGCCGCACCGCCATCGTAGGGTTTGGTTATCGAAAATGCGGGCGCCGACGGCCCGGTACCCCAGGCAATGAACGTTTCGGTATCGTATGCTCGAGCAGCGCCGATCGTCGAGAAGAGCGCATCGTAAAACTGCGCTGCTTCGTCGAATTTATTGGTACCTACTGTGACGTATCCGATCATTTTTCTCTCCTGTTAACTTGCTGGCCGCACTGTCTCCAGCCCGGTCCTCCAACGGCTCAACTTGCTCGCAAATGGCATGGCTGCGTAAGCCGGGCTGGTAGAGGGTAGTCCTACCAACTGAATTTTCTCGAAATCCCTGTTTGGCACCATCGTTCGGAACAACTGTTCGGCTTTCTTGCCGTTAAAAGCTATTCGTTCAATTTGCGTGTGCACGGATAAAAACGCCCTGAAGTCGTTCGCCATCGCCGATTCTTTTTGAATATCTGAATCGAGACTTCCCGGACGAATTGAGGCGCGCAATACATCCCAGAGCGCCAGCCGCTTATCGCGTAGTCGTGCACATCGCTCGTCGTAGTCACCGCTGATTCCGAACAGGTGCGCCATTATCGGCCAGAACGCATTTTGCGGATGAGCGTAATACTCTTGATCGGTTAGCGACTTTTGCCCGGGCAAACTGCCCAGTATCAGAATTCGCGCGTCTGGCCGTACGATTGGCGGAAAACCTTCAGACGGTTCCATTCCGGTCCCGTGTACCAAGGGATAATCGATGCGCCAAGGACTCCATATCACCACCGTGGCGATTGCTCTTGGCCGGGTCATCCGCGGTGATATTCATCGCTCGAACGGTCTTCCTGAGAATTGCACCCGATTCGTCAAAATCTATATCGACGACATTCAGACAGCACATTGCCTGATCCAGCACACCGAACGCCGAGCGCCCAATACCGGTAACCCACCCGAGAATCGCCGCGTTCGTGGCACCGTGCGCAAACAAAGCGAGGTTATGCCAGGACGTATCCAGCAGTAAGTTTTGCATCGCTTTTTCGATACGCAAATAGAAATCGCTATAACGCTCGCCGCCCAGAAACCTGGCGTCCTTATCGGTCGCCCGCCAGTGAGAAAAAGCGACATCGGCGACTACGTCATAGTCGTCTGACGCCTCACCGTCAAATTGACGAATTTCAAGAAATCCCGTATTTACCTCCAGAGGAAGGTCGCGATCACCCAATACGGTTTCGCCGGTCTGGCGAGTTCTCGGCAAGCCCGAGCAAAGTGCCTTGTCTATCTGCACATCGGCGAACAGATCACGCATCTGTGCTGCCTGCGCCAAACCCGTTGCATTGAGAATAACGGCATCGGTGTCGGGAACGATGTTGCCATCAGCATCGACATAGTCCACCGATCCGTGACGAAACAAATAGATGCGGCGACGACTCGCACCGTCTATCGCCGTCCTGCGCCCCGCGTCATCGACGTGCATTGGCGACTAGTAGCCTTTCTGCGGGTCTACGACATTCAACAGTCGTTCACCGGCTACATAGCGACTCACGTTCTCGCGGAGCAACACCGCGTGCCGTTCGTTTGCGCCTCCCGACGATGAAACATGCGGCGTGATGATGACATCCTCGCGCTGCCACAGCGGGCTGTCTGCGGGCAAAGGTTCCGGTGCCGTAACATCCAGGCCCGCGCCTGAAATCTGGCCCGACTCCAAAGCGGCAATCAAATCCGCGGTAACAACTGTTTTCCCTCGACCCACATTTATGAAGATCGCACCCGCTTTAGCGCCGGCAAAGAATTCAGCGTCGAACAAGTCCAGAGTCGCAGCGGTGGCCGGGAGCGCGTTGACAATGACATCGGCTGACGCAGCCAGATCATTCAACTCATCAGACAATCCAACGTACTCGACGAAGTCCGGCCCGTTTCGAGAACTGTTTCGAGTGCCCGATACGCGCATACCCAAAGCGGCCCCCAGCCGCGCAACCTCGGTCCCGATGCCACCCAGACCGGCGACAAGCAACTTCTTTCCCGCGATGGGCGTCATGCCAGCAGTAGCTCGTCTTGCGGCGGACCAGTCGCCTTGCTCCATGATGTTGACGAATTGGGGCAAGTTTCGACTGAGAGCCATCATCATCGCGATCGCGTGCTCCGCGATGACAGGCGATGACATTTTCTGCATGTTCGACATCACGACGGTGCCGTCGGCAATTTTATCGACAGCCAGGCACCGCTCCGCGCCCGCCCAATAGATTTGTACCCAGACCAGCTTCTCAGCCGCGTCGATAAGGTCCGCAGCACAAAATCCGATCATCGCATCAACATCGGCTGCATATTGCATCGCCTCAGCCACGGACTTCGCCAGAATAAATTCGACATCGGGTGAGGCGTCGATCAAGCCGGAAAGATCCATACCCATATCCCAGACCAGAATCCTGTGCGCACCGCTCCAGCGAGGCAACTCGCTGACCGCAACACCACCTTCAGCTATTCCCGTCTGAGCGATCAGCTGATCTATTGATATCTCGGCACGAGATTCTTCACCAATGCCAAACAGCATCGCCACCAGTATTACCATCAAGTGTATTTTTCGCATCAGAGCAGTTTACGCGTTCAGACCGCCTTGCAACAACGCTAGCCTTCGTTCTGCTTCTCGAAAAGGCCCGCAATTCGACTGCGGTGTTCCGCGTAATACGTTTCGCGATCGGCGTAGAAGTCAGCGGCAAAATCGTCCGGCGCACCTGTTTGAGGATCCTGCGATGCCCCCCACGCCGCGATTTCGAGCAATACCGGTGTGAGGCTCAGTCCCTTTTTCGTGACCGTATAGAGCTTCTGTCTGGCATCGGATGGGTCTTTCTCGATCTCAACAATCCCCTGCTCCTGCAGTCGTCGCAGGCGGTCGGACAGAAT
This sequence comes from Gammaproteobacteria bacterium, assembly GCA_009937445.1. Taxonomy (GTDB): domain Bacteria; phylum Pseudomonadota; class Gammaproteobacteria; order Steroidobacterales; family Woeseiaceae; genus UBA1847. Next base: position 60,071 of record JAACFM010000001.1, on the reverse strand, counting down.
GTTTGATGCGATTTTTTCGTCGGCTGCCTGAAACTCGGCAAACCGCGTCTTACCCCACAGGATCAGATCCCTTAGCACCAGCAAGGTCCACTTATCTCCAAATAAATCAAGGCTATAGCTTATCGGACAACTGGACTTTTCGGCTCTGGAAGACTGGCTCATTCGGTTGCTATCCGTGTCTTGAGATGAGCGGATTGTTATGGCATTACTTTCGAATTGCAAGTTAATTTTTCGCAGCATGCATACACGAGAAACGCTGCCAAGAGCTAACCTAGGCCGGGAAAAAGTCGATCGGCTTGGTGGTCGTAACTGCCTCAACATCCCGCGCCTCGAAGCGGAACAATTTGACGCGCTGCACCAACTTGCGTTCGAGCTCTTCGTCATTCAATTCGCTGGAGACTATCTCGCAAAAGGACACGGCTCCGCTCGGATCGATTGTCAACCGCAGCACAAGCTTCCCTTCCAGAGACGGATCTCGCCGCAGCGCGCGATTGTATAGCGCAAAGATCGCACCCTTATTCTTGTCGAAAACGAGTTCGATTTCTTCGCGCGAACGAGAAGCCTTGCCACTTGATCCCGAGCGACTGGCAGCACCATCTGTCTTACCTATACCGGCAACAGGACTGACGACTCGCGTAGTGTCGCGACCCGCAATGCCTGTCCCGCCGGTACTGCGGCTCATGGCCGCCGTATTGATACCGGCGGAGGCCGTACCCACTTTTGACGTGATCATTGAGCGTTCATTGCGCTGCGCTTCGCCTACCGACGCGCTCAGATCACGGTCATCTGCAACCTGCTCGAGCAATTCGTTATCAACGAGGTCCGCGAGGTCTTCAGCAAATGGCATCAGTGCCGCTTGTGCCTGCTCACGGGCGATCTCTGCGCGATCAGGCTCAGGTTCGGGTATCGGCTCAGGTTCTGGGTCTGGAGTTTCTTCCACTACCTGTTCAGGCTCGAGATCGTCTGGCTTGGGCTCCGGTTCCTCCTCTACTACAGGCGGCGGTGGAGGCAGTGGTTTTTCTTCAAGCAACAGTTGCGCAATACGTGGCGGAATCTCTTCGACGTCAAACGGATCAGGTTCTGGAACTGGAATGAACGGCCAGACAATACTGAGTACCAGGCATATCAGGAATATGATCCCGAGCAAGCGCTGGAACTTCTTGTCCTGGCTCTGCCCTGTTGTCCAGGGCAGGTCATACTCTCTATAAAACGGTAGATCCAATTCCGTGACTCCTCGTCCCTGCGCCTTAGCGTGATGCCTGAATGTCATCGAGTTCGTCGGAACTCTTCTGCAACACGGCCAACGAAATCTGTCCGTAGTCCGATTGCGTACACGTAGCCATAACCTTCTTCAGCAGTCGGTACGAAATGTCTTTGTCACCCATAATCGTGACTTCACGTGCTGCGATATTTTCCTGCGCCTCACGGCGCAATACGCGGTCATTCTGCGACATCAACGCTTCTCGAAGCTCGGGAATATCGTTGCCCTGAGTCTCCAAAATGTCTGCAATTTTAGCGACCGGATTACCTTGTACGATCAGGTCGGTTTTACCAATTATGATGACAACGGTTTCCTTGGCTTTTTCTTCAGCAATCGATTCAGGCAGCTGCAGGTCTTTCGCGTTCGGCAGGGTCTCCACGTCCGATGAATTGACCAGCAGGAAAAACACCAGAATCGTAAAAATATCCATCAGCGACACCAGGTTCAGCGCGCCCGAGCCCTTATTGCGGCGGTGATGCTTGTCCATGCGTTTGGCGCGTGCGGACTTGGCCATCAGGCACCTCCTGCCAGGACCGGCGCATCGCCGATCGAAATATCGGGAAACAGATCTGCGCGGACCAGTTGTTGCTTGTCATCTTCGTCAACTTCAATGTCGACCGACAACCTGACGGTATCCATTATCTGCACCACGGTGTCGTAGGAGATTTCCTGCTCGAGCAGGATCGATGCGTCCGTCTTGTCCGGGTAACTCTTTTTCAACTGCGAGAGTTTTTCGCCTACAGCGTCAAAGTCATAGCCGTCTTCGGTGTTTGGGTAAATACCCAACAGACCCTGGTTGCGATCACCGACTTCAATCTTGTCGGAGCGCACAATGACTTCCAGTTGGAATACCTGATCCTGCGGTTCCACGGACTCAGTAGAGGAGCCTGGCAAATTCAATTCGAGAATTGCCAATCGCGAGAACACCGCGGTTATAAGCAGGAACGGAACCAGAATCACCATCAGGTTCATGAACGCCGTGATATTGAGCTCAGCCGAATCGACATTACGCCGTCCACGGCCTCTGCGGCTACCGATCATGACTTAAGCTCCGGTCTTCAACTGACGTTCGGTAACTGCATTCAAAAACTTGACACTCGCCATTTCCAGACTGTCGACCAAGGCGTTGGTTTTCGTTTGCAACAACGAGTGAATCAGCAATAAGGGAATCGCCGCTATCAGTCCGAATGCCGTGGTATTCATGGCCGTCGAAATAGATGCCGAAAGCATGTCCGCTTTGTCCGCCGGGTTTGCTTCCGCAACAGCCGTAAATGCTGAGATCAAGCCAATAATCGTTCCCAGCAAGCCAAGCAGCGTAGCGATATTGGCCAAAGTACCGATATAGTGCGTGCGCTTTTCGAGTCGCGGCAACACTTCCATAAGGCTTTCTTCCATCGCCTTTTCGATATCATCGCGGCGACGCGCTGACTTAACGCGGTACAGGCCGTAAGTCAGAATCGAGCCGATTGCTGCCTTCGATTTAGCCGTATGCTGGGCCGCTTCCTGGAAATTGCCCGCCTTTAAGAACGGCACGATCTTTTTCCACAAAGCGCGATTGCTCGCACCCGACATGGTTAAATAAGTCCAGCGTTCGATCGCAATTGCCAGACCAAAGCCGAATACCAACAGGATTGGGATCATGAATGCCCCACCATCCTGGAAAAACCGCACAATAGTGCTCATTTGTCTGCTCCTCTAAAACAGATGTTTAAAATCGCGGCTAATAGCCGCTCCTACTCTTGTTTATCTTCGCCATACAGGTCCTGGTAGTAATCGACCTGTCTGACAAATTCTTCCCTGTCGATCGGTGCCAGCACCTCATCGAGCAGTGTGTTCACAGGCTTGCCCATCAAATCGCCCGGGTCCGCCTTTTTCCAGGGCACGATGTACATCACCGTTGGCAGCTCCTGATTGCCCGTAATTTCGGTACGCTCCAGTTCGAGTGAGTCCATCACCCGAATACCAGTCGTACTCCGGGTCATCTCATTACCCGACGCAGAAGTATCAACAGCCGGTCCGATATCCTCCAGCTGTGCAGCCGCGATCTCAGGTTCTTCGATCGCCGATGTGTCCACAGCCGGTCCGATATCTTCAACTTCATCCTGGGCAAAAGCGGTAAACGCTGCCAGTAACATGGCGACTGAGATGGCCGTAGCGAAAACCTTGTTAACAATATGCACAAGTCTACTCATCACCATCAGTCCGCCACGTTTGCCGTTCGCTGATTCGCCGCTACGCGACGCGTCAGATCCGTTATCCACTTCGCAACCTGTTTGTCTTCGCCAACAAGTGACTGATAAATCTGGAAGTGTTGCAGTGCCGTTTCCAGTCGTTGCAAATAAAGTTCATTAAGAACGCCCAGATTGTAGTGTGCCAAGGCGTACTCGGGCGCGACTGTGACGGCCTTCATATAAGCGGCTTCTGCTTCCAAAAATTTGCCATTTCTGCGAAGTAGCATGCCCATTTGGTTTAATGCGGCGGGATGGGCGGGGTCCAGAGCCAGTGCCGAGTCGATTGAGGACCTTGTCGCGGCGTCATTTCCATTACTGGCATGGATAATCGCCAGATTGACATGCGCACCCGGATACTCCGGATACTGCAGCAGGAATTCCTTGAAACGCAGCTCAGCGTCGACAAAGTCTCCGGCCGCCATCGCAGCCGCCGCTTGCTCAAACAACGTCAGAGCGCCTGCCGGAATGACGGGTGCCAACTCGCTGTTATCACCATCACTTAATGCACCGGCGGTCTGCTGCGGCACAGCGGCATTTTTCACGCCAGCAGATCCACCACAGCCGGCAAGCAGCAGCAACGCCAGTAGCATCGCGGTCATCAATCGCATCTTGTCAGTACAGCGCTGTAACAACATCTTCGCTGCGCTCCTCTTTCGCGTAGCGGGCCGGCATCAGTCTGGCCAAGCGCTCAAAACTGAGTTGAACCCACTCGTCATACACACCATCCGATGCACGATCGGTATTTGCTTTGTATAAATCGATGGCTTTTTCCTCAAATGGAAACGCCTGCTCTTCAAGCAGGATGTCGTACTGCTCCAGTGCATCGGCACCCAGTTCCGATGGACGATCGGATGTCATCAAATCGGCACTGAATTGCTCATAGACCTCACCGAGTCTGAAAGTTGCCGCGGTAGTGACTTCGGCAACGCCGTACTCAGCTGCGCCGGTATAGGCTGCGATAACATCTTCCATCAGGTCTTTCTTCAGCTTCAGACTGCTCGCCAGCGGTTGCGACAATTTCACGACCTCGAAACGTCGCCGCACGGGTTCGGCGAGCTCAAGTGATGCGATCGCTGCCAGGTATCGAGTTCGATCCGAACGCTGAGCTCCAGCAGTGGCATCGACGGCGACAAGCGCTTCGAGTCGAGCAGTGATTTCTAAGTCATTATTTGACTGGCGGGCGATTTCCAGCAATCGGAACCTGGCCTCAATGGATTCTGCCAGCGGATCAGGATAGCGGTCCAAAATGGTGTCAAGAACGCGCTGCTCGGCGGCCAGGGCACCGGTGTCTTTGTATAGGTCGGACGCCTTCCACAACGCTTCCCGGCGGACCTCATCATCGCTCGAATCCGCAGAGGCGATACGTTCAAACTCAGCCGCAGCGTTCGCAAATCTGCCGGACTCCATATACGTAACAGCCAGTTTTTGCGTGATGTCGTCGGCAAACTGGCTGTCCGGATAGTCCGCACGGAACTGTTCCAGAACGCCCGAAGCACGGTCCCATGCCTGCAGGTTAATCAATGCGGCTGCGGCATCGTATTCGGCGGTTGCGCGAATGTCAGAATCCGGCACCGCCTGACCGAGCCGGGTAAAGTGCGTGATCGCCGTTTCCAGATCGCCACTGTCACGTGCCTGTTCACCCTGTTTGTAAATGGAGGACGCGATACGATCCTTGATTTCCTGGCCGGCCACCTGATCGTCGACGGGCGTAAAGTTTCGCAGGCTGTAGTAAGACGTTTCGGCCACAGCGAAATTCCGCAGATCGAACTGCGAATGCGCAATGACCGTCCACGCTGTCCGCAATAGACTGGCTTCCACCGCCGGCTGCTTCGCAACCACCGCCTCGCCGACGGCGATTGCCAGGTCAAACTGATTCTGCCGGAACAGGTCTTCCGCGACGGTCGTCAGAACAGCACCTGACTCCGGATGATCCGGGTAGGTATCTGCGAACCTGAGGCCACTGTCGAGGTAATTCGCATGCCACGCCTCTTTAGGCGCGCCTTCAATGAGCTCCTCATGTTGCCGATACGCGAGAATAGCGGCATAGCCAGCCTCTGCAGACTTGTCGTGTAACGCGTATTCGTAAGACGTGCGTTCGTACTCGACGGTCGCAGCCTGGAAATCTTCACTTTCGAACAGAATTTCGGCCAGCAGAAAGTTGGTATTCGCACTGTCGATCTCACCAGGAAAGTACGCAAGATATTTTCGATACCAATTTGCTGCCTCCTGGTAATCGCTTATCTCGCCGTCTCTTTGTGCCTCTGCATGGTAGTACTGCGCGAGGTCCGTCAGATTCGATTTGAGGCTTGCGGCAACCTGAGTGTTACTTTCGCGCGGATTACGAATCCAGAACTCGCCATCCATGCCGTAACGTTCGACGAAGGCTTTCTTGCCATCCAGAACGAGGCTGGGGAAACCGCCCTGCTTGTAGGCTTCGATGACTTCAACCTGCAGTAAAGGCGCTTTGGCGTGATACGGATCATGGGCAACAAATGCCTCATAGGTTTCAGCCGCATCCTGGTAGCGCTCCTTCTCCAGGTACAGGTCACCAAGGTTTTGATAAATAGCGTAGCTGTAATGCGGGTTGCCGCGGCCGGCAAGAAATGTCTTGATGCTCTTTGCCGCTTCCATATAGGAAAAACTGATACTCAGTACGCGGAAAGTATCTTCCACCAATTCTCGCTCGGCACGCTTGAGAGCCTGCAGACGCTGCTCACCTTCTCCAAGTTCGATGTCGCCGATCTTTCGATCAAGCAACTCGAAAAATGGCGTCAGACTGTCCTCGTGCCACGCCAGTTTGAATTGCGACCAACCCAATTTATACAGCGATTGTTCGTAGAATCGCGATTCCTCACCGTATCGGATAACTACCTGATAGGCAGCTTCCGAATCATTGTAACGCTTGCGTAAGAACAGCATTTCGCCTCGACGAAACTGGACCTCATCGATTAACGGGGTATCAGGATACCGACGCACCAGCTCGTCTAAAACGTCGAGCGCTTCGTCCGTTCGGCCGCCAACCTCATAAGCGCGAGCCAGTTGATACAACACCGTGTCATTGCGGCGATAGTCCGGGTAAGTCTCAAGCAGCTGCTGATAAAGACTGACGGCGTTGCCGTAGCCATTACCTTCAAGTGCATCAATGTTCTGCGTGAGTTGTTCAGTTTCTGTCGCCTCCAGCTCAAGGTCACCGAGACGGCGCATCGCTTCAGCGCGCAATTCCGGATCGTCCGACACGAGGTCGAGAAACGCCCGATAATTTTCTCGCGCGAGATTCGAACTGCCTTGAATAACTTTTCCCTTGCGAATCTCGACTTCTTTGTTTTCGAGACTTTTTATCGTGTCTTCTTCTTGCACGCCGGCCGCATCAGCGGGAGGCAACAGGAGTGCGAAGCCGGACACAGCAATTAGCAAGCCAAGAGTGGATCGCAGCTTCATGGCGTCTCCTCGGCAGCTGACGAAGAGATGTCGTAAATCGCAGCCAGCGCGAAACGCGCCTGCAGCGTATAGATATCGAGACGTTCTTTCTGGGCCTGTAATTCACCGATTGCGATGGATTGCAGGAACGCGCGCTGATCGGCTAAAGCATCGTCAACTCGCATCTGCATACCTGCAATGCGCGGTTCAAGGCCATTGACCCGTTCACTCAGGCCAGCAAATCTTAGCGGCTCATTTCGCATAGTCTCGTCAACTTGCCGACGTGATCGCTGCGTGGTGACCAGAGCCTCGCCAGCGTCCCTCAGGTTACGCCGACTACTCCACAAGCGGCCCTTGAATTCGCGTTCGAGTTCCCATTGCAGTACGCCCTTCAAGAGCTGAACTTTGTCGCGAACCTCCGCGGCCTCCGGTAGGTCAGAACGCAAGGCGGGGCTTGCCTCCAGTCCGGTGATTTCTCCCCACATTTCGAACTCTGCAGGCGTGGCAAGAGCGAGCCAGTCATGACTTTTCTCAATACTGTTGAGCGTTGAGTCCAGGCCCAGTTTATTGTTGACCATGCCATCAAGATCGGCACGACCGAGCGTTTCCTCGACCCGCGGCAGTCGTTCTTCATAGGCTTGTTTGCGGGTCTCCAGCATGTTGCTGTAGACATCGATACTGCCTTGCCAGGTATCGAGATTGCGATGCAGGTAGTCCAGATCGCGATAGTTCTTCAGACCCTCCTGGAATTCGTGCTTCGCAAGCAAGTGAAACAGGTAGCGCGCCTCCGGGCCTTCCGGTAACTGCGCCAGCTGAAAATACCAGCCCGTGCTGCCCATCGGATCTGTCGTCAGAAACTGGTCAAACATCACTCCCGACTCTATGTGAGCGATCATTTTGTCCAGACGATTGTTTTCTTCGTAAAACGCTTCAATAGCGTTCAGATAGTGATCCGCCGCCTGGCTGATGGAGTCGAGTTTCGCCATGGCGTAAGGGATCGCCAACATCGACTCCAGCACGGCCGAATCCAGCAAGTCGCGACCGCGCAACTCCATCCAGGGAACAAGCGCCCGCTGAAAGTTGTCCATTTCGGCATCCGCCCAACCAACGCCCAAGAGCGCCTTGTTGGAAAATGGCCCTTCCAGACGAACGCGTTGTAGTGGCAATTTGGCCGCTGCCGGCTGCTCGTCCTGCAACAACGCATAACCCAGCGCCAGGTTCGCCTTGTCCTGCAATGACGTTAGTTCTTCGTTATAGGGATTCAGACTGCCCAGATCGGCGAGCACCCGCTGCGCTTCTTCAATTCGACCACTGCGCACCAACGCAACACCGATATTAAACTTTGCGTAACTCGCCCATTCTGTTTTGCCCTCCCAGTTTTGCAAAAGGGAGATCGCACTATCGAACTCACCGGACTCAATCAGGATTTGCGCCCGCATCATGAGCGCTTCGCGCCGCAGATTATCGGGCAGTTCGCCCGCGATGAGATTCAGTGCTTGCTGCGACTTCTCGAAGTACCCGCGCTGGTACCAGATCTTGGCAAGAAAAAACCAGGTCCGATCCCGGATGTCGCTTGATACGTTGCCCGCCAGCATCCGCTCGAAAATCGCAGCGGCTTCGAGGTGGTGGCCAAAAGACAGGTACATGCCGCCGAGCAACAACTCTGCATCCTCGGCATGTTCATCAAGTTTCTGCCGTTCTTGCGCCGCCAGTAATCTTACAATCGCCGGAAAATAATCTTCCTGATAAAAGTAGAACAGCACCTCACCGTAGTGCGGATCATCGACGACTATTGATTCTTTCTCGTTCGTCGCTGCATAGGCCACAGGCACGGCCAGCGCCAGAAGAACCAATAATAAACGCAGGGGAGAACCTATGGAGCGACCTTGGCGCAAAAATCACTCCCACTCTTTGATAACGAATTCAGGCTGTTGCTTCTTGACTCGATCCGTTATTTCCAACTCGACGTATTTTGCACCGATGCCTTTGTTGAAATTCAATGTCGCACCACGTCGATATTCTCGAACGTGTGGCCCTTTGCCCGTGAAGATGGCGACTAACTCGTGATCGCCAGTTTTGAGATTGGCCATATGGACGCGCTGTACCCCGCCACGAATGAGCGCGTCGACTTCACGAGCGGTGTACAAATAATTGGCGACTTCCTTGCCATCAATCTTGAGATTGATCGAATCGAGCTCGAAATATTCTCCAACGTCCATGGACACGAAGAAAGCAACCTGCGAGTTGGCCGGAAACAGCAACTCTTCCTCAAGCAGGAACAAGTCCCGATTCAGATCAAGAACATCCTTTTTCAGCATCTGCACTTCTTGATCGATACTGCGAAATTCCTCCCCCGAATCTGCGTCATCGCTGTCCTGGGCCACAGTAGCGACGCTAAACGAGAGCGTCACTAGCGCGATCAGGCTGATTATCGTTTTCGCCACTATCTATTCTCCTGCCGACAGGCGTTCCGGTTACTCTCTGAGCAACGAACGAACCTGGTCGAGGTACTTTTCCTCGTACCCTGGTTTATATCCATGATGCACATAGCGAACGTTACCCTCACGATCGACCAGCACTGTGACCGGCATCGCTTCTACTTCGTAAAGTTTGCTGACCTCTTTTCTCGCATCGAAGAGCACCGGGAAATTGACTCCCAACTCCTCGATCATTTGCATTGCCCGGCGAGAATCATCATCAATGTTCACGCCCAGCAAATTGAATCCAACGCGTTCATAGCGTGTGTACAACTCGTCGAGCAACGGCATTTCCTGCCGACACGGACCGCACCAGGTCGCCCAGAAATTGATCATTACAACGTCACCGCGATACTCAGATAAACGCAGGTTTTCACCCGTGGAGCTTTTGAGTGCGAAATCCGGCGCCGCCTGGCCTTCCAGCCCGGATGACGCCAGGGACGTTGCCGCAACGACCGTTACCAGCAGTCCCAACGTTAAGTTCTTGAATTTCATCAGTCCTTTCCTTGTTTTGCTCGTCGATTCCTTCCGATGACCACGAATGGTGACAGCCAAGGCGTTCCAGAGGCGTGATAATCGTCACACAAACCCGGATTTCCTGAACATAATCACAGCGTGTTTGTGCGACAGGAACGGCGCGAAACCCTTACAGATTACGTTAAATCAGTTCGATTCCCAACGATTTTTTTCACCCGAATACGAGCCCTTATAATAGGCGTATCAACCTGAATTTAAAGTGAAAATCCGTCGCCTTTCAGCGACATTGCCGGGTTTTCGGCGGTTTACTCTGAGGCAGGTTTTGCGGGTTGTTCAAGCCCGTCGGAGTAGAACACCTGGCCATCAGAGTCGATGACAATGCCCTCGTAATCCGGCAGTTTGGCGATCAAGCGCAAACCCTGATCGACGCCCATGACGAAGACGCTGGTTGAAAGCGCATCGGTCGTCACCGCATCGGGACCAAACACAGTCGCACTGTGCACGCCGCTCGCAGGCGACCCGGTGCCGGGGTGGATGATGTGGTGGTAACGCACACCGTCTTCATCAAAAAAGCGCTCATAATCCCCTGAGGTCGATATCGCCTCGTCCTGAAGTGGCACTGATATGGCGACCTCACCTTCTTTGCGTGGATCACGGATGCCCACCATCCACGGCCGACCGCGGCGATCGCCTAACAGCCGCGAGTCCCCACCAGCCGTCACAATCGCGTTCTGAATACCTTTTTCGCGCAGAATACTCACACCCCGCTCGACCACGTAGCCTTTCGCGATACCGCCAAGGTTGATGCGTACGCCGTCGCGGCCGAAACGAACCGTCTGCGCCTCATCGTCAAGCTGCACGAATCGAAAGTTAATGTTCTCAAGCTCGGTTTCGACCGTCTGTGCATCAGGCCGCTGGTGTCCCCTGAAGTCATAATGCTGCCCAACGCTCTCGTAGGTAATATCGAAGGCGCCGTCTGTGAGTTCCGAAATCTCAAGCGACCGGGATATCAGGCGAAATAGCTCCGCTCCGGAAGCGACAGGTGTTTGTGCCGCCTTGCGGTTGATTTCCGAGATTTCGCTATCAGCCTTGTAGGTGCTCATAAGCCGGTCGATGCGCTGCGCCTCCTGAAATACGGACTCCAGTGTGGCAAGACCGTCCTCTGAATCGTCACTCCAGAGGTACACACTGACCTCAGTACCCATCATTGGCCGCGCATCACCGAACCACTCGGCCTTGACAACAATCGGCGCCAACAGCAACAACACCGCTAGTCTTACCCCAAGCCCGAGGTTATGCTTGGGTTCACAACCTTTGTTAAAGGAGCTGGACAGTGATTTCATTCTTGATTTTCCTGGGCGTAATTGCCGCGATCGTATTCTGGCTAATTGGTATCTACAACCGATTGGTCAATGAGCGCAACCGTGTGCGCAATGGATTCGCCCAAATCGATGTACAACTCACGCGGCGCCATGACCTGATCCCTAATCTTGTCGAAGCCGTCAAGGGATACATGAAACATGAGCGCGAAACCCTTGAGGCTGTCATTCAGGCCCGAAATTCAGCGGTTTCCGATCTTGACGCCGCCAAAGCAGATCCTGCCAATGCTGCAGCCATGCAAAAACTGGGTGCATCCGAAGGTGCCCTGGGCAGTGCCCTTGGTCGACTTTTTGCCTTGTCTGAAGCTTATCCTGATCTCAAAGCAAATCAAAATATGATGCAATTTCAGGAAGAGCTCGCGAGCACCGAAAACAAGGTTGCGTTTTCCCGGCAGGCTTTCAATGATGCGGTCCTAAGTTACAACAACACGGCTGAGAACTTCCCGAATAACATCATCGCCGGCTTCTTCAGCTTTAAGCTCGCCAGCTTTCTCGAAATTGAAGCAGAGGAAATGCGCGACGCGCCAGAAGTTTCGTTTAGCTAGTTGTCGCATTAGCGCCTGAATGAACTTTTTTGATGCACAGGACCAGGCACGCCGCTCATCGCGGCGCCTGGTCTTTGCATACGTCGTAGCAACGATCGTTATCGTTCTCGCGGTCACAGCCATTGTTGGCTTCGCCCTGTACACGTTCGGAATGCGGGACTACGGCTACACAGTCGGCCAGTTCATGCGTGAGCAGGCGTCAGTTCTGGTGGGCACCGGCCTGATTGCCACACTGTTCATATTTGGGTCCAGCCTTTACAAAACCTCCCGACTTTCCGCTGGCGGTGGCCGCGTTGCTGTCGATATGGGCGGTACTTTGGTGCCAACTGATGTTCAGGACCCGCTGCGACGCCGGCTACGAAACATCGTTGAGGAAATGGCGATTGCATCGGGAGTACCGGTACCGGAAATCTATGTCCTCGAGGAAGAGCAAGGGATAAATGCCTTTGCCGCGGGATTTTCTCCCAGCGACGCTGCAGTTGCCGTAACGCGTGGAACGCTCGAGCTTCTCGATCGCGACGAATTGCAGGGGGTTATCGCGCACGAGTTCAGTCACATTCTGAACGGTGATATGAAGCTCAATATCCGACTTATGGGTGTGCTCTTCGGCATCATGGCTCTCGGCCTGATCGGGCGACTGGTTTTTCGTGGCAGCTATCACGCCAGTATTATTTCCAGTCGTCGTGATCGAGGTCACCCCGCCATCCTGGTGGTTGGACTCGGGCTCGTCATTCTCGGTGCAATTGGCGTGTTTTTCGCTCGAATAATCAAGGCGGGAGTATCGAGGCAACGCGAGTACCTGGCAGATGCGTCTGCGGTCCAATTCACGAGGCAGACAGACGGCATTGCAAACGCCTTAAAAAAGATCGGCGGTTACAGCGAAGGATCAAACATCAGTGCGGCCGACCCGGAGGAAATCAGTCACATGCTGTTCGGAAGCGGTGCACGCTTCAGCGGCATGTTCGCGACGCACCCACCATTAGTCGCTCGCATCCAGGCTCTGGACCCGAGTTTCAAACCAAGCGATTTTCCGCGTGTCGATCCACGCAGTAGACAAATAGAAACAGCGACCGAATCGCAGCACGCGGCTTTCGCTGGCAACGTCACGACGGCGATCGCAAGCGGCGGATTCAAAGTGCTGTCCGAATCGATCGCCGATACGGTCGGGCAACCGCAGAACGAACACGTCGAGTTCGCTCAAAATTTGCGTCAGTCCATTCCAGAAATCTTGTACGACGCCGCACATTCATCAGAACTGGTCTATCTGCTGGCCATCGCACTGGTTGTCGACCAGTCCGGAAAAGTCACTGACCGACAGTTCACACTGCTGCACGAACAGCTTGGGCCACAGCGTGCCCAATTTGTTCGACGCTTCTACGATGAACTCTCCGTGACCGGCGCAGAGTATCGGCTACCGTTGCTGGAGATAGCATTTCCCGCGCTGAAACTACGTCCATCGCAGGAACTGTCCTATCTCGTCTCTCTGACCGCACGACTCATTGAGAGTGACGGCGAGATCGAACTGTTCGAGTTCTGTTTCCATCGCATCATGATGAGCAATCTGGGCCGGGCCATTGACCCAACGGGCAAGCGCAATGCGACTCGTGCGAAGCGTCGCGACTTGCAGTCAGCTGCGGTAGACCTTCTGCGCGTACTTGCAGACTATGGCCACGACACTGAGGAGGGTCGGATCGCTGCCTTCAAGGCGGGCCAGGCAACATTGGGAGCCTGGGCGCACAGCGCAGAGTTCAAATCCGATCGTGAACTCACAGTAAGTATTCTCAACCACAGTCTGGATATCCTGCTGGGACTTAACAGCAAAGGACAGGACGCGCTGTTACGGGCGGTTAGCGCAACTGCCGCTTACGATGGCAAATTATCGATCTGTGAAGCTGAACTCATTCGCACCGTTTGCGCTACATTGAACTACCCATTGCCACCGATTCTCGTCCACCGGTAGTGCCCGCAGCTCCGAGCTGTCGTATTATTGAACTCCAGAGCGATCCAGACATCCTAATCACCATGAATACAAAACCCTTAATTGTCGTTGTGACACTTCTTGTCATGCTAATCACCAGCACCGCAGAAGCCGCAACGCGAGAAGAAAAACGCGTCGGCGATGCTTCCGATGTTCTCGAACAACTTCTCAGAATTCCGGAAAAAACCGTGCCACCCGCATTATTGTCTCGAGCCTATGCGGTCGCGGTAATCCCCGATGTGGTCAAAGCGGCTTTCGGGCTGGGCGCCAGGCGGGGCAAAGGCATCATTGTGGTCCGACAGGATGATAATTCCTGGAGCAACCCGGCGTTTGTCACATTGACTGGCGGCAGCGTCGGTTGGCAAGTTGGAGCGCAATCAACCGACATCATTCTGGTTTTCAAGACGCGTAAAGGCGTTGATGGCATCGAAAACGGTCGTCTGACCCTGGGTGCCGACGCGTCGGTGGCAGCAGGACCGCTCGGCAGGCATACGGCGATCGCGACAGATATCGAGTTCAAAGCCGAGGTTTATTCCTACTCGCGTAGCCGGGGACTGTTCGCAGGTGTCGCGATTGAAGGCGCTGGCGTAACCATGGACCGGAAGGCTAACGCAGCATTTTACGGCGACAGCAAGATGACCCCCGAAAGAATTTTCGTCAGTTCGCCCAACATCGCACCCGATATTGCCAATACGTTTGTGCAAATTTTGACTGCGCAAACCACCCGCCTGCCCAAGCAGCCCGGGATGACGACAGGTGGGCCTGCTGCTCCATCACCCGCTGCGGACGAAGAGATTGAGGTTCGTACATTCGGTATGCCGGACGAGGGTTCGACGGACGAAGAGTACGATCCAAACTACTAAGACAATGCAACGATTGACGGGTTATCAATGACACTGACTGAACTGATCGCGCAGATTCAAGAGTCCGCGGAGCTCATCGGCCCTAATGTCTATCTGCAGGCGGCAATCATTGTCGTGAGCTTTATCCTGATCGGGAAAGTTGCGGACTGGATTATTTCCGGAATTATCGGTCGCTTTGCCCGCCAGTCGTCAAACGATTTTGACGACCAGATGGTGGACCTGGTGCATCGGCCTGTTTTTATGTCGTTCGTCTTGTTGGGCCTGGCGCTCGGCACGCGCCGCATCGGTCTGCCCGACGTCACGACCTTTATTACCGTTGGTATCCTGAAAACGATCGCGATCTTCGTTTGGTACAACACGATCATGCAGCTGATGTCTTTGGTCGTCAGGGTGTTCTCCAAGAGTAGAGAGCGCAAGATCGTTCAGACCGGCATGTTGTCGCTGCTGCACAACGTCATGAAAGTGGTTGTTGTCGCATTGACGGTCTACTTTCTTTTTCTTGCCTGGAAAATCGACGTCACGGCATGGCTGGCTTCTGCCGGTATCGTCGGTTTAGCCCTCAGCTTCGCTGCGAAGGACACGTTGTCAAATCTCTTTGCCGGTGTCTCCATTGTGATGGACGCGCCGTATAAAGCGGGCGACTTCATCATTCTGGATTCTGGTGAACGTGGTCTTGTTACCGACATCGGATTGCGCAGCACCCGCATTCTGACACGCGATGATGTTGAGATAACCGTCCCCAACGGCATCATCGGCAACGGCAAAATAATCAACGAAGCCGGCGGACCTCCTGCCCAACACCGCATTCGTGTTGGTGTGGGTGTCGCGTACGGAAGTGACATCGATAATGTGATTGAAGTGCTGGCCAGCGTCGCCGCGGACCATCCGGACGTTCTCAAGAACCCGGAACCTCGCGTGCGCTTCCGAGTATTCGGCGAGTCGAGTCTTAATTTCGAGTTATTGGGCTGGATCGCAAAACCCGTGGACCGGGGGCGAGTGACACACGAGCTAAATTGCGCCGTCTACAAAGCACTCAACAAACACAACATCCAGATTCCGTTTCCGCAGCGAGATTTACATGTGATCAGCATGCCGGAAACCAGTAATTAATTATCACCCTGTTTGTTACGCCGGTGTAATGGATCGCGTACCTGCTTCAGGTCGTATTACGGACCTTCTTCGTCTGGCTGATTGGGACTGGTCGGTGCATTGCCTCCGTCGGTCGCTGGAATAACATCGCCTGGCCCTGAAGTGGTCGGCTGTTGCTCGGTACTTTCGGGAATGACCGCCGCAGGCAGGTTTCCAATTTCGCCCTCTTCTTCCGACGAAACATCGGCCGGCGGAAGATCCAGACCAAACTGCGCCAGATATTCCGCTTCTTTTCTCAGCCGCTCTTCTTCTGCAACTCGTCTGCGGGCCTGCGACGCTGCTTCCTGAGCTCTGCGTAAAGCCTGACGCTTGCTCTCTGAGCGCGCCTCCCACTCAACTTTGCGAGCGGCCTCTTCTTTCGTCTCGACTATTTTGACCGCCTCCCTCGCGTTGACGCACTCAGCATCGTAGCGTGTCGCCGCGCGGTCCTGTGAACAGCGCAACATTACTGCCTCGAGCATCATCGGGTTATCAACAAAGCTCTGAGTCGAGCGCGGTGGACGCTCCTCAGAACAGGCGGCCAGCAGGCTGATGCCGCCAACGATCAATAGCAGTTTTGTGTGCATGGTTCGCATTTTTCGAATATCTTTATCGCCTGATCAAATGAGTGGCAAATCGAAGCAACCCGCTGGCTATCATAGCAAAAATGTCAAATTGCCAAACCGACGCGAGTTCGCAGTTTTGAACGGCAATCAGGGATTTCAGGCTATAGTGACGCGTCGCCGACCTCAGAGGACGGAATTTTGTCAGGATCGAGCCAGTTTCTACTTCTCAGCCAACGCCGCTTTGCGCCCTTTTTCGGGACTCAGTTCCTCGGCGCACTAAACGACAACATTTTTCGCAATGGACTTGTGATTCTGATCACATTTCAGGGCGTCACAGTCCTCGGAATGGGGCACACAGTGCTGGCCAATGTGGCGGCGTTCCTGTTCATACTGCCGTTCTTCCTTTTCTCTGCGACGGCGGGACAGCTTGCCGACAAGTACGAAAAGTCCATGCTCATGCGGCACGTGAAGCTGCTCGAAATCGGCCTGATGATACTTGCCGCTATTGCCCTTCTAACAAAGCTTTACGAGATCCTGTTGTTCGTCCTGTTTCTGATGGGCTGTCAGTCAACGCTGTTTGGCCCCGTCAAATACGCCTACCTCCCGCAGAAGCTCCGCACTGAGGAACTGATCGGCGGCAACGCGCTGGTCGAGTCAGGAACCTATGTGGCGATAATCGTCGGCTTGATCGTCGGTGTTGAAGCCATCGACTTTACATCGGACCGGCAAATCCTGTTGGCCGTTATTCTGATAACGGTCGCTATTCTGGGGTATCTCAGCAGTCGCAAGGTACCGAAAACCGAAGCGGTCGACCCCCAGCTTACGATTAACTGGAACGCCTGGAAGGAAACCTGGCGTATCGTTAGTTTCGCACGCGCGGAAAAAAGCGTCTTTCTCTCCATACTGGGAATCTCCTGGTTCTGGTTTTTCGGTTCGGCAATGACGATCCAGATGCCCGCATACGCCGCTGACATTCTTAACGGCAACGAATCCGTTGTCACCACCCTGCTGGTCGCATTCGCCGTTGGTGTTGGTCTGGGATCACTGCTTTGTGAACGCATGTCAGGACACCGCATCGAACTTGGGCTGGTGCCCTTCGGCTCGATTGGTATGAGTCTGTTCGCGATCGATCTTTACTTCGCTCAACCGAGCGCAACGATGTCGAGCGTCGTATCCGTGAGTGACTTCCTTGGTCGTGCTGGCAGTTGGCGCATACTCACCGACCTCGCTTTGCTCGGTGCGTTCGGTGGATTCTATAGTGTTCCCTTATACGCCCTGATTCAAAAACGCTCGGAACGGCGACACTTGTCGCGCATTATTGCTGCTAACAACATCCTCAATGCACTGCTGATGGTCTCAGCATCGCTGCTCAGTATCGTCATTTTGAAGTCGGGCTTTTCGATACCGGAACTGTTTCTCTTCATCGCTGCATTGAATCTCCTGGTGGCGGTCTACATCTTCTCGCTGCTGCCGGAATTCCTGATGCGATTCCTCGCTTGGCTGGCGATCAACGTCGTCTACAGGATTCGACCCACCGGCCTTGAAAACATCCCCAAGAGTGGCCCTGCGGTTGTCGTCTGCAATCACGTCAGCTTTATGGACCCTATTATTCTCGGTGGCTCGATCGCACGGCCGATGCGCTTCGTCATGTACTACAAAATTTTTCAGATGCCATTCCTGAGTTTTATTTTTCGCAACGCCAAAGCGATCCCGATAGCGTCCAGAAAAGAGGATGAAGAGCTGATGAATGACGCATTCGAAAAGGTCGACGAGGAACTGGCCGCCGGCAATATCGTTTGCATATTCCCGGAAGGTGGCCTGACTACCGACGGCGAAATTCAGCCGTTCAAACCGGGGATTGAAAAGATTATCGCACGACGTCCGGTTCCGGTCGTTCCAGTAGCACTCGGGCGCTTGTGGGGAAGTTGGTTCAGTCGACGTAAATCCGGTGGACTCCGAAAAATCCCAGGTCGACTATTCGCACGGGTACCGGTTTTTGTTGGTGCGCCGGTTGCACCGGCAGACGTTACGGCTGCAAAGCTTGAGGTACTGGTCCGGACTCTGCGAGGGGAGTTGCGATAGTTCGGCCACGCCATTCCTCCAATAGTTCGTCCCTGCTGCCAAAAAGTTTCGTTGACGAGGACCCATCAAAATTCAATTCGACGATTGCGATATAGCCATTTTTGGACGTCGGCAGGAATAAGCGCTGACCGATCTGCGAGTCGCTCGCACCGTCGCCGTAAACGATACCCGCGCCATTGAGTGCTCGTGGAACAAATAACGCATCCGTCCAGATCAATCCGCTT
This sequence comes from Gammaproteobacteria bacterium, assembly GCA_009937445.1. GTDB lineage: Bacteria > Pseudomonadota > Gammaproteobacteria > Steroidobacterales > Woeseiaceae > UBA1847. Next base: position 41,443 of record JAACFM010000001.1, on the reverse strand, counting down.
GTCGACAGGCTGGCGCGGTGAACCCATCGCGAAGACCTGAAGTAGGCCCGCGTGCCGTTGGCATTGAATACGACTTCCTGCACCTCAGAGGGCAATTGCAACGTTGCATCACCTAAGCGGCTTTCCGCAAGTATCAACTGGCTGGCAAGATTATTGTCGTCAATCAGTATCAGAAAATCGCCCCTGGGTGAGGCTCGAAGTACCCGAATTCCGGCCGGTCCCTGCCAGACCTGTTGCAGATTCCAGTTGTTATCGATGCCGCGGCTCAATAACTGCAAAGAACCATTATTGCTGCCCAGATAAAGCTTGTCGTCCGCCGCGAACGTTAACCCACTGAAGACACCGCCGGTCTCGTATTCAGCGACCAATGTGCCGACGCTGACATCGACCACAGACACTCGGCTTCCACTCAGCAGGCCCAGATATTCGGCATTCGGCGAAAAAACCATGTGTGACACGGGTGCCCCGGATATTTCAATCATGTACTCAAGCGGCTCACCGTTGTTCGTCCTCCACAGTCGCAGCGTGTTGTCAGCGGCGACACTGGCTACCAGTGCGGCCGATGGCGCAATTTCCACCAAACTCACCTCGCTGTTATGCCCGACGAAACTAACGTCTTCACTGATTACCGCCAGTTCAGATAACGGTGTATCCGACGGTATGATATGGACGTGTCCGGTGGCATCACCAATACTGAAAAACGATCCGTCCGGCGCTACCGCCAGTGGATGGTCGGCTGACGGACTCCATATTGTGTGCGCAGGTGACTGCTCGACATTATTGATCGCTACGCCGGCGGTCGGTACCCGCCAGATGCGAGTGTTACTGTCGTTGCTGCCCGTTAGCAATACCTGCTCATCCTGACTGAAGGCCAAAATATCCTTTGCCTGTCCGGTTTTGCGCACGCCCAACGGCGGACCGATCAACGCGCCATCGGCGCTATTGAAGATCTGAAACCCTGCTTCGGGCTGGCCAGCGGCAACATAATTACCGGAAGGTGAGAACGCAAACTGCCATTGCCCGCCGCCAAACTCTTGCAGCAACGGTCGCTGTGGATTCGAAACATCCCAAAGGGAAAGGCCAACGTTGGGGAAAACCGCAGCCAATGCAGCGCCACTCGACGACAGTTTGATGGCACCGGGCTGCGCCTGCAGGTCGAATTGCCCCAGTAACTCAGTCGTTTGAAAGTCCCAGACCCGCACTGCCCTGTCGAAATCAGCAATTGCCACCCGGCTTCCTGACGCGTCGATAGCAACCAATGCCGGTACACCGGGAACGATCACTTCGGCCGTAATTGTTCCATCATCGAGATTCCATACCTGCAGACGACTCTCTGCATCGCCCCGGCGATCAACAAACAAACTCGACCGGTCCGGAGTGAGCATCGCGTTGCTACTGGCTGCACCCACTGGCAAAGTGGCTATGCGGTCGCCAGTCGCCGTATCCCAGACATTCACCCTATCCTGAATAGCTGTTACCAGTCGACGCGCTGACGCATCAAGGCCAATCAACGCTTCGCTCTCATCAAGTGCGATGGCGCGTACCGGTTCGGCAAACGCCAAATCCCACAGTCGCGCACTGTCGCTTTGCATGGCGCGGGCAACAGCATACCGACCGGAGGGATCAAACCAGATATTGTCGGTTTCTCTCTCCACCGGGTCCGGAATGTTCAATCCTCTCTGAAAATACTCTACCGCCCCCTGCGAATTGAGTTTCAGATTCCAACCGACCAATTGCCCTGCTACCCCGAGGCTTTCATCACGAATACTGATGCTCCAGGTACCATTGAGCGACTCGCCAACCAGTTCTCGTAATTGCTCACCCGGAATCCGAATATCATCATCGCTTGAAGCTCGCTCCATACCAGTTTCAATTTCAACGGTTCGGCCGGACGGTGCGATGATCTTGATGCGTAAATCTGACAGCCGCGAATGGCTGATGTTGAGCGTCAACCCAATTCGACTAACCGCACCCTCCCGGTCGATTATGACTCGACGGACCAGCGGACTGACTTCCAGCGCTGTAACCGACCACGGTTCGCGATGCTGTACACCCTGCTGCGAATAGGAGTATTGAGAAATCTCTGCGCCAACGGCGGTTGTCATGATCATGCCGACCGGATCGAAAACAGTCGTACGTCCTGGTATGGCCGGAAGCGTGGTCAGCAAGTATGGATAGTCATCACTGATGAGCGATGCCGCTCGCTGGCGGCGAGACGCGGTAGCCAGCACCAGCGACTTAATTTTCGCCAATAACGCAACATCCCGGTCCTCCTCACGCAGGGCCAGTCTGGACTTGCGATCCCAAAACTCCGCCACATACTCGTCGCCGCGTCGCCCGGCGCTCGGGACCTCTGCAACCAGCGTCGCAAGCCGCTGAATGTCGAGCTCATCGTTTGCTGCCAGAGCACGTCGATCGAGAAACCCTCGATACAGGTTCTCCGCAGTATCCGCATGCCCGGGGAATGACCGAAAATTTTCGTACGCGGCTGTTGCCTCCGGAAGGCCAGCTGCGTCGGAAGCCAGCACTCGAACATAAGGGTTGGGAAGCCATTGGGTGTACCAAAATGGAATCATTGCAAACAACAGCAGAACACCTGCAACAATCGCCGGCACCTTGAAACGCGTTGGCAAATTTTCATTTGCCCAACGCGCCGTGAACACCAACTCGTACATCCTGTTGCGAACTTTTAGATTGCTTTCGTCATCAATCACCAGCAGACCGATTGCCATCAATCGCCGCTGCAGGGGGGAACCCAGGTCCGCAGGTACTTCAATACCCTTGCGAATTTTCCCGTACAGATTCAGCAGCGGCTCGCATCGCTGCGTATCGTTGACGATACTGCGGTGAATATGGCTCATGTGCGGTTCGTTATGCAGTGCGGCACGTCCCGCCAGCTGCCGAGTGGCAATTCGGTCCACTAACCCCTCGACATTCTCAACCGCGGATTCTCGAGCGACAGCACGCGCCAACTTCTGAGTCAGGTAGGGCTGCCCATTTGTCCAGAAGTAAATTCGATCAAGCGCAGTGCTTGCATCGTCATGACCAAGATTAAGCTCGGTCGAGAACAACTCGAGATCTTCGCGAGAAAAGTCGTCGAGTTGTATCTGTTGCGTCACGTTAAAGGGTGACAGCTTAGCTTCCTGCATCAAGCTGACAGGATCGCATTCTCCCAGCAGGACGAAACAGAGTCGTGAAAAATCCGGATCTGTCGTGCGGGCATTGTGTGCCGCCCGAATACTCGTGAGCATTTGATCAGCGTAGGTCAGATTCTCGATACACTGAATCTCATCAACAAAGACAACAATTCGGCTGTCGACATGCTGCAATATGATTTCCGAATAGAATTCCAGCAGACGCTGACGGTTACTGAGAATGTTTTTGTCCTGCCACCAGGACTGCAGGTCATAGCGTATGCGAAGTTGTCGCAAAAGACGGTAGGCAACACTGTAGTACCAGCGGCCGGAATCGCTACCTCCGTCACGATCTCCGATCTGTTCCAGATCGAGAATGGCAACTTTTTGACCGTTGCTTTCGAGGCGAGCCGCTGTGGACGCGATCAAACTGGTCTTGCCACTTCGATCTGGAGCGACGACATGCGCATAACGACCTGCCATGACGGCATCGAATAGCTGCTCATCGGCGCGTCGTCTTACATACCCGGCGCGCACCGCGTGCAACGGCATACCAACGCTAAAGAACTCGCCGCTTGTATCCGTGCTGCTACGCTGTTCGCCGTTGTCTTTGTCGGTCGAATCGCCGGCCACACTGCTTCCTGTTAAAAAGGTTATTGTATTCTCTGCAAATTCGAGGTCGACCGCCAGTGCAGATGGACCAAATGTCGAACAAAGTGCTTTTGAAGAAAGACCTGTTTGGCGAGGTATGGAAGACCCAATACCGCGGCAAATCGGCAATACTGCGCGATACCCGCCCTGCACGCTGGTGGCTGGCCTGGCTCGCACGAAGACTTTTGCGGCGAGAAGCGATGGCGCTGGCTGCTTTACAGGAAATAGAGGGTATTCCGCAGCTCATCGACCACGACCACCACTGCCTGTTGAGGCGATTTACCCCCGGCGTGCCGATGCATGTCGGGCGGCCGCAGAATGCGGCCTATTTTCGCGATGCCGCGCGATTATTGCGTCGGATCCACTCAGCCGGTGTGGTGCATAACGATCTGGCAAAGGAACCTAACATTCTGGTCTCTGCAGAAGGGTCGCCGGCATTCATTGATTTTCAGCTCGCCAGCTACGCTGCCCGGCGCGGTCGCCTGTTTCGAGTGGCTGCTCGAGAGGACATCCGGCACCTTTTGAAACACAAGAAAACCTATCGACCCGATTTGCTGACAGCACGTGAACGGATGATCCTCGCATCACCGTCTTCGATATCTCGCGCCTGGATGTCGTTGATTAAGCCTTTGTACCTGTTCGTAACAAGAAGACTGCTGGGTTGGTCCGATCGTGAGGGCGCCGCAGACCGGTGAGAATTCGGTATACTCGCGCGGCGCGACACCGAACATTGGAGAAATCGTGGACTATTGCCACCAACACAACCTGGTTGATCAGACAACCGCTGGTCAGGAACGACCCTTCGGAATCCGGGTCTCTTTGCCTGCCAACGATACACTGAGAAACGTCCTCGGCGATGACTGGGAGCGCCTGCACTGGTACCCCAGTGAATCGGAGCGCGATGCCGCCTTCGAGAAAATGGCAATGCGCCACGGCTATTACCGAGATACGGATACGCCAACTCAGGTACTGGAAAAGCTTTCCCGGTAAATGCGTCTAACGCGGCGGCGCGCCGATAAACAGGTAAAAGTTGCTATATCCGTGTTCGGCGAAGCCTGCAGCAAGATAGACAGGCCCGAAATACGAATCGACACCAACAAAGACACTGCCGTTTATGATCATGGTGTCAAAACTGATCTCATCCCGCGTTTGCCAGGCATTGCCCGCTTCGGCTGAAAACCCAAGATACACAGGCGTTTCGAATAATCCGCCGGTCGTGTTGCTGACCCTGCGGTAATAGACAAGTTTGGTCAGCGCAGCGTGAGGGCCGCTGATAGCACCTCTTTCAAGGCCCGACAGCCTGAGAAAACCGCCCATCGGAAAATAGTCCTGAATGGTGGTGTTAGCATCCAGCGTTGTTGCATAGCTCAGGCCCAACTGCAGGCTGCTCTTGCCGCGACTCCAGGTTTGTGAGAAGTCAGCTTCGATGGTGTCAAACTTGTTGTCTGCCCCCATACTCGGACGTGACAAATTCCAGCGAATATCGGTCAGCAAGCCTTTGCGCGGGAAGTGGGCGTTGTCGACTGAATCAAATCGCAGACTGGCGAACGCGCCACCGGTCTCGAAATCGATATTTGGCAAGACCGGATCACCAACTTTGAGGCGGACATTACCGCCACCTCTGTATGCACCCACTCTAAATTCGCCAACCGTGCCTAACTCGCGCCCGAAATCCAGGCTCAACTGACTGTCTGTAATACGATATCGGGCGACCGTGCTGCTTGCGTCGAAAGCCTTCAGGTTAGATTGGCGCAATTCCAGTCGCGGCGCGATAAAAACCCGCGAGTCGAAACTTAAGGGCTGGTAGAACTCAGTCAATATTGCCGGGTCTGTCCCGAGCTGCAGGTCGGTGCGCCATTCCGCGCCCAGCCGATTAAGGCCGCCTCGCGTCATTCGTGCCGAGAGATTAAAAGCAGTGGAGCCGTCGAAATCGTCCTCGAGCGAAATACCGAACTGAAGAAAGTTTGGACCCCAGCTTTTGGCAACTGCTCGATACTCCACTCCCGTCAAACCATCCTCGTCGACGAGGCTGTAATCGACGTGTTCATACAACTGCAAGCCGTAAAGCCGGTTCGCGTTTTTCGCGAGCTGCGTTGCATCGATCTCGTCCCCGACCGCAACGCTCAATCGGGACTCAAGAACCTCTGGTGCAAGCTTGCCATCATGGACCACCCGAACGAACGCAAGATTTTCATTATCATTCTCGCGAAGTTTTCGTCGCGCGACGTGGTCCTTCCAGTTGGTTTCTGACATTGACAGCTCACCCAGTTTGTCAGACTGCTCGACAACTGCCTGCGCACCGGGCCCAATCGTGTCGACGATATCGCTGAAATTCGTGGACGCATAAATGCCCAGCTCCGGCCTGATCAGGACGTCCTCTGCTGTCAGTCTGTCGATCTGCCGCAGTGTCTCTTTCCGAATGAGGATAGTCAGCATTTGCTCTGATATCGTCAGCACGGAGCCCAGCTCGTCCGAGTCATAAAGGGGGAACTCTACGTCGACCGCGATAATGACATCGACTCCCATTCCCTGCATAACATCGACAGGCAGATTACCAATCAAGCCGCCGTCCACCAGTAACTTCCCATTGACACGAGCAGGTGCAAACACACCGGGAACCGACATGCTTGCACGAATCGCCTTGGTCAGATCGCCGTCGCCAATGATGACAGCCTCCCCTGCAACGATATCGGACGCGATCGCCCGGAATGGAATAGGCAAGTCGTCAAAGTCGTTGATATGCGATGCGTGCAGGGTGAGCTCACGCAACAACAGGTCCAGTTTCTGACCCTGAATAACGCCTTTCGGCAGCAACAATTCGCTACCACGAATACCCAACTCAAAATTAATCGGAAACTGGCGATCATCCTGCTTGCGACGGAAACTCAAGTCTTCGCGAGCAGGCTTGTCAGACAGCGCCGCCGTCCAGTCCAGCGAGCTAACCAGCTGTTCCAGTTCATCGGCATTGACTCCGGTCGCATACAGTCCGCCAACGATTGCGCCCATGCTGGTTCCCGCTATCGCATCGACCGGTATTCGCAAGCGCTCCAATTCTTTGAGCACGCCGATATGCGCCGCACCGCGGGCTCCACCACCGCCCAACACCAGGCCTATTCGAGGCCGTGATGTGGGTTCAGCGCCAAGTTGACCAGGCTGGGTATCAACAGGCTGTGCTTGCAATGCTGGTGCAGCGAAGAGCATCGCTGCACAAACATAAAAAACTCGTCTCTTGTACATCAGGATCTCAGTCCGCAGCAGATTCAGTGACACGCAATGAATCCGCGTAGTCGATCAGTGCCTGCAACTCTGCTTGCGTTTCTTCGCTTGACCAGCCGGTTTCGGCCGCCGCACTTGACGCAATTGCATTGTAAAGTGATCTCCCCTGATCTGCGTCGAAACCCGTCATCATGCGACGGAATACGATGTCAGCAAGGGTCGTTGCAAATTCTTCACGCACAACAAACGCGACCTCCGCCGCCAGATAATGACCCTCATCATCGAGGGTTTCCCGAAGTGCCGGTTCGGACTCTGCCAATTCAATGATAGCTGCCGCGCGTCCACCGTAAATCGACAAGAGGCGTTCTGTTCCCTTATTGCTTAGCAGATTTGACGCTTCGGCAAGATCCCGGGCGCGGTCGATGCCCCAAGCGCCAGGCAACAAGGTCTCGCGCGTACGACAGTTTGGGAGTTTTTTGCTCAGGACTTTCGCCAATCGATCAACCGTCTGCTCAGCGAGGTTTCGATACGTCGTGAGCTTGCCGCCAATGATCGAAATGAGTCCTTTCGCGATTTTTCGATTCATCTTGATGATGTGGCGTCGCGTAATCGCGGATTCCGGGCCTTTTTCCTGATATGGCAATGGGCGAACGCCCGCGTACGCGAAATTGATCTCAGCAATACCCAGATTGGCCTCAGGAAACACACGGTTCGTTTCGGTGATGAGATAATCTACTTCGGCCCGACTCGCCCTTATATTGTCCAGACTCTCGTCATATCGAATATCCGTCGTTCCTATCAGATACTGCTCATTCCAGGGAATGATAAAGAACGGCCGACCGTCCGCCGCCGCCTCTACGTAAAACGCGTCCTTGGGCGCTCCTTTGAATGGGCTGACGATAATGTGACTGCCCTTCGTACCGCCAACAAAACGCTTGGGTGTACTCGGTGCTGTCTTCAAAACCTCGTCCACCCAGGGTCCGGAGGCGTTCACGATCGATGCCACTTCGATTTCACTTTCCGAGCCACTCCGGTCGACGTAGACAAGCGAGTCGACCGCTCCCTCGCAGGTCCGAATCTCACGAACCTCGCAATACGTTTTGACCTCAGCGCCAGCAGCACGAGCCGCCAGTAAGTTCTCCAGTACCAGCCGTTCAGTAAACGCAACCTGGGCATCGGAATAACGCGCGGCGGCAAGTAATCCGTCCTGCCGCAACCCCGGCTCTTGTTCTTTGATCTGATCACGATTCAACATCTCGTGCCGCGGCAGCAGCTTGTTGAATGACAGTATGTCGTAAGCAATCATGCCCAGCCGAATCAGCCAGGGACCACGGCGAGCCCCCGAAAAAATCGGAATATTGATTCGCAGCGGTGTAACGAGGTGCGGGGCGTTGTGACGGAGATAGCGGCGTTCGTGCAAGGATTCATAAACGAGGGGAATTTCAGCGTACTCAAGGTATCGCAGACCGCCATGAATCAGTCGGCTGGAGATCGCCGAGCAGCCACTGCACATATCATTCTTGTCCAGAATAATGACCCGCAGCCCTCGCAGGGCCGCATCTCGTGCAATCCCGGCACCATTCACACCGGCACCGATGATCGCAACGTCATAACGCGCCGGTGCAGCATCCATCAGGGTCTTACCTGGCCAGCGCCACGCACCACGTACTTGTAGCTTGTCAGCTGCTCCGCCCCAACCGGACCACGTGCGTGAACGCGTCCGGTCGCTATTCCGATTTCAGCACCCATACCAAACTCTCCACCGTCAGCAAATTGTGTTGAGGCATTGTGCAGAACAATCGCACTGTCAATTGACCGCAGGAACCGTTCTGCCGCAACCGAGTCGTTGGCGATGATACTTTCGGTATGCCCGGATCCGCAGGTCGCGATGTGTCGCATCGCCGCGTCGATACCATCGACAGTTCGAATGGACACAATCGCGTCCAGGTATTCCGTCGTCCAGTCTTCTTCTGTTGCCGGAATCGCATCCGGTACGATCGCCAGAACGCCGTCATCACCGCGAATCTCGCAGCCAGCACTCACTAGCGCGTCACAGACGATCGGTAACAGTCGGGCGGCCGCACTTGCATCCACGAGTACCGTCTCCGCCGCCCCACAAATACCGGTGCGGCGCATCTTGGCGTTCAGGACAACCTCACGGGCAATGGTCTCATCTGCCGACTCGTGCAAATACACGTGGCAGATACCTTCAAGGTGGCCAATGACGGGTACTCTCGCCTCTTCCTGAACTCGCTTGATCAGGCTCTTCCCGCCGCGCGGAACCACAACGTCGACCCATTCTGTCATTGACGACAGCAGAAAGCCGACCGCAGCCCGGTCGCGCGTTGGCACCATTTGCACGGCATCAGCATTGATGCCTGCTTTTTCGAGCCCGGCTCTCATGCATTCGTAGATCGCCTGACTCGAGTAAAAACCATCAGACCCTCCCCGCAAAATGACCGCATTGCCGGATTTCAGGCAAAGGGCAGCCGCGTCTGCGGTAACGTTCGGTCGACTCTCATAGATGATCCCGATAACGCCGAGCGGGACTGCGACTCGCTGGATGTGAAGTCCGTTCGGCCGTTCCCATTCGGCCAGAATTCGGCCTACAGGGTCTGGCAGTTCTGCGATTGATTCGAGTCCACTGGCCATCGCCTCGATCCGTTCGCGATCGAGCATCAGACGGTCAAGCATTGCCGGACTGGTGCCGCTCTTACTCGCCGCGGACATGTCGTTTTCGTTAGCCGCCAGAATCTTCTCTTCGCGCGCGCGCAATACTGCCGCTGCCGACAGCAGCGCCAGGTTGCGTTGCTCGGTACTGCAGCCTGCCAGGTCTGCGGATGCTGCTTTGCTGCGCTTTCCCAGCGCCGTCATCGCAACGGCAATGTCTATGGTGTCATCAGTCATTATCGAACAAGACCAGTTCATCTCTATGGACCATCGTGGCCCGTTCGCGGTACCCAAGTACCGCCTCTATCTGGTCGGACCGAACGCCCACCAGTCTTGCTGCGTCTGCAGCCGAATATTCAGCCAGACCGCGCCCCAGTTCCCTGCCAGACTCGTCTTTCAGTGAGACCACATCACCACGACGAAAGTTGCCGCTGACCCTGGCAACACCAACCGGCAGCAGACTACTGCCTTCGCGCAAGGCCAGTGCCGCGCCCCGGTCGATCTGCAGCTCTCCACTCACCTCCAACGCGCCAGCCAGCCATTGTTTACGCGCAGCCGCCGGTGTCGCCGTTGCGCGGAAAATCGTGCAACGGGCCCCATCCTTCAGAGCCTTGAGAGGATGCGCTATGACCCCGCTCGCGATCACGGTTGAACAACCCGCGTGCATCGCGATGCTGGCAGCCGCCACCTTGGTCGCCATACCCCCTGTACCAACATCCGAGCGCGTCTCACCGGCCATCGCCAATATATCGGGGCTTATGCTGTTCACTTCGGCTATGTGCTCGGCGTCGTCATTTGCGCCGGGATCCGCTGTGTACAAACCATCAACATCTGACAGCAGAACCAGGGCATCCGCCATAACCAGCTGCGCAATGCGAGCGGCCAGTCGATCATTGTCGCCGTAGCGGATTTCGGTCGTAGCAACCGTATCGTTCTCGTTGATGATCGGTATGACCGATCTTTCGATGAGCTTGCCGAGCGTCCGGCGAGCGTTCAGGAATCGCCGCCGGTCTTCCGTATCATCTGGCGTCAACAATACCTGCGCCGCGACAATGTTGTGGCCACGTAATGCCTCCTGGTAGGCATGCACCAGCTGCACCTGCCCCGCCGCGGCTGCAGCCTGAAGGTCTTCAAGCCGGGCACGTTTTTTGTTGATCCCAAGAACAGAACTGCCGATGGCAACAGCGCCCGAGGATACGATCAGAATTTCATGCCGTTCGGCGGCAAGCGCGGCAACGTCATCGGCCAGTTTCTCCAGCCACGCACGATTCAACTGTCCTGTATCGTCGACCAGCAACGATGACCCGACTTTGATGACGAGTCGGCGAAAATCCGCAAGGGCCAGCCCGGACACCGGCTAACCGGCGAGCAGGTGCTGACGATCAAATGACGATAGCGTTACTTCGCCTTTGGAAACGGCCACGGTGCCACTGCGCGCAACGGCGGAAATCTCGCCGATTTCGGCCGCTTCAGCGACAAAAGCATCGATATCCTTCACGCGACCTGTGAGCTGCAACGTACAACTGATCTGCGCCTCGTCCAGAATTTCCGCTCCGAACTGCTTCACCAGTGACATCACTCGCGTCAGTCCACCGGTTTCCAACTTGATCTTGATAATCGCCAGCTCGCGCTCGAAGTGCTCTCCGAGCGTCATATCGTGGATATTGACCACATCAACGAGTTTGGCAAGCTGGGCATTGAGCTGTGCGATAGCGGCGTCGGAGCCGGAGACCACCAGCGTGACCCGTGAAACCCGGGGATCATAGGTAGGCGCTACGTTGAGTGTCTCAATATTGTAGCTGCGAGAAGAGAACATGCCCGTCATGCGCGTGAGAGCGCCGACTTCGTTCTGCAGAAGAACTGATATTGCGTGTCGCATGAGTGTTCGAACCTGCCCCAAATTTTGGACTGAAAAAAGGATTACGACTGAAACTAGTTGGCCGGTGTTTTGATCATCAATCAAAACGGATGGTGGCGCAGAAATACCGGCATTGCAATGCAATAAAATATAGTAAACACTCGCGGAAAATGCGTAACTTCTGAAAAAGACAGCAAAAAATGAGTAAGCAGCCGAACATCGAGACAATAGACAAGCATCCGAAGAGCGGCGAACTGATGACCGGGGCGGATACCGTCATCCAGGTTCTGGCCGATGAAGGTGTCGATACGATGTTTGGCTACAGCGGCGGCGCCATTTTGCCGATCTATGATGCGGTCTTCCGTTACAACGATGATCACAAGCGTCCCGACGGTTCGTCCGCCATTCCACTGATTGTTCCTGCCAATGAACAGGGTGCCGGCTTTATGGCCGCGGGTTATGCACGCGCCAGCGGCAAGGTCGGCGTGGTCATGGTGACCTCCGGCCCAGGCGCCACGAATACGGTAACCCCGGTTCGCGACAGCATGGCCGATTCGGTACCCCTGGTCGTGATTTGCGGCCAGGTACCAACGGCTGCGATCGGTACCGATGCATTTCAGGAAGCACCCGTTGCTGCCATCATGGGGGCCGTCGCGAAGCACGTGTTCCTGGTTACCGACCCGGAACAACTGGAAGAAACCGTACGCAGTGCTTTTGAACTCGCGCGTACCGGCCGTCCCGGTCCCGTGGTCGTCGATATTCCAAAGGACGTGCAGAACTGGGAAGGCGTATTTAAGGGATACGGCGTCTTGCCATTGCACGGCTACCGCAGACGGCTCGCCGCCATCACGGAAAACAAACTGGACGATGCCGCTTCTGAGCGTTTCTTCACAATGCTCTCGGAGTCCGAAAAGCCACTGATCTATGCGGGTGGTGGCGTTATCAACGCCAACGCGACCAAGGCAATGCGACGGTTCGCGAACGAATACGGAATTCCGGTTACCACCACCTTGATGGCACTCGGCGCCAGCGACACAAAACACCCGCTGGCTCTGCATATGCTGGGCATGCACGGAGTCGCCTCGGCGAACTACGCCGTTGAGGATTGTGATTTTCTGATCGCCATCGGTGCACGCTTTGATGACCGGGTTGCAGGTAACCCCGGCCAGTTCAGCCCCCGGGCCAAGAACATCGCACAATTCGATGTCGACTCTGCGGAGATCGGCAAAGTTAAGCGCGTCAACTGGCATCACGTTGGCATGCTGCAAGCTGATCTTACCGATATGCTTGAGTACGGCCGCCGCATCAAGTTCAAGAAGTCGTTCGCGGGCTGGCACGAGGAAATCGCTGCGCTGAAGAGCGAGTACGCGATGAATTACGACCGCGACAGCGAACTGATTCAGCCCTACGCTGTCATCGAGGAAATTAACAAACACTCGAAAGGCGAAGCAATCATCTCGACCGGTGTGGGGCAACACCAGATGTGGGCAGCGCAGTATTTCGATTTTCGTGAACCACGGCTGTGGCTAACCTCAGGCAGCATGGGAACCATGGGCTTCGGCCTCCCCGCAGCCATCGGCGCGCAGTTCGCTCAGCCAGACCGCGTGGTCATCGACATCGACGGTGACGCCAGCATCCGCATGAATATTGGCGAACTGGAGACGGCAACGACCTACAATCAACCGATCAAAGTCATCGTATTGAATAATTTTGGCGATGGCATGGTGCGCCAGTGGCAAAAACTGTATTTCGATGGTCGCATGTCTGGCAGTGACAAGTCCTTGCACAACAAAGACTTCGTCAAAGCAGCCGAAGCCGACGGTTTCAAGTTTGCCAGGCGACTCGACAATAAGGACGACCTGCCCGCTGTCATTCGTGAGTTTATGGATTTCAAGGGACCCGCGTTTCTCGAAGTCATTATCGACCGCGACGCAGGCGTCTACCCCATGGTCGGACCGGGGCAGAGTTACGAGAACATGATCACCGGCGACCACATAAAGAGCCGCTCGAAACCCAGCGATGATACGCCGGGCCCAAGCGAGATGTTCTAAAGCGCTTACTGATCACTGTTAGCGACGTTCAGACCTGCGAAAACCCTGTTAGGCCCACAATCGCCGATATTTCCAGTATTATGTGAACTGGCGCAACGAAAACCGCTCAACTATAGGCGAAATTTGGAACATGCTGATAACGCCGCGAAAAGACAGTCTTAACCGCATCGTCATCCTCAACCCAAAGGGCGGATGCGGCAAATCCACCCTGGCGACCAATCTGGCCGCGAGTTATGCCCAGCGTGGCGCTGTACCCGCGGTTATGGACTATGACCCACAAGGCTCGACCATGGCTTGGCTCGAGCGGCGATCAGCCGATCTGCCGACAATCCACGGCATTGCGGCATACAAAAAATCCATGCAGGCGACGCGCAGCTGGCAACTTCGAGTACCGAATGAAACCGAGACACTGCTGGTAGACTCGCCGGCTAGCGTTGATCACGATGACCTGCGCGAATTGACGCGAGACTCCACCAGCATCCTGGTCCCGGTTCTACCCTCTTCCATGGACATCCATGCCGCGTCGCGTTGCATCGCAGACTTGCTGCTGGTCGCCAAAATCGATCGGCGCGATCGCAAGTTGGCTGTCGTCGCAAACCGGACGCGCAAGAACACCAAGAGCTTGGCGAAACTGATGCGATTTCTGGATTCCCTGGGCATTCCAATTATTGCCGTATTGCGCGACACACAGAACTTTGTTCTTTCGGCCGAGGAAGGCATCGGCGTTTGCGAAATGCCGCCGTCGCGAGTTCGGCCCGATGCTGAACAAATTGAAAAAATAGTCGATTGGCTAGACGCCTGGCCGCAACGGCGACGGGACTCGACTTCCGTCACCTCAGTTAACAAGATTCCGGCGAACACGCGTTCCCTGTTTCGACGTGCTCAGTTGGGTTCTGTCTGAATCTCGGCAAACAGATCAACATCGATATTGCCACCGCTCAAGACAACGGCAGTCGTCTTGCCCGCCGTTTGCAGCTTGCCTGATAAGAGAGCGGCCAGTGCCACGGCTCCGCCGGGCTCAACAACCAGTTTCAAATTCTTGAATGCAAATCGTATCGCCGCTCGAACTTCGTCGTCACTAACCGTAAAGATGCCGGCCAACAAGCGCTGATTGATCGCAAAAGTCAGTTCACCCGGCATCGGCGTCTGCAGCGCGTCGCAAATAGACCGCGCCGAATCGTCGATACGCAGTCGTTTCCCTGCCTGAAAGGATCGCGCGGTATCGTCAAAATCGGACGGCTCGACTCCGTAGACACTCGTGTCTGGCAAACGGGATTTAAGTGCAATTGCACTGCCGGAGGACAGGCCTCCACCCCCGCAGGGAATCAATACCTGATCCGGTGCCAGGCCAAGATCAACTGCATCCTCAGCGATCTCAAGACCCACCGTGCCCTGGCCCGCTATGATGTGTTCATGGTCGTATGACGGTACCAACGCGGCGCCTCGTTCGGCCGCAATCTCTCTTGCAATCGCTTCCCGGTCGCCCGTGTAACGATTGTAGGTGATCACTTCCCCACCCAGGCGCCGGGTATTTTCGAGCTTCGCTTTCGGCGCGTCCTCGGGCATCACAATTGCCGCATGTATCCCAAGCATTGCAGCGGCTGCAGCGACCCCCTGGGCATGATTTCCGGACGACCAGGCAACGACGCCTTTGGCTGCCTCTTCCTGCGTCAACTGACTCAGTCGATTGTAGGCACCGCGAATCTTGAACGCGCCGATGACTTGCAGGCACTCAGGCTTGAGGAGGACCTTGCCGCCCGTAATTTGATCAAGTTCGAAGTTTTGCAGCAATGGTGTGCGGACACTAACGCCGTCAAGTCGTCTTGCCGCCTCTTCAATGTCGACAATACCAACCATCAGGAATGCTCAGTCGCGAGCCGATCTATTTTTGCGGCGCAAATGAAATCACTGTCCGACAGGCCATTGATCGCGTGCGTCGTGTAGCTTACCGAGCAGGCACTGTAACTGACGGTCAAGACCGGATGATGCCCCTCGACAATAGCAATCCACGCAACCGCATTCGCGAAACCCAGGCTGCGACTGTAAGCCGGAAAATCGAATCTGCGAACGATTTTGAGACCATCGTCACTGAGCGACCAGTCCGGGTGTAATGCTTCCAGCAGCGCTTCTGCCTGATCAGTGCGCAATGCTTCGACGCCACCTTCACAGGGCTTGCAATGACGGTCCGCGAGATCTTGAGACATGCTTCGCTCCAGAACACTTCGAGCTGGCAACACTAGCAATCGACTACGAAAATCACCACAAAAAAAAGGGCCGACCCACTACAGGCCGGCCCAGGCGGAGACTCGAGATGAGTCACAGGGAAGAAGGTGTCTAGCGTGGATTTGAGGCCAGAGACTGGGCGTTATCGATGAAGAGCTTGATGCTCACTCGTCTTTCCAGCGCGTAGCTATCGACATCCGGGTCCTGGGCAACCGACTCACCATGGGCTGCAGTACTGATGCGAGTCGGGTGAACTCCCGAAGCAACAAACAGCTTGCGCACGAATTCCACCCGCTTTTCGGATAGCTCGTGGTTGTATTCAGCGTTACCGCGCTCATCCGCAAAACCGTCCAGTTGAATCCGGACACCCGGCATACCCGCTAAAGTACCAGCCAACTGCGCGAGTCGATCGCCTGTCGTATCCGTCAGGGCAAACTCATCGGTGCGGAACAACAGGTCCATGTCGATACCGGCCTGCATCAGGCTGATGAGCTCCGGTCGAGCGACTCTCTGCAATTGCTCGACTTCAACGCTGAGCTCATTGACATCACCTTCAAGCGACGCAACGGATCGTCTCGATTCCTGCAATGAGCCCTGCAGAGTCTGGATTCGTTCTGACTTGCTATTGGCCGTGTCACCGAGTTTTGCACCCACCGCCGCGCCGATAATGAAGCCAACGGGACCGCCGGCTAATGCGCCGACGATGGCGCCACCACCAAGGCCTATCTTTTCTTGCCTGGAAGTCTCGGCCGATGCCGTTTGCATTGTCATGGTCAGGATTGCGAGAGTGGCAATGGTGGTAAATGTTGTTGAATTACGCATGTCATTCCTCCGATTTGTTGGCCGGTGTTGGCCGGTTTCGGAATGAATTACACCGTGAAATTGCGGTACCGAAGGGTCCCGAAGGTGGAAAGCTGGCGATCAATTATGATGAAAAGTGGCAGACGCCTTTTAGCTGCCGCCGCTGAGCGCAACAAACGTGCCGCCGTGCGCCGCGCAGACCGCGCGCATGAAGGTTGCGAAACTTGCGGCCGAGTTCGGTACGCTCGCACTGCCGAAACGACCCGGGAATCCTACCCCGTGAATTCGTATCAATCGCTCGCCATCGGGTCCCGGCCGATTGAGTCGGTCGATAGCGCCCATCGCCCTATCGATGCGCAGAGAACCCTGATAGTCGTCGCCAAACACATAGATGCTGATCTTCTTGTCGTCCGCGCGAAAATCACGAATGGCCGCTTCGATACCGTTGACCGGATTACTGTCACTGGTTGCGTTCCAGCTCCTCATGCGAGAAATGATGGCCTGTCTGCGGCCAGGTGAATCCGGCATCCAGCGAGCAGCATAATCCCTGAACATGTACATGCCGTCATCGTTCATGACCTGTATGCCCTTCACCGTGGGATAAGCCGCCAGCGTCTGGGCTACCATTCTTTGTGCCAGTGTCCAGCTACTGTCCAGCATACTGCCCGAGGTATCGATAACGAAAATAATGTACTCACTGTCTACGGGAATCCCCGCGACAGCATCCTCGTCCGGCCGGCGGTAGTAGGGGGTCAGTCGTTTTTGCTCTGCAGACAGTCGTTGCCTTGCCGCACTCAATTCGCCAATGTCGACGGTCTCGTCTTCATTTTCCTTACTGGCTTTGTACTGACCTTCGATCTTGCTGAGGTCGCCTTCGAGCTCCCCAAGCTGGGCTTTGGTCGCCCGTGTCTCTTCCCTCACTTCGCGCAGTGTCCTGTCCAGAACGGTCGACGTGCCTCGAATCTGGAAGAGTTCCTCTTGCAAAAGTGCGATCAGCTGCCTGAGATCCTGTTCCGCTTCTTCGACAACCACGGGCTCATAAATCTTGCTCAGGACGAGCAACAGGATGATGGCGCCGAAGCCGCAACAAATGCAGTCCAGAAATGACAGGCTGAATGCCTCAATGTCTCTTTTACGCCTTTTTGCCATTAGCTATTCACACCTATGGCCAGTCGTGACTAACGCTAATAAACGAGCCGCGAGTCTTCAGCGCCAGCGCCCAAAGCGAGACGGCCGCCCGCGCGTCGCCTTCCATGGGATACAACATGATATTGATGGGGATGCCGCTCGGGATGACCTGTTGAGCTGCCGTAAAAAGGTTGAGGCGCTCGCCAGGCCCTATTACGGTCTTGGTCGACGTCGCCGCATCCATCGTCGGCATCGAGTCAACCAGCAGAATGACGTTGTCAGGCCGCGGCTTCATGTCGCGGATGACCTGGAAAGCCGAATACATATTCGTACCGTTCTTCGGCACCGTTCTGCGCAGCGTGCGTACAGCTTCATCCAACTGTTCACTGTCATCGGCCTTCAGCCAAAGACCATCCGTTCCCTTGATGACGGGCTGCGTTACGTTGTTGAACATATAGATCTGGTATTCACTGTCCTGCTTAAACTGAGACGTCAGCCAGTCAACGCTCGCAACGACCTGACGCCATTTTCTCGACAGGAGCTGCTCTGATTCGGGCAGGTTTTTGCGTCTGATGATGTTGACGATGGTCTCGTGCAACATGCTCGCCGAACGATCGACCAAAATAAGGGTTCGTTCGCCGCCCAGTTTCAGACCGGTCAGGTACTGACGATCACCCTCGCCTTTGAAAGATCGCGTACGCTGGCCTGACGCGTCTTCTTCTCTTTTAAGTGCCAGAAGCCGTTTGACTTCGTCCTCAAGTGACTTGATGTCGGACTGCAGTTTCTCAATCGCCTTGATTTTTGCCAGCGTGTCGTTATCGTATTTCGCCAGCTCAGCCTGCAACTCGGCAATCAATGCCAGGATGATCGATATCTGGTCGCTGGCCTCTTGCTCTTCTGTTTCGAGTTTTTGTATCGAGGTTTTGGCCAGGGCCAGATTCTTGCGCCCTTCAAGAACCTCAATCTCCAGTTTGTCGGTCTCCGCCTGCAGCTTTTTCGTCACATCATTGTTGGTCACATCGCTGTGGGAATTGATGATCATGAAGAACAGGATCACGGCCCCGAAACCGCAACTCATGCAGTCGAGGAACGACATGCTGAAAATTTCGCCTGAGCGCCGCTTACGAGCCACTGGAATCCTCTGCTGAAATCAGCCGAAACTCAAAACCCGGTGTTCCGATCCGAATCAAATCTCCCGTCTGGAGCACGGCCGATGCATCAATCCGGTGCCCGTTCAGGAAAGTTCCGTAACGGCTGTGATCAGTAACGACAAACTGTCCGTTGTCGGGACTGACACTGCAGTGCCGTCTTGATACGCCGGGCATTTCCTGTTGCAGGTCCAGCGAGCGTTCGCCGTCCGCCCGCTGCGACCCGAGCACTAATGGCTCTCCGCAAAGACTGTATGCCTTGTGTCCGAAAAGCAGGTGTGTCGGTTGGCCGTCGTTTTGCCCCGCGTCCTGACTTTCAACAATGACCGGGGACTGATCCCAGGGCATATGACGCGACAAGGTCAACCCACCACTCTTGTGCCCAGGCTGACAACGTTTTATCAGTCCACGCGCGGTCGCACCCGCTTCCAGAAGAAATACTTCGCCGCCAACACGCGCTTTCAGCGTTGCGGCAAGACCGGGCATTCGGGCGGCACGATCCGATAACTGAATGGCCGGTGTTTCTTCTGCCCGAAACAGCGCCCGCAAACTGCCTACAATGTTCTGGTAAACAGGCCCTGCAGCGGCAACCAGTTCAAGCGAACTCACTTCGGCGTGATGACTGATACCGCGATACTCAACCTCAACATCGACGGTCGCGGCCGTACCGGCGCGCGTTAGCCAAGCCGGCATTCTGTTCTGCAGCATCTGCTCTGTTTCTGCCGTGTGCAAAGGATCGAACCGAGACTGCTGAACGAATGCTTCAGCGATAACTTTTAGCCAGTTTTCGTACAACGATAACAATCCACAATCGTCTATGACGGTTGTTCGATCCACCTGCACCTGACCTTCCTGCGTCAACCGTGTCAGCAATGTGGAATGCAGACTGATGTCAATATGCACAGGGACGGCGTGCTCGTAGTGACGACGAGTCGCGCAAACGGCCGCATCGCTCATCGCTGCGATCGGAATATCCAGCTCTGTCGCGATGCCGAGAAGCAATCCAAGGTTCTCATTCGACATGTACGCGGGTACCGCGATCGCCAGTTGATCGCCGGGCCTGGCCAATCGTTGCCAAATCTGCTCGAGCTGACGACTGACAAGGTCTGCTGCGCTGAGATGATGAAAGCGCCGGTCGCTCAATGGTTCTGTCTGCAGTTGTGACCAGAAATGATTTTGTATCCGGCGCGGTTTCAAACTGGCGTTCGCGTGGGCTTCTGCACCAGTAATCAGGTGATCGTCTTCCAGCAGTGCAAATCCCGGCTCGCGATAGAGGATCTTTTCATCATCGACGACAATGATTTCTGCGTCGTTCAGATGTGCGGCCAGCAATCTCATTCTCGATGCGTTCCTAATCAGACTTTAGATGACGTATGACTTTCTCGTCACAATAGTTCTCACTGTCGTAGACCAGCCGTTCCTGCATTAGCTGTAGCTGATGTACCAGGAACATCAGGAATATGCTGATCAACAACGCGATGAACGTCGAGTTAAACGCAACACCCAGGCTCTGCGTTACGCCGGCGATATCACCCTGAACCGCCTTGTCTGCCTGAGCCAGCGCTTCACCGATACCGCGAACGGTCCCGATGAACCCGATGGACGGAATAGCCCAGGAGATGTACCGAATCATTGAGAGTTCGGACTCGAGGCGCTCCGCTTCGGATTCGCAAATGGTGTGTGTGCTGCTGGATACATCCTGAATATTGCGGGTGGAGCTGAAGCGCCGTAGCGCGTTCAACAAGGCCCGCGGCAACAGCATCTGCTGCCGGTCTTCGGGCAGCGCCTCTACTTGCCGGGCGAAGTCGCGCGTATCTTCAGGAAGTATCCGCATGCCCTCCGCGACCGGCACCAGGTCGACATCGAGCAGGCGCCTTTCATTGCCGAGCTGGACGCCTTTGTAGCCCATGATCGCGAGTGCCCAGAACATCAGAATAAAACAGGACTCTTGCTCCAGGTCCTTGATCAGAACCCAGACGCTGCGGTCACGAACGTAATCCGGATCCGCCTCTGCCGCCATGTTCTGTTCTTCTATTACCTGCGCCGCGGTTGGCCGTACGACCGACACATAGAACGCATGCACGATGATAATCGCGATGATGAGCGCAAATAACTGATAGACAAACTCGACCGGTATGTTTTTCTTATTCATAAATGCAAACTCTTTGGCGTTTCGTTATATGTCGACGGGAAAGTTAACTGACTGCTCGAAGGAGACAACATCGGTCGGTTTGAACACATCCTCGTCTTCTTCGGTGTGATCTTCCTGGCTGTCAAGGTCCAGATCTTCCAACTCTTCTGCGGTCAAAACGTCCTCAGTCTCTGTTTCTGGCTCATTGGCCGCATCATCCTGAGGTGCGTCGTCCTGCGCCCAGACGGCAGCCCCCGAGAGCAGCACCATGAAAATTATCAGTCGAACCATGCCGGACCTCCTATTCGTCCATTCTGCTTCGGACCGTGCAACGACGGTCAGCTAATCTGACAAGCATAACGCGAAAAAGTCCCAGCCGATTCTAATCGACGTTGCGCGCTATGCGAAAACCAACATCAACGCGTGGCTCATTCCCATAGTCCCGGTAGCTCAGACGCATTTCCGTAAACCCGGCATGCCGCCAGCTTGAGCCGCGTATGACCCGGCTCGTACCACGTGGAGGGCCGGTCGGATCGACGACCGGTTCGGTAATACCGGGTATCGGAACCGTATACCAGTCATTTACCCACTCGGCGACATTGCCGCCACCATCGTATATTCCGATTGCGTTCGGCTTGAACGTAGCAACGGGCGCTGTCGAAGCATAGCTATCGTCAAATTTTGGAATGATCGTCGGCACCAGCTCTCGTGCTGTGACGTCAGCAAAGTTTCCGTTGTCCTTCGGTGGCGGCCAGGTTTTTCCCCACGGGAATTTGCGTGGCAACGGCTGTTCCGCATATCGAATAGCCCAGACCCACTCAGCCTCGGTTGGCAAACGGTAACCATCCGTAAAGGGGTAAACGGGCACCCACTTGCCGAACTCCTGTTTATAGACCGGCGTGCGCCCTTCTTTTTTACTGAGCCAGTTGCAGTATTGAACGGCATCGGACCACGAGATGTTCGCGACCGGATTATTATCTGCTGCCAGAGACGCGTGTACATCCGCACCGGAATCATGATTCTTGCGAAACTCAGCAAACTGTTTATTTGTGACTTCCGTCGTGCTGATAAGAAACGGTGACGCAATCGTTACCGGACGAATCACCTCATTGGCGCGACGCCCGTTCTCCGCACGAGATGCACCCATGGTAAACGTACCGCCTTCAACGCGACGCATCGTTTGCCCGGCAGCCGTTTGCACCTCTCTGACAACCGAATCTCTTGCGATTGCCTCCAGCGACCGCAATTTTGCCGTAATCGTCTGCGGGTAACCCGGCCGCGGCGTAATCGTCCTGTTCCAGTCCAGGAATCCCTTGCGTTTGACCTCGATTCGATGTGGCGCAGAACTCAGTCTGACGATGGTCTTGCCCGTACCTCTCGCACGACCGTCTACGTAAACCGTCGCATCTGCCGGGTCGACGTTTAACGTGACCGTACCGACCCGAGCCGACAAATCGACGGTTATTGACTCGCTGGCGGCAGACTGCAGGCGCAAACTCCGTGTGGTCACACCGTAGCCCGCTTTGGACATGCCGATCTGGTAATCGATATCCGGCGTTAACGACAGCGTCAAAGGCGATTGCCCGCGATAGCGGCCATTGACTGTGACATTGGCACCCCGCGGAATCGTATTCACCAACAGGCGTGCATCGGCAGCTTGCAGTTTTATGGTTGGCAGAGTCTGAGCAACGTTGGGCACGGCCAGGACATTGCCGTCCCAGGCACTGAAACCATCCTTCACGACGGTAAGATCGTGCATGCCCTCAAGCAACTGAATTGTCGCTGGCGTTACGCCGACCTCGATGTCACCGGAGAGAATTGTCGCGCCCTCTGGCTCAGACTGAACCTCGACTTCAGCCCAACGCGGTGTCAACTGCACGTGCACACGTTCGAGATGATCAAGTCCCGTAATGCTGACAAGATCACTAAATGGCAAGAACCGCTCTGACTCGATCCGAATCGTATGATCACCCGGTTCAAGCTCAAGCGGGCCATACGGCGCTTTGCTCATGAGCGATTCATCGATTGTTACCACCGCATCAACCGGTGGTTCTGTCATCACAAGGAGTCGCCCGGGTTTCTTGCGCATGCGCAGTCGCACCGTCATCGACGGTTCGTCGCCAACAATGAAGGTCTGACCAATATCGTAATAACCTTGTTTTTCGATATTGACCTTGTAGTTGCCCTGGCGAAGCAAGACACGATCACCTACCGGCAAACGAAACCAGCCACCTTCAATACTGAAAGCATCCGGCTCTCCCGGGTCGACATCGAAATCGACTGATTTCGAAGTGAACAACAGGAACGACATTGACAGCAGTGCAACAAGGGCAGCGGCAACGAAGTACCTCAACCTGCCGCGCTTTTCTCCCGTCGTATTTGCGTGGATCTCTGCGGCGCGGCGAAACGCGGTAGGCGCGATCGACTCGTCCTCGGGACGGTCGGTCGCGTCGGGTAATTCCGGCGGCTTGGTGACGTAAGCACTGTCTTCCAGCCGCACATCAATGACAACGCCTTTATCGCCGACATTGATTCGTACTTCGCTGCCGTAGAATTGCAATACGTCGCCATCGACCAGTCTGCGACTCGCCTCCAGCGGCTCATCATTGATGTAGAGAGACGTATCGCGACCCACTGGCTGAACGATCGGCAGCCCATCGAGGAGATCCAGCATCGCAACGGGTTCGCCGCCCGGTCCTGGCAAGCGCAACTGACAGTCGCCGCCGGTGCCGACACGCAACGGCAACGCATCCCGGCCGAAACTGCGTTCGCCTTCTACACTCCTGATAACAAGATCGTCGAAACTCAAATCTGCTCCTCACACTGGACGATGACCGGTACCATCTCAATTTCGGGCGCCACACGGAACTCCAGACGCACGTCACGGAAACCCGCCCGGGATCCAACCGCCACATAGGTTCCTGGGCGCAAGTTGATTTCTTTTCTCATGAAGTTGCCAAGTCTACCAACCTTGTAAATCGTGACGTCAGTAACGTTATCCGAAATAAGCGGCACCGCAAGTGGCGTTGCCGCGCGCTTCAGGAGTCGAGACAACTCATCCCGTTGCGCTGCAAGTCTGGATCCAACCTCCTGTCTTGTCGTTATGTTGACGACCAGCATCGTTGCTTTTTGCATGACCGACGGATTGCTCAGTCGATCCGGTTCTGCAATCAACTCCTCCAACTGCTTGTGCAGAGCTGTCATTTGCCGCCCGCGTTGCAAACCCTCGCTGGCAAAGGACAAGGTATTGTCAACTTTCAGGATTTCTTCATAGGTTTTGACAACCGCTTCCCAATGCTCATCCTGCTCAAGTGACTGTGCTTCAAGTTCGAGGGTGGTGATGTCTTGCAAGCGCAAACCCTGATCAACCTGCAATAGACCGTCTGCCGGTTCGCTGGATTCTGGCATCAATTTTTTCGCCATACGAAACGCTGCGCGAGCCGCGAGATAATCACCGAAGGCGATTGCCTCAAAGCCCTCGGTCATGCGCATATCAAATTCCAGTTTGGTGCGCGTCTCCTGAACGCGCTGCAACCCGTCATGCGCCGCCTGCCACAGGCTATCCAGTTCGATAGCCTGCTCATAGCTGCTCTGGGCCGCATCCAGATCAAGATCTTCTTCGAACTCCAGTCCCTGATCGACAAGTCTCAGGACGGCCTCCAGGTTCCTGGCGCGCTCGTAGCCGGCTTTGGCACCCGGATGACTCGATGTGATGGCAACTGCCAGTTCGAAAAGCCGCAGTGCCTCCAGCCTGTCTCCCGATTCGAATGCTGCAACCGCACCTGCATAGGCCTCCTGGAACGTTGGTTCTATGCGCGCATACAGCGGCTCGAGGACCGTGAGCGCACCGAGATACAGCTCTTCCGCATAGGCAAAGTCTTTCTCAAGGTACGCCTCGTCACCCTTGGCGTACAAGTCCCGCGCAGCAAGTTGCTCTCTGGACGCCCACAGCGCGATACCGCGTCCCTCCAGTACTTCCAGCGCAGACAGCAATTCGCCCAGAGTCGACTCAGCTTGAAATCGCGCACGGCCTGCCTCATCAAGCCCACTGTAATCAGCCGCATTTTCGGAAAATGTTATGTCATCGTCATCCGCAAGCTTTCGACCTGGCGCATCAGGAACACCTTTAAGTCGCCTGCGGACCTCCGGATCAACGAAGACCTTGGAGCGATCTTCAACCTCGCCGCTATCGACAACGACCGGCGGCAATTCGGCATCGGTGTCATCCTCGACTGCGGGCTGATTTGCCGTTGACCCGGGATCTTCAGAAAGCCTGGGCAATACAAATACTACGGCAAGAAGAATCGCAATCAGGATGGCCAGCGCAATACCAACCGACTTCTGATTGAGGCCCGTCGATACCGGTGCTGTAACGTCAGCCGGTTCGTGGCCCGGTCGTTGCACTGGATGAACGGACTGTACAGACTCGATCACCTCATCATCGAGCCGGGGCCGCGATGCACCGCTGTGAATCGCTGCAACGTGCGGTGCGAAACCTGCCGCTTTCAATCGCTCGGCCACATCACTTGCAGTCGGCCGTTGTGCCGCATCCCTGTCCAGCATCTCGGCGACCAGCGCGGTAACAGCAGCTGGCAACCGGCTGCCGGCTGCAGCGGTCAGGGGCGGAACTTCCCCGCTTGCAATTTCATCGGCCATGTTTGCGGCTGTCCAGGGCGGACGCCCGGAAAGCAACTCGAAGATCAAACCACCCAACGCAAAAATATCGTCCGCTGGAGACGCCGGGTGACCATCAAGTGATTGGGGGCTCTGGGCAATAAGCGAACCCCCGGAGCTGATCTGACCTGCAGGCGCCGATACACCGAAGTCTCCGAGGTAAGGCGCGCCGTTCGAATCCAGCAAAACATTTGATGCTTTGATATCGCGGTGGACGACCCCCTTACCGTGCAGGTAATCAACGGCCTGCAACAGCAATCCGACAGGGCCGAGAACCTCCTCTGCCGAACGGCCGGCAAGCGCTGTAAAATTCGGACCGTCTATGAACTGCTGGCTGAAGATCGCGACGTCGGAATCGGCATGAAACTCAAACGCTCTGACGATGTGCGCGTGCATCAAGCGAATACTGACCTGCCATTCCGAGCGTAAGTTCTCCGTACTTTGCGGATCACCTGCCGTTATCTTGAGGGCTACAGAGGCGCCCGTAAGCTTGTCTTTGGCGAGCCACGTATGGGCGTCGCCATCGCCGCCGAGCCTGCGGACAAGCGTGTATCGATCGGCTAACTGAGTGCCTTTTTTGAGTTCGAGCATCGGCGAGGACTGCTTATCCTGTCGGTTCCGGCGCGCGGGCCGGAGCACCTACTTCAACGGACTGAGAAAATCCCGTTTCAGCTTCGTAAATTTCCCTGAGCAATCGCCGCCAACTTTCGTATTGCGCTTCAGCAGTACCCGTCAGACGCCGTTCCTGGCCTTCAACGTTGACAACCATCGGCGCGGCTTCATTGCCGAATGACTCGGAAAGCTCCGTTATCGCTTCAAGATGCAGGCCGGCGTCACGATTGCGCTGCAGCGCAGCGAATACGGAATTCAAGCCACGCGTAATACCCTGGTACTGCAAAGCTCGATTTATGTTGCGCGTGTTTCGACTGGAAGAACTCGTGTCGATCTGGGTTGACCCTGCGAGGACGATAACACCGACCAGCGCCTGCATTTGTGCCGACCGTTTTTCCTGTCGAAACTTGACCGTTTCCGCACGCGCGTTCTTGCGCCAGTTTCTGTACGGAATGGCGATCCCGTAGTAGAAATTTGCGTAATGCTCATTCAGGGTATCGACCACCAGGCGATCACGTTCACGAATTTGCCGCATACGCCCAACCGACGGGTCATTCTCAGCGGGCAAGCGAACGACACTTGCGATACCCTCTTCGTCCGTGGACAAGTAGCCATCGTAAGCGACTGGCGACATATCGCCGAAAAACTTCAACTCGGAAACCTGCCGCGTTTGCTGCAATTGCTTGGGCGGCAGCATCGCCACATGCTGCTGCAAATCATTGGCAAAATCATTGAACACTTTTTGATAAGGGTCTCGCCGGCGATCTCGACGCTTCGAATAAGACGTCAATCCGGTTTGAGTTTCGTAAGACCGGGTAAACCAGTGTCGGCCCGCAGCATCCATTACGGTGATTTCAAGCTCGATGTACTCACCGTCTGATTTATTGATTGCGCCGCTGACGATAACGTCGGTGAAGGCGCTTTCTGATGGAATCACCCGCACCGCGCCCCAATGCCCGGCACCCTGCAATGTCGTTTTGAGATGGTAGGGGATGTACTTCGCTTCAGCCCGCCGAATATCCTCGTAGATTCCGGTTTTTTCCGGGCGGTTGTCTTCCGGTATCCGGGGATCAAATTCAACGACACCGATGTCGAGTAACAGCGCTTCGTCAACAGAGCTGGCAGCAACTACCAGCTCGGTTTCTTCCGCGACCACGAGTTCTTGCACAGCACAGCCCGAAGCGAATACGACGAGCACAACGATGAGTGTGAGGATTCTTAGCATATTTTATTGCGGTCCTATTTGAGGCCTTCGTATTTGCGGTACTCCTCCCAGAGCCGCTCACGTAACTCAGGATCATCCTCTGCCAACGCAGCCTCGCGCAGCTGACGCGCGACAATATCTTCGAATTGGTTCACTTCGATGTCATCCGGGGTACGGGCCTGAATTTCCTGGTCACTCATACCATCGAGCGGGCCTGCCTGACTTTCTGAGCTACCGGCCGCGCCTCCAGCGCCAGCACCTCCACCGCCACCGGAACTGCCACCTGACGCCCCAGCTTCCTGCTCGCCCAGGCTGATGGATCCACCGCCACCGCCAGAACCGTCACCAAATCCTTCCGTGTCTCGACCAACCGACGACACCTGTCGCTGTTCTTCGCCGAGCGCTTCATCAAAATCACCGACGGACTGATCAAGCTCTTCCCCCAGCTGCTCTGCACGATCCGGATCACCCGGAAACTGGCCGACACTGCCGGCCTCGCCGCATCCGGTGCCGCCGCCGATACCACCGCCTGAAATGCCGCCGTCAGAACACTCTTCCCCAGCCGCACCGCCACCGTCACCACCGGACATGCCGCCCGGCGGCATTCCAGCACTTTCCGAACCGCCGGACATTCCACCACCTGATGAACCACCACCGGACATTCCACCTGTAGAGGAGTCACCGCCTGACGAGCCACCACCTGACGAGCCGCCACCTGACGAGCCGCCGCTGGGCGTTTCACCGCCGGATGAACCGCCACCACCGGACGATCCGCCACCTCCCGGAATGCTCATCCCGCCCCCTCCAGGCATACTCATTCCACCTCCCGGCGGCGGCCCTATTGCGGTTGAGCCACCACCGGCACAACCCGCCAACAAGAGAGTGGATACCGCAATCGCTACGCTTATGCGCAGCGCTGCGAGCGGTACTGCGGCTGTCTTTGTCAGATTCATCGTCATCGGCCTCACTGATATCTAAGGGTTTGAGCACCAAAAGGGCCTTGGAGTTCCGCAATCACCTCGTTAATGCTGCTTATT
Source organism: Gammaproteobacteria bacterium (assembly GCA_009937445.1). Taxonomy (GTDB): domain Bacteria; phylum Pseudomonadota; class Gammaproteobacteria; order Steroidobacterales; family Woeseiaceae; genus UBA1847. Next base: position 12,905 of record JAACFM010000001.1, on the reverse strand, counting down.
CAAGATAACACTCCCCTCGCCCATGTTCATCATCGCCTGAATTGGACAAACCAGGCTCTTCGATGAACGTCGCAATTTATATTAACTTATTGATCTTACTGATTTTTACTCGACTCCGGTTTCCGAAACAAGATCAGCGACAGGTCGTCCGGCTTGCTGGGCTGCCCATCTTTCACATTCTGCATTCGCTGGTTTGCGAGTCCAACAACATTCTGCACTGCATCCGCCAATGGTCCTTTGCGGACAAGTTCAATCATTTCGTCAACGTGAACGTTGTCCATCAGACCGTCACTGGCCAACAAAATGGTATCTCTGAGGTCGAGATCAACCGCCGCACCGACATCAATCCGCATGTCTGAGCTGCCAATAAAATTCGACACCAGGTGCCGGTCCTTATGATGCAGTGCTGCGCGTTCATCGAGGAAGCCCGCCTCAACGGCAAATCCCGTCGGTGAATGAGCGGTGGTTTGCAATTTAACCACTCCTCGTTGCCCGATCACGATCGCCTCAGAGTCGCCAACCTGGTAAGAGCGCACCAATCTACCCTCGAGGGTAATGACTGTCATCGTGGTCGCCGACCCGTTCGCCAGTCCCAACACCGCGTTATTGGCGGCCTCAATACCGTTCAGGATGGCCGTCCGCAGCAGCATCGTATTGTCCATTGCCACCTGCAGCGACTCCGCCAGTGTATTAACGGCTGTCATCGATGCGCGTTTACCTGCTGGCAATCCGCCGGCGCCGTCCGCCACCACCAGGACAGCAGCGCCCGGTCCGTAGGGCAGTATTGCCAGCGTATCCTCGTTCTCAGAATCTTTGTAGGGATCGCGACAGGTGTAGGCAATCGCCTCACCGCCCGCGACACTAACCTCGACAGAAGCTGGCTCGACGGCGCCGTCCAGTATTATCGGCGCATCACTCACGTCGGATTGGCTCACGGCTGACCGGCTCACGACACCACGCGCAGTAGTTCCAGAATTCACGGGCAATTCCCCAGTGACAGGACTTGCAGGAATGTCGGCTACCTTTCAACTTCCAGGCTTTTCGAACCTTTTTTCTGCACCACGGGCAGTAACGCATAAAAGGCATTAGCGGCCCCCGGCAACGCTCGCTTTCGCAATGCGCTGTATACCGTTTGTCCGGGTACGTGCGTGCGCTTTCCTCCACAAAGCCCGGCCCATAACACCAGGCACAATAGTCCCAGTCGTTCTTGACCCCTCGTTCGCAGCGCGGACAACTGGAGGGCATCCTGGATTCGGATCCTCTTGACGGTTTGTCAAATCCGCACCAGGGGCAGCACTGCATACTCTCCGACACCGGTCCCTCGCAGCCTCGACAGTGATGTCGCGTATCGAGTGCCGATTTGAAGTGCCGCTGAAACTCGCGCCACTGCAACTGCCGCCAGGAGGTACCCGCGCGTGCCGGGTTCTTCTGTTTTGCACGTTTTTGCTTGCGCACATGCGTTTGCGCCTTGCCGAAGGCTGCCTGCATTTGCACCGCATCACGATAGCGCTGCCTGGGGTCAATCTGTATGGCCTTTTTCAACACCTCAATCAGTTCGGGGCGGACGCGTGACGCCAGTTTTTCATGCCCTTTCAAGGGCCATTCGAATGGCCATTCGGGCAATCGACCGGACAGCAAGCGATAGATCACCAGACCAAGCGAAAAAACGTCGGACTGAAACTTGGGTCTGCCCATGGCCTGCTCAGGCGAGATGTAGTCAATTGTGCCGGACCCGGACGCCTTCAAAGTACGCAGGCTCAACTTGGCAAAACCGAAGTCAGCCAGCTTCAGCTGGTTGTTCGGAAACAGGATGAAATTCTCGGGTTTGATGTCGCAGTGGATTATTTTGTGCTCGTGCGCATGCGCCATCGACGCAAGCGCCTGACCGGCAAGATCCAGTGCCCTCGTGGTTGATATTCGACGTTCGATTCGATCCGCCAGCGACTCCTGGCCAAGCTCCATTGCGATAACAAACTTCTCGTCGATATAGCTGGCATTCATTACCGACAGAATATTCGGGTGGCAGAGTTTCGTCGCAACCTGGACTTCGTGCAGGAATTCCGCATGCCCGGTGTCATCATCCGCTTTCGGTATTTTCAGAGCGACTTTTATCTTCTGGATCGTGTCCTGTGCCCGGTACACATCCGCCAGCGGGCCTGACGCAATGCGCCCGAGAATGCGATATTTCCCAAGTCTCTGGCGAGTCTTTAACAAGACGTCCTACTCATTCGTGCGTACGCGACTGACCGCCGCTCTCCATCCATTGAGAAGTCTCTCCCGATGATCCGACGTCATCGCAGGCTCGAATCGTGACTGACACTGCCAGTTATCTGCAATCTGTTCGCTGCCCTGCAAAACCCCTGCAGCGATCGCGGCCAGATACGCCGCCCCGAGGACCGTCGACTCGACATTCACGGGCCGTTCGACCGGCGTATTAAGAACGTCGGCTAAAAATTGCAGAAACCAGCTATTTTCAACCATGCCACCGTCGACGCGAATGACAGCCGGTGAAATACCGTCTTCGGCCATGGATCTGATCAAATCCAGAGTTTGATAGGCGACCGCCTGCAGCGTCGCCGTGACAATCTGGTCACGTCCACTGCCGCGACTCAAGCCGACGATAGCGCCACGGGCATCCGGATCCCAGTAAGGCGCCCCAAGACCGGCAAACGCGGGAACGACGACAACATCATCGACAATGCCGGTTCGCTTGGCGATAGCTTCAGTCTCTGGTGCTGACGCTATGATGTTGATCTCATCTCGCAGCCATTGTATTGCCGAGCCAGCCACAAAAACGCTGCCTTCAAGACCATAGGTAACCTCGCCGTTCAATCGCATGGCGATGGTGGTCAACAATTTGTTTTGCGAAGCCAGTGCGTTCGATCCGGTGTTGGCGATCACAAAGCATCCGGTACCGTAGGTGCTCTTGGTCATGCCGTATTCGAATCCGGCTTGCCCGATCAACGCCGCTTGCTGATCGCCGGCCATACCCAGCACCGGCACCGCACCGCCAACACACGCATCAGTTGCCATACCGAATTCGGCAGCACAGTCCTTTACCTCGGGGAGGAGTTCTCGGGGGATGTTGAATATTTCCAGCAATTCGTCATCCCATTGCTGCGTGTGAATGTTGAACAGCAGCGTTCGCGATGCGTTAGTCGCATCCGTCGCGTGTGCTGCACCGCCTGTCAATCGCCACAGCAAGAAGCAATCGATGGTTCCAAACGCCAGCTTGCCCGACTCCGCACGTTCGCGAGCACCCTCAACATTGTCGAGAATCCAGGCGAGCTTGGTGGCGGAAAAATACGGGTCAAGCCGCAGGCCTGTTTTGCTCGCGACAGTATGCTCAAGCCCCTCACTTTTGAGCGACCGACAATACGCAGCCGTTCGCCGGTCTTGCCAGACAATTGCGTTGTACACGCATGCACCCGACTCACGGTCCCATACGAGGGTTGTTTCACGTTGATTGGTGATACCAATCGCTGTGATATCGCCGCAACCGGCTGCGGCTTCGGCCATCGCCTTTAGCGTAACCGCTTGCACTGAATTCCAGATCGCCTCCGGGTCATGTTCCACCCAGCCTGATTGCGGATAGATCTGCGGAAACTCCTGCTGCGCGCTGGCGACGACACGGGTCGCATGATCGTAGATAACAGTCCGGCTACTGCTCGTCCCCTGATCTATTGCAAGCAGGAATTTTCCCATCAGCCGGGAACTCGAGCTGAATACGTCGGGTTGGCGACCGTCATTTGTTTTCCTGCGTCAGGTGGCCATCCCCAATCAGCTTGTCGCTCAGCAAATGCCGAGATCTGCCTGAGGATTGCCGCAGGCCAGGGAGACACTCTTCGAATATCGAGATCAACATGCAAATTCAACCATTCGGCCGTTGCCGCTAGAAAATACTTTTCGCCATGATACATGCGCATGAACTGATGAATTCGTTTGTTATCGTACGCCAGCAAATGTGACGTAATGATGTACGGCTCGTCGACCGCCAACTCACGCTGCCAGGTTACGTGGCTTTCGACGGCGAACGTCGAACTGTTGCTCACATTGATGTAATCCTCGGTAATACCGAACGCTTCCCACAGTGAATCAACTGCCAGATCGAAGGCGAGGACATAGTAGGCGACGTTCATGTGCTCATTGGCATCTATCCATTCGGGCAATACCGTCCCCCGTAGCACCTCAGAACCCATTAACTCTGCGTCCGACAACTGCAACTCCTCAGGTTTCAAGTTCCGTCAAGCCACTGAAATACCGCAGTGCCTCCGGATTGGCCAGCGCCTCGGTGTTCTTCACGACCTCACCGTGTACGACAGAGCGAACGGCCAGTTCCACAATTTTGCCGCTTTTTGTTCTCGGGATCTCAGGAACGGATATGATTTTTGCCGGCACGTGCCGGGGCGTCGTGTTTTCGCGGATGGTGCGTCGAATCTGATCACGCAGCTCGTCGTTCAGAGCAACGCCATTTTGCAACAAGACGAACAGCACGACGCGTACGTCATCCTCCCAGTTCTGCCCGATTGCGATACTCTCAACAACCTCGTCGAGCTTCTCAACTTGTCGATAAATCTCCGCCGTACCGATACGCACACCGCCCGGGTTTAGAACCGAGTCCGACCGGCCATGTATGACGAGACCGCCATCTTCTGTCAATTCAGCAAAATCGCCGTGCGCCCAAACGCCCGGAAATCGTTCGAAGTAGGCTGCTCGATATCGGGCTCCGTCAGGATCATTCCAAAAACCAATCGGCGTCGACGGAAAGGGCCGCGTGCAGACAAGCTCTCCGTGCACACCGATAACCGACTCACCGGCTTCGGTGAATATTTCTGTCGCCATGCCAAGACCTTTGCATTGCAATTCGCCTCGACGAACCGGCAATACCGGATTTCCCAAAGCGAAACAACTGAGAATATCAGTACCCCCTGATATTGAAGACAGTTGCACGTCGCCACTGATTGCCGCGTAAACGAAATCGAAACTCTCCGGGGCCAGAGGGGATCCTGTGGACAATATCGTGCGCAGTTTTGCCAAGGAAAAATCTTCCGCTGGTCGAACCTCGGTATTCTGCAGGGCCGAAATATACTTGGCGCTGGTGCCGAAAATCGTTATCCCTTCTCGTTCCGCTATCTCCCAGAGTATGCGCCCGTCCCGATAAAATGGTGCACCGTCAAACAGGATCAGCGTTGCTCCCGTTCCCAGACCGCAAACGAGCCAGTTCCACATCATCCAGCCGCAAGTTGTGAAATAAAATAACTTATCGCCTGCGGCAACATCCGTGTGCAGAACATGCTCTTTGCTTTGCTGCAACAAGGTTCCACCATGTCCATGCACTATGCATTTCGGTACACCCGTCGTACCGGACGAATACATGATGTACAGCGGGTGATTAAAGTCCAGCGGCGTGAACTCGAGTGGCGCGTCTGCAACCAGGAAGTCCTGCCAGAGAACCGCATTGTCAATGCCGGTTTCGGTGGGCGCCTGCATCACAAACGGTATGACGACGGTCGTAAGGATAGAGGGAATGGACTTCGCGACCCCTGCAAGCGTTTCGCGTGTGTCGCATATCTTGCCATTGTAGAAATACGCGTTGGTGGCGAAGAGTATCTTCGGCTCAATTTGGCCAAAACGATCCACGACCCCAGTGCTACCAAAGTCGGGTGAGCACGATGACCAGATTGCACCGATGCTCGCCGCGGCCAGCATCGCGATTATCGCTTCCGGACAATTTGGCAGGAACCCGGCAACACGGTCTCCTTTTTCGACTCCGCAAGCGCGGAGGGCCGCGGCAATCGACGCAACCGCGGAGCGCAGGTCATCCCGACTTAGCTCTTGCCGAGTGCCATCTTCGCCGCAAAAAACGATTGCGGCTTGCGCACCTGTGTGTCGTGTGAGGTGGGCGGCGAAATTAAGTTCTGCACCTTCAAACCAGCCGGCATCCATAAAGTTGTCGGGCCGGGCCAAAACAGTCTTTGGCGGCCGTACGAATTCAATTGAGCAAAAATCACAGATCGCCGACCAGAACGCGGGTGCATCATCAATGGACCATTGATGCAGTTCTGCGTAGTCATCGCATTGTTGTTGTTGCATGAATTGGTACATTGCCGACCCCTGGATTCTCGCGGTGTCGGGTTCCCAAATGATCGGATTGCTGCTCATCATCTCGAAGTACTGGAGGCCTCGTGTCAGTATCCATAAAACCAACCTTGTGTCTATGACCAATCGAGGGCGATACTGCTGGCTATGGGTACAAATTCAATCTTGATTATAGCGGCTGCGATGGTCTTGGCCGCGTTCGCCTACTGGCGTTTTAAACGTGCCGGCCGACCGGTCCCCGCCGCATTGCGGCGCGGCCAACCCTTGCCGGACTTCAGTACCTTCGACGAGGCCGGGAACCCGATACGTTCAACTCAACTGCATGGCAGTGCGGCGGTCATCCTGTTTGTTCGAGGCAACTGGTGTCCTTTTTGCAGCTCGCAGGTCGAGAATCTGACGGTTCATTACAAAGACATCATCGATCTGGGTGCCCGACTTGTTCTTATTACGCCCAAGCCACTTGAAACAACACGACGCGTTGCCGAGTTTTTTGAAGTTGAGTTTGAATTTTGGCTGGATGACAGGCTGACGGTAACGAAACAGCTCGGTTTGTTGCAGGAGTCCGGCGTGCCGAAGAACCATCGAAAGGAGTACGGCGAAGATACGATTTGGCCAACCGCACTGGTCGTCGATCCCAGCGGAATAATCCGTTACACCGAGCTGTCGAAGTTCATAGCCGATCGGCCCAACCCGAAAACGCTGTTACGAGAATTGCGAACAGCGCTCGATCGCTAGAGTTTGACGCCAACCGCAGCGCACAAGAACTCCATATAAGGCGTCGCCTGCTTGAACGACGTCTCGACGCTGCGCTGAAATTGTGGCTGCAGACAGTCCGCAACCGTCATTTCGCGCACCGCGATAAAGCTCTTTCTCTTGATATCGTCAATCAACGGGTGGTCTTTATCAAAACCGCGTGGCGGGCGCTGCAGGGACTCGCCACCCAGGCTGAAATGTCGCTTGAATGCCGATGTCCCGATGGCATGGCTCCATTCACCCGGCCTGGCCGCGATGCGCTCACGAATCTGTCGCAATGCTGCGGATTCCGGACGCCACATGCCCACACCAATAAAGACTTCATCAGGATCGATATGCACGTAATAACCAGGCGAATGCACGTCCTTGGCCCGCTCATGACGAAATTGAATTCCAATATTTGTTTTGTAGGGCAGTTTGTTCTTCGAGAAACGAGTATCGCGATACACCCGCATAAGCGACCCGCCCATGCGCGTGGGTACTGCCGTGAAATGCGGTGCAAACTTGGCCAGCGGCTCCTGCATTGACTGTATGAAATGCAAGGCCACATCAAGGACATCTTCTTCGTAACGTGTCTTGTTCGCTTTGAACCAATCTCGATTGTTGTTCTTGCCAAGCTCCTTAAGAAACTTGATCGTCTTCTTCTCGAATTGAGTGTATCGCTGCGCCGCCATTAGCACTGTCGCACAATAAGGTCTCGGACCGGATATCTCTTCCGGTTCGTTTGTCTGCTGCTCTTGCCTTGCGCTGATTTTGTCAGCGACGGACCGGGCAGGATTAATCCGCTACGACGTTTTCCGCCTGCGGGCCCTTCTGACCCTGTGTCACTTCCATCGTGACTTTTTGACCTTCTTTCAGGGATTTGAATCCTTCCATCTGGACCGCGGTGTGGTGCACAAATACATCCGCACCACCCTCACGTTCGATAAAACCAAATCCCTTATCGTCGTTGAACCACTTTACGGTTCCTGAAACTCTTTCGCCTGACATAACTACCTCTTGAAAAGAACTACCGGTCAAATCCGGCTTTCGCGCTGCACCCTCAAGGTTACAGCAGCGGAAATATTACCCATAACTGGGACTTTTATCCTAGCAAATACCGGCAAAGAGATCTTTGCTGAGCCAATTGGGTCCTTTGTTTCCTTTGTTTTACGTGGAAATGGAAACCTCCGCGTGGCCCTGAAAACGCGAATTGCCGTGTCGGCTCAACCAGGAAACGGCCTCAAAATGCGCATTTTTCCGCGTCAGGCGATCGACAGCGCGCTAGCTGTTGGCCCGTTGTCTGACGAAGCTTGGACCCAGCTTTTGAATTGAGTTGCAGCCCATCAGGGCCAGGGTTCTTTCGACCTCATCACGCAACAAAGACAGGCCTCTCTCAACCCCTGCCTGGCCACCGGCTGCCAGAGGGTACAAATAGCCGCGACCGATACTGCAGGCATTGGCGCCCATGGCGAGCGCTTTCACAACGTGGGTACCGCGACGCACGCCACCATCACAGATAATCTCGAGCCGGTCGTGCAACGCATCCGCGACGTCGGCGATACAGTCAACCGGCGCGGGTGCGCCCTCAAGCTGGCGACCTCCATGGTTGGACAGCATCACTGCAGTGGCCCCGGAGTTTGCCGCGTTACGGCAATCTGCGACCGTCTGGACGCCTTTTATGACGAGGGGTCCGTCCCACAGTTCCGCCAGCCATTCGACATCTTTCCAGGTCAGGGAGCGATCCAGCTGGCTGTTAAAATAATCGTGTAAATTGATTTCAGAACTGATTGATGACCGATCACTGGTCGCGAGATTCACCATTTCCAGATCGTTCTTCAGCAGCGCACGATACAGCCAGCCAGGGTGTCTCAACCAACTTGGAACAGCGCGCAGACGAAGGCGGCCTGATGAAAAACCGTAGACAGCGTCACGTTCACGGTTGCCTGCTACCGGTGTATCAACTGTCAGGCACAGTGCTTTGAAACCGGACGCTTTACACCGCTCGACAAAACCTGCGGTCACTCCCCTGTCCTTGAAAACGTATACCTGGTACATCTTCGGGCAACTGCCGATTGCACCAACGTCTTCGATAGACGTCGTACCGAGTGTCGACAGGCTATAAATCATGCCGAATTTTTCGGCGGCTCTAATCACCGCCGGTTCGCCTGCCGCATGAAACAGTTTCGACGCACCGGTCGGTGAAATCATCACGGGCCAGTCGATCGATTCGCCGAAAAGTGTCGTCTTCAGGTCAATATTACTGACGTCGGACAACTGTGCAGGAAGCAACTCGTAGTCGTCAAAAGCCGAGGTATTTCTTCCCAGCGTCCACTCGTCATCTGCCCCTCCATCAAGGTAATGAAAAACTGGCGATGGCAGTTTGCGTCGCGCAAGGCGACGGAAGTCCATGATGTTATTACAGTCCTTGATTCTCATGATTTGAGATTATCATGCATTGACGTATGTAGCTTGGGGCCTGTAGCGTTCGCAACAGGCCCAATCAGAAAGCAGCAGTGACGGATATTTCCAGACATTCATATGACCTACCGATTCGTAGCGCAGCGATTCGTCGCAACGTCACTGCATGGTTGACGCTGGGGCTGATCTCCTTGGTCGCTGCCGGTGTGTTTTCCATATTGCTCGTGCTTGCCCGCACCCCGGTCATCCAGGGACTGATCCCGTTTCTGGACTTTTTCCGAATTGCGCTAGTGGTCCACGTCACGCTGTCAGTACTGGTCTGGTTACTGGCGATTTCAGCCGCCACCTGGAGCCTGAGTACCAACGTCGACAAACCGCTTTGGGATCGACTGTCGTTCTCGCTGGCGGCTTTGGGTACGACCATCATTATCATCTGTCCGTTCGTCGGCGCTGCTGACCCGCTGATGAACAATTACGTGCCTGTTCTGCAGCATCCTCTGTTCTATGGTGGCCTCGTTTTGTTTACTGGTGGCATTCTCAGCCACCTTGTTCGTTCCTTTATTGACCGCCCGCGAATCAGTCAGAAACTGACCGGCACAAGCGCCTTGCAGGCGGGCATTACACTGTCAACTTTGCTGACAGGCCTCGCGATTATCGCCGTATTCGCGTCCTGGCGCGGACTACCCGCTGAAATGGATGGACGAATCTATTTCGAGTTTCTGTTCTGGGGTGGTGGTCACATTGTCCAGTTCAGTTACACGTTGCTCATGATGATCGCGTGGGTCGTTCTGGCAACTGCCAGTGGCTGCCGCTTCGAGCTGACCCCTCGCCTGACACTGGTGTTTGCGATTTTCCTGGCGTTGCCGGTAATTACCGTGCCCTTCCTGTACCTGGCTCACGAGATTACTGCTGTTGGCCACCGCATCGCTTTCACCGAACTGATGAAGTACGGCGGCCTGTCCTGCCTGCCACTTGGACTGGCGGTTGCTGCCAGTCTCTGGCGCGCCGAGAAACCGCGGGGCGAAGCCCGTTACCTGCGTGCCGCGCTGCTCAGTTCTCTGGGGCTATTCGCGGTGGGTGGCGGCGCACTATCACGGCGCTACCGTCGGCGTCACGATTGCCTTTATGGGACTGACGTATTACCTGTTACCGCGACTCGGGTTCGGTGACCTGCCGGAACGCATGGCGACGTGGCAACCGTACCTGTATGCCAGCGGACAATTCATGCATATCATCGGCCTTGCCTGGAGCGGTGGTTACGGCGTGCAAAGAAAGACCGCCGGAGCCGCTCAGGGGCTGGAAGGTCTGGGTCAAATGGCAGGGATGGGGTTGATGGGACTTGGTGGTCTCGTCTCCGTGATCGGCGGACTGCTGTTCCTGATAGTGGCGTATAAATCGATGAGCAAGAGACAAAACTCATGATGGAAATTATTGTATTCACGCTCAATGCGATCCTGATCTATCTGTTCGCGGACTGGGTCATTCGAGCTATTGAGAAAAAAAAAGGAGAGGTGCTGAAGCACAGACAGGTCGTATTTTTCGTCGTCTTCCTGTCGCTGGCGCTGATTTCATTCAACGTCTTACGAACGATTCTGGCCACCTGAACCCGACTGAGAATCAGTGCTCTGGCAAACCGTGCAAGCGCGCATCGAAAGTCGAAAAATGTCCTGCGAACCAATCAGACAGGCTCTGCTCCAGTGCCTTCGTACCCGTCGCCGGATCCGCATAGAAGTCATCCATCAGGTCTCTTAAGCGGTCGAGTAATTCCTCGTGGTCGTTCTTATGTGCCTCAAACTCAGCGTAAGCGGCATTACGCATAATTCGCTCTTCGAGCGCGAAGTGCATTGAAATCGTATTGAAGATCTCTGCGAGACAATCGTCTATCTGCTCCGCATCGGCATCTGACCCAAGCTTGTCGTAGGTGCTGTTTATCAGCGCAATCATTTCGCGATGTTCATCATCCATCGACTCAATGCCGACCGAGTATTCGTTTTTCCATTGCAAAAAGCTCATAACAAAATCACCGAATCAGAAATTGCTCTGTTTGTTCATCGAACTGGATGACCAGGTTACGCCCTGGCCATAAATTTAACGTCAGTGCGTTGGAAGCATCGAAACTCTCACTACCACCACTGTCGTTCATGCCGACGAAGATCTCATGTTCACCCGCCAACACTTCGACGCGCTGATAAACACTGGCCTTACCGTCTGCCCAGATGCCGCTGGGCAGCAACGTCTCCGCGTACAACGTATTTGTGCCGGTCCGTAGCTCAACCCGAACAGGGTGTCTCTCGCGCGGACAGTCACTTGGCTTTCGCATGTTAGGAGGCAGCTTGTTGAGTTCATCCTGGCTCAGGATCCGACACTCAGCAATACGCTCCCCCGCGTGCGAGAAAACCAGCGAAATAATCGCTCTGTCTTCTTCGACGAGTTGGTAGGGCGGCCACACGGACAACGCGCCGACGATCACCATGAACGTCGCGTACATGAGAATTTCCGCCAGAATCTTCATTGTTTGAGTGACTGCTTGAATGCATTGTATTTCTTCAACGAACTCGAGCAATCCGACCACGGTGTTTGCCAGCCAAGAGCGACCCGCTCCAGGTCAACCCGGCGCCGCAGCATTGGATCCCTTTGTCGAACCATGCGTTGCTCTGTCCACTCCGCGCCAAATCGGTAAGAACAATTTCCGTCCTGGCAGCCAAGCAGCAGGACTCCGTCCGCATGACCGCGGCTCAAGGTGAAATCCATATAGGACGGCGGCAGCTGCCCCATACATTTCACTGTCACGCAGCTGATACCGGCGTCTTCCATGTCTTTTAACTGAGCATCATCCTGGCAAGCGAAAACGATGATGTGTGGGACCGTCTTATTCGCGCCTGCGGCAATGATATCTTCTCGAATACTTGCGGCGCTGCTATCCGGGAGGTCAATACCCGGCACAAGCGCACCACGCGAGCGGAAAGGCGTCGCAGTCGGACAGGCGCCGACACAGATTCCACAACCAACACACAAGCCTGGGTCAACGCTTGCCTGGTGCGAGTAATTTGTTTCATCGGTGCGAGGCACCATCTCCACAGCGCCAAACGGGCAGTCATCCACACAACGCTCGCAGCCATTGCAATAGTCGAGCGTGACCAATGCCGGTGGTACTTTCTTTTGCGATGGCGCCCAGGGCGCCACAACAATGATCGAACTGACACCGACCAGGAGTACCCAGACCCAGCCCGGTGACCACATCTGGATTAGCGGATAAATATGCAGATAGAACCAGTCGAGTCTCAAAACCTGCGGCGTCATCGCCAGGTCGGCTTGCTCATGACTGATCGCGGGATACACGGCCGATAAAATTAACATCGCCAGCAGCGTCGCGGCCATCATGCGACGCGGTGGATTGATTCGCGGGCTGTTCAATCGAAAAACGTGCAGCCAGATGCCGAAGACCAGGAATATTGGCAGGCCGATCAGATGCAGAAAGGCCATTAATGTGAAGAAACGATTCGACAACAGATCGTCACTGAGAAAGTTGCCAGCCATCGAGTCGGTAAAAATAGGGATGCTGTCGATCAGTTCCGCCGAGCTGATCGCGACGTATTGCGCGAGTTCATCCCAGACGAGCCAGTAACCGGTGATGCCGAGTACAAACATCATCC
>JAACFM010000116.1 GCA_009937445.1 Gammaproteobacteria bacterium | reverse complement strand
TCGCTGATTGTTATAGGTAAGGCGCTCGAGACGACGGGCGCTTTGCAGCCTGTCGCCCGATTCGTGGGAAACCTGTGGCTGAAGCGACCGAAGGTAGCGCTGCTGTTAATGCTTGTCGCCGTGTTCGTGTTGAGTGCTTTTGTCAACGACACGCCGATCGTTGTTTTGATGATTCCCATTCTTGTCGGTATAGCTCTGCGGACCAAACTGCCCGCGTCAGGATTCATGCTGCCGATGGGTTTGGCCACGATCATGGGCGGAATGTGCACCACAATTGGCACTTCGACGAATCTGCTCGTGGTAGGAATTACCCGCGACCTTGGGGTCGCCGACATCGAGATGTTCGACATTACGCTTCCCGCACTAATGGTGGGTGGTGTCGGCCTCATCTTTATCTGGCTGTTCGTTCCGCGGCTCTTGCCGGATCGGACGATGCCGATGACTAGCACCCGTCCCCGTCTCTTCAATGCTCAACTAACTGTGCGTGAGGACGGGTTCGCTGCCGGAAAGTCCCTCAAGGAAGTTCTGGAACGTACCGATCACGAAATGCGCGTGGAGCAGATTCGGCGCGGTGAATCACTCCTCGTAGCCAGACTTCCATCCGCGATTATGCAGCCCGGCGACCGGCTGATTGTCAGGGACACACCCGATAAGCTGAAGCATTTCGAGAGATCGATTGGCGCCACGCTTCATGAAGTTACGGAAGGCATGGAAACTGTCGATGCGGAAAAGTTCCATGGCGAGGGTGAACAGTACCTCGCTGAGATCGTGGTCACCGGCCACTCACCGCTACATCGTCGAACACTGTCCGAGGTTTCTTTTGTCTCTTCCTACGGGCTGGTTCCACTGGCGGTACATAGCGCGCGGGCGTCGGGCTCGAAAGAGGCGGATCCGGGGTCCGTGCGCTTTCGCGCCGGCGACATCGTGCTGGTGCAGGGGACTCGATCGGCCCTCGATACTGCAAAGAACGACGCGAAGCTGCTTATTGCTGATGGAACGATTGAACTTCCCATGGCGCATCGCGCAAAACGAAGTCTGTTCGTGTTGTTACTGGTGGTTGGCGTCGCCGCAACAGGGCTGCTCCCAATATCGGTTTCGGCATTGATTGGCGTCGGCGTATTGATCGCGCTCGGCTGTCTATCCTGGAAGAATGTCGGACGATCCCTGCCGATTGCCGTCATTATGCTCATCGTGGCTAGCCTCGCTATGGGAAAAGCGCTGATTGTCACCGGGATGGCCGAATTTCTTGCACTCGGTCTCGTGCGCGCAGCGGGCGATTTGCCGACACCCGTAATTCTCAGCGGTTTTATTCTGATTATGGCTGTGTTGACGAACCTTGTCTCCAACAATGCGGCCGCAGTGATCGGTACGCCAATAGCGATAGCTGCTGCGCAACAGCTGGGTGTCGAGCCTTTGCCCTTCGTCCTCGCGGTCCTATTTGGCGCCAATATGAGCTTCGCAACACCGTTCGGCTACCAGACGAATCTGTTGATTCTGAGCACCGGCGGCTACCGCTTCGCGGACTTTCTGAGAGTAGGTGTCCCGCTTATCCTGATCCTGTGGGTCGGGTTCTCAATCGTGCTGCCATTGTGGTACGGCATCTGATCGGGACTCTGTCTCGATATTTGCATCACCAAATACCCCGGAATCGCTTAGGAACCCAGTACTCTCACTTTCGGCAGTGGATTCCTCATTTACTAATGTGGCTGCAATAGTCTCTCTCACCCGGTGGAGGTGTTCCAGAGAGCATGTCACCCGCCATTGGACGCCTGTTTTACCGTCGGAAGCGAATATTGAGCTAGGCCCGTCCAAAGACTATGAACTGAAAGCCACCGGATCTCGCATCCTTTGAGAGGTCTTTGAATGATCCTCAATGAAGCTCTGGTCGCCGCCCCTTGGGGCCACTTCTTGACGAGGGACATTCTTGGACTACACTTAATTTAGAGCGAAAATAAAATTCCAAGAAAGTACTCGCGGTATCTGCTTTCGCCCCGGTGCCGCGATTACACGGTAACAGTCATGTCTCTTCTTGTAGAAATGAAACGTCGCAAGGTTCTGAGGGCGACGTTTGTCTACGGGGTCGTGTCTTGGCTGGTGTTGCAGATAAATGATGTCGTCGGCCCGATCCTCGACCTGCCGGCGTGGGTGGCTAAGTTAGTTTTTTTTCTGTTGCTGGGCGGCTTGCCCGTAATGCTCGTCCTCGCCTGGCAGTTCGATCTGACCAGCCTGGGCATTTACCGTGAAAAGCCCTGGCAGCAAAATGGCGGCGACGCCGCCTCCGGCGAGGACAAACGAGTCTTGAGCAGGGCCGTCAAGTGCATCGCGTGCCTGTGGGTCGTGTTCCTCGGTATCGGCCTTTCGGTGGGTGCCGCCGCTGTTATCCATCTGCACGAGGCGCGCATGATCGAGCACCAGTTTGATCTGATGGCGCAGGAAATCGCGCACGAGATCGGGCACCGCCTGAAGTCTGATAAGGAAGCCCTGCACACCCTTGGCGTGCTATTCATGGGCAACCGTAAGCCCGGCTTGGACACCTTTCGGCAGTTGTCTGAAAAAATACTCGCGGAACACGATGAGATCAAGGCGATCGAGTGGGTGCCGCTCGTCACCGCCGAGGAGCGCGCGGCGTTCGTTGCCAAGATGAAAAAAATCTACCCCGGATTCGCGATCAAGGCTTTTGACACCAACGGCGCGGAAATAGTCCCCGAGCAGCGGGAGATTTATTTTCCGGTCGCTTACACGGTGCCCAAAGTCGGCAACGAGGAGGCGATAGGCTTTGACCTTCTTTCGAACCCGGATCGAGCGGCAGCGCTGAACGATGCGATCGTGTCGGGGACCGTTTTGCAAACCAAGGCGATCAAGCTGGTCCAGTCGGGAGCGACGGGATTCCTGATGTTCAACCCGATGTTCCGGGACGACGAGGTGCCCGTCAGCCGGGCAGCAAGGGTAGAGAGCCTCAGGGGTTTCACCCTGGGCGTGATTGACGCCCGGACGCTGGTCGCGTCGGCGGTCGCAGCATGTCCCGGCGCCGCCGAATTCGTGGGTGAAATTGTCGTGCACGAAGGCGAAGCCGTCTCGAATAATCCGATTCTCAGAATCGATACGAGCAACGGCTCCGATCTTTCTGCGTCGACGCGGACTTTAGCCATTGCCGACGGCGGTTTAGGGCTATCTGCCTTGATAGAACTGCGGCCGACAAGGGCCCTGATTGTCAAGCAATTTTCTTTCGAGCACTACGTCGTCGGTGGCGTAGGGGTATTGCTTTCGATCGTCTGCGCCATGGCAATGAACGCGATTTCGGCGTCCCGACCGATGCCAAAGAAGACAAGCGACCTTGGCGAGTCCGCGAACGAAGGGGTGGAAGAGAATAAATCGGACCCAGTTGCAGGGCGAGGCAACCGGCCCGGTGTGGTGGATCTCATCGAAGAGCGCGATTGGCGCACTTCCAGTTGGCGCACCAGTTGATATGCAAGGCGAATAGGCCGGGACCCTCGCGGCAATGACCCAATAGTTGCATTGGGCACCGCCGCAAAGCTGCCGTTGGTGGAAAGTAGGCTAGAATGGCTGCTAATGACCCAAGACAGACATTGATGATCAGGTGAACGACTAAATGACAGACACGCCGAAGCCGCCGTGGAAACGCCTTTTTTTAGAAGCTTCGGCAATAGTTGCAAGCATCTTGCTGGCATTCTGGATTGATGCCGGGTGGGACGAACGAGCGGATTCGGTTCATGAGAGAGTCGTGCTTGAAACGCTTTTGTCGGACATGCAGGAGTTTCAATCTGCGCGCGAAATCCGCGATGGGTACCTCGACGCAATCAACGAGTCAGCTCGTTTGCTGCTGGATATAGGTAAAGGTCTCAAGCCGGAAGCAACAAATCGCGAGATCGATTATCTGCTTAACGATGTGACGTATACATCGAATGTCGTCAGTAAGGGACTCCCGATACTTGGATTGCTCTTCGAGGGTGGAGACCTTGTGACAATCGAAAGCGATGAATTGCGGGCATGCCTAGCCAATTTTCGATTTTCTTTGAGCGTGGAAATGTCGTACGGAATACGAGAGGTTGAGTTCGTTGATAGCGTCTTTTATCCGTTCCTGGATGCGAATTCTTCGCTCGCACAAATATGGGGAGCGGACGATGGGCAGCCGGGTAATGCTAGTGCGATACATTTTCCGTTAGGAAGAGAATCCGTCGATCTTTCTGAAATCTCGCACCTGGAATTGATTGAGAACCGCCAGTTTCAGAATATCCTGATACGAAAGATGCTCTATGTGACAAACGTCAAGGGATGGGAGGATGACGCCTATGACGTGGATACTCAACTCAGCAATTGCATTGCTTTAATCGAGTCGGCCATAGCCGAATAGAACGGGGTCGCTACAGCTACCTAAATCTACTGACTCTCTCGGCCTCATGATCTAAGCTTGTGTGGTTTTAGCCTACAAGGGATGCAAAAGGTGTCGAAGCGCACTAAACAATTGTCTCGGGAATTTGTCGTTGTGGTGGTCGGTGTTTTTATTGCCTTGGCTGCGGAATCATGGTGGTCTGAGCGGGAAGATCGTCGATTCGAACGCGAGATTCGTGAAGACATGTTGGTCGAATTTGAATCAAATGCTCGCATCCTGAACGCCGATATCGAGTTCAACGATGAGGCTCGCGAGCTTATTGCGACGCTCTCTGGCCTCTCGGATGAGGCACTGTTGGCAATTCCGGATGATGCTCTATCCCAGCAATTTGGCTCGGGTTCTTTTAATTCGGCGGGCTTCGACCCCGAATTAGGCAGCGTTCAGGCACTCGTAGAAAGCGGGAATCTCAGCGCTGTTGGTGATCGTGAGCTTCGTATGCGTCTCTCCCGCTGGGACGGATTGCTGGAACAGTGCCGCCGCAAGAATACTCTCGCAGTTGAATTTGACAACAGTCTAACGCCGCTCATCGTACGGGCAGGTTCAGATCTCCATTGGTCAGAGGCCGAACGGCGCGAGTTGCGAGCGTTGCTGGATACTGTGTTGCAGTTCTTCGATCTGAGGGTTGCTTGCCAGCAAGAGCTTCGTGGTGAAGCTCAGGATATTCTGGGGTACCTGCATGAATCGAACTGAGGACACAAGCCGATCGACTCGGTCATTTTTCACGTTATTCGTGTTGGCGCTCGGTGGAGCGACGGTCTGGGCAGCGGATGACGTTGAGGCTATTACAGCCACCCGGATGGAATCAAACGCCGCCATTGCCCGACATGATGTCGATGCTTTGCAATCGTTTTTGGACGAAGACTTCGTGATTACAATTAGCACAGGTGCCATTGAGCGTAGCCGTGACGAGCATGGCAGAAGTTTCGCGTCGCACTTTGAGCAATATCCTGACGTTGTGTACATTCGAACGCCTTCAGAAATAATACTGAGCAAGGCGTATCCGCTGGCCATCGAGCATGGAACGTGGGTCGGCTCCAGGACTAGTGAGAACGGAAAGCTCGAAAATGGTGGCCAGTATACGGCAGCATGGAGAAAGACCGACGGCGTCTGGCGTATTTACTCTGAGTTGTTTGTCGGGCTCTTTTGTAGAGGTGCTGATTGTTAGCGGTGGTCTCTGCTACTGAGCCAAAGCGGTCGTTCGATTGGAAACACGGTTTTCTGCTTTTGAGGCCACCTAACCGGCCGTCTATTGCCGCCGAAGGCAACACAATATTTGGAGCGCATCTTATGCCAACTGCAACCGCTAAGGATCTTGCCGTTTTGATGTTTTCTACACTTGCTCTTTTTGGTTGTGTGAAGCAACAACACGTAGTGATCGCTGATAAAGAACCAGCAGTGCATGTACCGTGTCAGCTTACAGAAAATCAAGTCAACGAAGTTCGCCAAAGCGCACTGGCGTTCTTGCTTGCTGAATGGCCGGTTCTGGATGCACAGTGTGAGGGAATGGCCACTGGAGTCAAACGAATGCCAGACGGTAAATGTGCAATTTTTGGCGGGCCGCTAATGAAGGAGGGCTGCCCGATTCCATCTCATAGCGGATACATAATTTCATTTGACGAGATATCGCTCGAGCCGCTGGCAATCTATTGGCCACAGGCTGAGCAATAGTCCGCGTCTATAATTCGGGCGATTACATGGAGATCTTTATGATTTATCGACTACTGCCGGTTGTGTTGGTCATTGCGAGTTTAGTTGGCTGCGGAGCGGGTGACTCGAAAACTGCGACGACGCCAGATGTTACTGACGAGGTGAAGCCGGTTGTTGAAAGTGTCGCGCGAATAGAAACGGAACGCTTGTCTGAAATCGTCAAGGTACTCGCATCCGACGAGTATGAAGGCCGGGCACCCGGAACGCCGGGCGGCAGAAAAACCGTTAAATTCCTTATCGAAAAATTCGCAGCCCTGGGACTCGAGCCAGGGGGCGAGGGCAGCTCGTGGATTCAAACAGTGCCGATGATCCGAACTCAGGTGCAGACACCTGCGTCGTTGGCATTCAGTGT
The DNA here is from genome assembly GCA_009937445.1 of Gammaproteobacteria bacterium. Taxonomy (GTDB): domain Bacteria; phylum Pseudomonadota; class Gammaproteobacteria; order Steroidobacterales; family Woeseiaceae; genus UBA1847. Next base: position 1,823 of record JAACFM010000116.1, on the reverse strand, counting down.
CGGCGACACGGTACAGACGCTAGAGCAACAGACCAATATCTCAGTCGATACAGTGCGCCCCGTTCAGTCAATCGCGATTGATGCTCCCGTCGTTTTTGTCGGTTTCGGTGCCTCCGCGCCGGAACGCGACTGGGATGACTATGGCGATATCGACCTGAGCGGCAAGGTCGCACTTTACCTTGTCAACGATCCTGACTTTGCTGCAGCGCCAGACGAGCCGGTTGCAGGGCGTTTTGGTGATCGGCGCATGACCTATTACGGTCGATGGGCGTATAAATATGCCGAAGCGGCCCGTCGCGGCGCTGCGGCCGCGCTCGTCATTCACGAGACCGAAGCGGCCGGTTACGGGTGGAATGTCCCTGCATCCTCGCCGGGTGAAAACTATGCGGTGGTGCGAGACGACACCGAGGTAAAACCGTTGACGTTACAGGGCTGGTTGCATGGCGATGCGGCCACGAGTCTCTTCAGTGCGGCTGGTTACGATCTCGACGAATTGCGGGTTCGCGCACGCAGTCCGGATTTCGAGGCATTCGAGCTTGAAGACGTCACCTTTGGCGCCGATCTGTCGGTGATGGTCGAGAATATCGAGAGCAATAATGTACTGGCCAAACTGCCCGGCACGAGTCGACCCGATGAGGTTCTGATGGTCACCAGCCATTGGGATGCCTACGGACTTGGCGAGCCTGATGCAGAAGGTCGAACCGTAAGACCGGGTGCCAATGACGATGCTCTTGGTACAGCCGGCGTTCTCGAGATCGCACGAGTGCTTGCGGCTGGCCCACCACTAGAGCGCAGCGTTGTGTTTGCGGCATGGACCGCAGAAGAGAGCGGTCTGCTCGGGTCAGAAGCTTATGCGCAAGATCCCATTTACCCGCTAGAGAAGACGGTTGCGAACCTGACGTTGGATATTCTGCAAACCGCCGGCCCGGCCCGTGACGTGATACTCGTCGGGGAAGGCCAGAGTGATCTGGAGGACGATCTCGCAAGTGCGGCGGCTGCTCAGGGGCGCGTTGTCACGCCGGAGAACTTGCCGGAAAACGGTTTGTTTTTTCGTGCCGATCACTTTTCATTGGCACAACGCGGCGTACCGGTGCTGCTGATCATGGGTATTGCTGGCGGTGCTGATCTGATTGACGGTGGACGCGAAGCGGGCGATCAGTGGATCGCTGACTATATTGGTAACTGCTATCACCAGACCTGTGATGCGTGGAGCTCTGAATGGGATTTGCGTGGCGCCGCTGAGGACATCGAGCTTTTTAGAACCATAATCGAAGACTTGGGAAACTCGACACGTTGGCCACAGTGGAAGGCGGGCTCGGAGTTTAAGGCTATACGAGAGCAAAGCGCTGACGCGCGGCCATAATAGCGGAGCGCATGGCGGCTCCAAGAAACTGAAATGAGACTATAGATGGACAGGCGCTCATTATTAAAATTGCTGGCTGCCACGACGGTTGTCGGCTGCAGTCCGCGCACAGTGAGCGGTAAAAAACTCCGCGTGGTGGTGGCTGGGGCCGGCATCGTTGGTGCTTCTATCGCCTACCACCTCGCGAAAGCCGGTGCGGCGGTTACCGTTATAGACAAGCAGGGGCCCGCAACGCACGCGAGTGGCGGCACATTTGCCTGGATCAATGCGACCTGGGCGAAAACGCCGCGTAGCTACCATTCACTCAGTCAGGAGAGTGTGGCGAATTGGGGTGAGCTGCATCAGGAGCTGGATCTCCCGGTGCGTTGGGGCGGGTCACTGGAGTGGTTCGATAACGAGCCACGGCAGGAAAAACTCGCTGCACAGATCGCTGAGCAGTTCGAATGGGGTGAACGTGCCC
>JAACFM010000115.1 GCA_009937445.1 Gammaproteobacteria bacterium | reverse complement strand
CTTTCTGCCAGCGATCCCACATCAAGTTTCTTTGTTCTGCGTTGTAGTAAACCCTGCGTCGTTGCGTCATTTTCAACACCTCCCTCTCCAGTGCTAGAGTGTAGGTGTTGCGTTCACCGGTTGAAACCGCAGTCACTAGCAGACCTTTTACCCGCTACGACTTTCTGACAAACCGTTCAATCAGCCTTATCTCGTCGCTCGTGCAAATCCACTTTCGTGTCGCAACCCGGCTGATATCCGACCATTCCGCTGTCGAAGAATTGGGTTTCACAAAGATTTTCGGAGGGTCAACCTCGTACAGGATCGACCGATTGTCATTCTTGAGCTGTCTGAACATTAACGCGGGGAACCCGGATGTGTAGATGCTATTTCTGGAATTTTCGACTTTCGGCGTCGAAACGAATGCACCAGCGGTCTCCGCATAGGCCGACACCTGGTAAGAGACGCCATCTTTAGTCGTGATGATCCCCGTTGAAAAGTCCGCTGCTTCCACTTCAAGTATTTTCGATGAAATGAACTCAATGGCAGCCTTTCTATTGGCGCTTTGATTGCCGGTACCCGGCTTTAAAATATTCATCTACGACATGCCACTCCCGATACGTTTCATCCATAATCCTCTACCACTCTAATGCATTCCTGGATTTTCTTCACCCGCTACAACCTCGCCGGCTGTTATGGTGACTTGCGTTTTTGCACTTCACGGTGAAAACTGTTTCATCCAGTCATGAATCCACTTGAGTGAATCTATGTCAGAGAAGGGCCCAATTTTTATTCTGAGCGTAGATGGCGGCGGGTCTCGAGGTGTCATTCCGGTCAGTGTGCTGAACTTCATCGAACAGGAAGAGCAGATTTCCGTGCGGAAAGAATTCGATTTTTTTGCCGGCGTCAGCACCGGCGCGCTCGTGGCGGCCTACCTGGCCCGTAACGTGGGCAGCGTAGAGCAACTGGTGAGCGACGGCTATTCATCCGAATCGATGACGCAAATCTTTGACAAGTCCATCTGGGACAAGATGTTGGGCCGCATGCAGAACCAGCCCAAGTACGATGGCGTCAACAAGCGAGCCTATATTGACAGGCAGGCTGATGGAGCGCTTATCAATGACATCGTCGACAAGCACCTTCTGATTCTTGCTTATGACTTTATGAATCGGGAGTTGGTCACTTTTAAGAACGGACGCGGCAGTGATTCTTTATACAATCCACCGCTGGCCGAAATATGCGACGCCGCTACTGCCGCACCCACAATGTACCCGCCGGTTGCGACGACGGCACCAAAGCGGCGCTGGCTGGTAGATGGAGCGCTGGCTACCAATGATCCCAGCCAATGCGCTATCAGCGAAGCGCTGGCGATGGGACATTCGCTTGAAGATATCTGGATGCTGTCGATGGGAACGGGCAGGCCCACGCATGATCTGAGTCAGGAAGAGCGCGACAAGATCGGCGAAAAGTCGCGTGGCTGGGGTTTGCTCGATTGGCTGACCAATGGACTACTGGACCACATGATGAGCGCCAGTTCTTCAGTGAGCGCACATCAATGTGAGCAACTGCTGGGCAATCGCTACTTGCGAATCAATGGCGAATTACCCCGGTCACTAATGCAGATCGACAATACCCACGAGGTCCGGGTGGAGGATTTGAAATCCTACGCCTTCCTCTGGTTCGAGGAATTCATAGTAGAAATTCGTGCTTTACTGGGTGGCGTTCACGAAGCCCGTGCGCAGCATGCGCAAATAATAAAGACAAAAAATTAAGGGGAAGTAATTATGCGGCTAAGCCCTAGGCTAATACCTTTGATAGCCCTTGGTATCTCGCTCTGCAGTGTGGCCGAAGATCGCGTCATCTCAAGTCTGGGCAGACTCGAACCCGAGAACGGCGTGGTGCAGCTCGCCGGACCTTCCGGCGGCGGCCTGACCGGTTCGGTTATGAAGTCGCTGGCGGTTGCCGAGGGAGACTGGGTTGAAAACAACCAGATTGTCGCTCACCTCGACAGTTACAACTTACGAAAAGCTGAGGTCGGCCGGCTCGAAGCGATTCTTACTAATGCTCGTAGCGAAATAGCACGGCAGGCAGACCTTTCGAAAAGGTCTTTGACCAGTGCAGCTAATCTGGACGCCGCACAGATGGATCTGGACATTGCTCTCGCCGATCTTGCCGCGGCAAGTGCCAGCCTTGAACTGTCGGTCGTCCGCTCTCCCCTGCGTGCGCAGGTACTCGAAGTTCATGCCCACCCCGGTGAGCGGGTTGGGCCACAGGGCATCATGGAACTCGGCCGTACCGATCGCATGTACGCAGTTGCAGAAGTCTATGAAACCGACATTACCGCGGTAAAAGTCGGCCAGCTTGCAAGAATCCAAGTGCCTGCGATGGATACGCCGCTGACCGGCAAGGTGGAACGCATCTCACTGAAAGTGGGAAGACTTGATGCGGTCGGAACAGACCCTATTGCGAAGACTGACGCACGCGTCGTTGAAGTGTTCATCCTGCTGGATGATAGTGAGGCGGTGTCGCGCTTCACCAATATGCAGGTGAAGGTAGAGATCCAGCCCTGATGTTTGGTTCTATTCCGCTAGGCTGGCTCCAGCTCAAGGCCCAGAAACTGCGGCTGGTCGCTGCGATCATGGGTATCACATTCGCGGTCATCCTGATTTTCGTGCAGCTCGAGTTTCGCGAGGCACTGTTTGTTAGCGCGGTGCGTTATCACGAAGCCATGGATTACGACCTGGCCATGTTGAGTCCCAAGACCGACTTCATGGTTTCCTCCAAGCAGTTCGCACGAGCCCGCCTCTACCAGGCGCAAGGTGTCAGCGGGGTCGAGTCGGCTACGGCGGTCTACATGCGCCTCGTCAGTTGGCGCAACCCGGTTGACCCCTCGAATGCGCGCAACATCCTTGCCATCGGTTTCGATCCCTCCGAACCGGGATTCGAACGCTTGCTCAGCGCGGAGCAAATAGAGGCCATCAAAATTCCGGACCAGGTTATTTTCGACCGGCGTGGCCGCGACGAGTACGGTCCTGTCCGGGAGTTACTGGCTGCGGGCAAGCCAGTAAGCGCCGAGATTAACGATCGCCGCGTCACCGTCGACAGCATGTACAAGGTGGGTACGTCTTTTGGCCTGGACGGCGGGGTTATCACTTCCGACCTCAATTTTTTGCGGATGCTGCCAACCCGGAAAAAATCAGCCATCGACTTTGGTCTGATCAAACTGGAACCGGGTCGGGATGCGATGGAAGTACAGGCGCAGATTCGGCAAGTCATTCCGAAAGACGTGCGCGTGCTTACCCGGAAAGAGTTCATGGACCTGGAAGTCCAGTACTGGAACAAGACGACGCCTATCGGCTATATCTTTGCCTTTGGTGCCGTAATGGGCCTGATCGTCGGCCTCATCATTGTCTACCAGATTCTGTTCGCCGATGTGCAGGATCATTTGAAGGAATACGCAACGCTAAAAGCCATGGGTTATACCCACGGTTACCTGCGCAATGTGGTGCTGCAGGAGGCGGTCATACTCGCCGTGCTCGGCTTTCTCCCGGGGATGGGAATAGCACAACTCGTGTTTACGAAGGGCGCCGATGCGACACGTCTGCCTCTGGAAATGAGCGCGGCGAGTTCGCTCTCGGTATTCACACTGACAGTAGCGATGTGTGCGGGCTCCGGCCTGATGGCCCTCAGAAAACTACGGGCCGTGGATCCGGCGGAGGTATTCTGATGGCATCCAGCGCACGCATTGCTCTTGAAAATGTGTCCTACCTGTTCGGTAAAGGCGCCCTGGAAAAGCAGGTTCTGTTTGATATCGACACCCAGATAGAGGGCGGCGAGATTGTTATTCTGACCGGGCCTTCCGGGTCGGGTAAGACAACCTTGCTCACATTGATCGGCGCACTGCGGTCAGCACAACAAGGCAGCGTCAAGGTATTGGGGCAGGAACTCAAAAACGCCAGCGAGAAAGACCTGATCAAAGTGCGCCGGCAAATCGGCTATGTGTTTCAGTCCCACAATCTGCTCGACAGCCTCACCATCCACCAGAATGTTCAGATGGCGTTGCAACTCATCGGCGTCAAGGGGAAGGAAGCAAGCGATCGCATTGCCGCAGTGTTGCAGAGGGTTGGGCTGGCCGAACACGAGCACAAATTTCCACGTGAACTGTCGGGTGGCCAGAAGCAACGTGCAGGAATCGCTCGTGCGCTGGTCAATCGCCCACAGATTGTGCTCGCTGACGAACCGACGGCGTCGCTCGATAAACAGTCCGGTCGCGACGTGGTCGAACTGATTCAGGATCTTGCCCGAGAGGACGGCTCAGCGGTGATCCTGGTAACGCATGATAATCGTATTCTCGACGTAGCAGACCGCATCCTGCACCTCGAAGACGGCCGCATGAAATCCTTGACTGAAATGGTCTCCGAGGGCGCCAGCCGGATGCTCAACTTGCTGGAAAAGCACGATCCAAATTCAGCAAACTACCTGGCCACATTTTCTTTCGCCCTGGCTCGAATAGCCTATGCCGATGGCGAGGTGAGCGACAGCGAACGAGATGAAATGCGGCGTATTTTGCACGAGGTGGCAAGGCTGGAGGCTGCCGAGGTTGAGTTCATCATGGAGCTGTCGATGATGCAGAAGCGCGCCAAATCCGGCATGGACGCTCGCTTCACGAATCCAGCTTTAGATAAGCATCGCGCTGAGCATTTCCTGGAATCACTGTATGCCATCGCCCAGGCTGACGGTATGACATCCGGCCAGGAGATCGCAGAAATTGAGGCCATCGCCACGGAATTTGGCCTGCCGAAAAATGCGGCCTCTGAATCCGACTAAGCCGCCCGCTCGGGCGGGTGTCGCGCTGCAGCTTACGATGCAACCGTATGCTGTTCGAGGAACGCTTCAGCAGCGGCAAAAATATGGGTACGTCGCCCGCCGTCCAGTCGGTCAAGCGCCCTTGGCATCAGTGCAAGACGCGGATTGCCGCTGAAAAACTCTCGGTGCTTGTCGATGAAACGCCAGTAGAGGCCGTCGACAATGTCGCACCACGGACCCTTCTTGTAGTCGCTCATTTTGAGCAAATAATTCGACCCACATATATAGGGCTTGGTCGCGAAGATACCGCCGTCGCTGAAGAGTCCCATACCGTAGACGTTTGGACCCATAACCCATTCCGAAGAATCAATGAACATTTCCATAAACCAGCGGTGCGCGGATTGCGGTCGAATCTCGCACAGGGTCATCAGGTTACCAAGCACCATGAGCCGCGGAATATGATGCGCCCAACCCAGTCTTTGAATCGACTGGATCGTGTCGTCCAGCGGCGGTATGCCGGTGCAGCCCGCAAACCATGCGTCCGTTAGTTCGCGCTCGTGGGACCAGAAGTTCGCTATATCCTGGGCTTCGCTATGCTGCCGGTAGACGCCGCGTACAAATTCACGCCAGCCGATTACCTGGCGTATAAATCCCTCGACACTTTGTAGCGGCATTGCGCCCGCTTGCTCGCTGATTTTCTCAACCACCTCGCCAGGAGTCAGCAGTCCCAGGTTCAGGTACGGACTCAGCAGGCTATGGAAAACCGCATCAGACCGAGACGTCATCGCATCTTCGTAAGGACCGAACTGCGGCAACCGTGTCTCGACGAAATGATCGAGCCACGTTAATGCCTGCTGGCGTGTCGTCGGCCAGCGAAAATCACTCGCGTTGCCGGGATGATCGGCAAACTCGTGCGCCACAATCTCAACCACGTCACTGACATGTTCGTTTGGCGCGGGCCAGTCGATTGCCGGTGGCATGACATCTTTTGGTAAGCGCTTGCGGTTGTCGGCGTCAAAACTCCAACGCCCGCCTGTTGGTTGTCCCTGATCGTCTAGCAAAATATCGAGACGCCGGCGCTGCCACTTGTAGAAATCACCCATGAGTAATCGAGTCTTACCGGCGGTATAGCCGGCGAACGCCTCGCGCGAGCAGGTGAACATCGGCGACGGTAGCTCCTGACGTGCAAACTCGTGCTTGTCTGCAAACGCAATCAGGCGCGTTTCCATAGCCTTGTCCTCGATCTCAAAATGCAGCAAGCAAGTTGAGTTCGTGGCATCCATCGCAGCCGCCAACCGAGATTCGTATGGACGTACGTCGGTGGTATTGAGCGTCCGGTAGTGAACCTCGTAGCCCGCAGCACGTAATTCGTCGGCATAAGCACGCATGGCCGACAGGAACAGCACTATCTTTTGCTGGTGGTGTCTTTCATACGTGCATAAACCGAGGTCTTCCGCCATATACACGGAACCGGCGCCCGGCGGCGGCAAATGCTGCAACGGAAAAAGTTGGTTACCCAGAATAATTAGCATAGGACGAATAAGGTCAACTCCATAGGGACAACGGCAGCAGGACGGTAGTTTAATAGAACGTGGCTGTCGCCGGCTATTAATCCGGTTGGCTCGACCACCAAACGCGAGTGCTAAGATGAAACCCGCTTTGTGCTAACTGGCCGAGTCCACATATGTTTCACATTCTGCTGCACTTCCTCGTGCCAGCCGTCATCGTCGCCTTGTTCTTCCGCGACAAGTGGCGCGTAAATTATCTGATACTGATCAGCACGATGCTGGTAGATCTGGATCACCTGCTGGCCAGTCCGATGTATGACCCGGAGCGCTGCAGCATCGCGTTTCATCCACTGCATTCATTCTGGGCTATCGGGCTTTACCTGCTGCTGTGCTTTCCGAAACAAACACGTCTTGTCGGTATCGGGCTTATAATCCACATGGCGCTCGACTCACTGGATTGCCAAGTGACCAACGGCATCTGGTACTGTTCGATTTTTTGAGGGTCTTTATGTCAGTTCATCATCGCGCCGCCGCCGCACTTTCCCTGCTGCTCTTGCCGGTTGTTGCCGCAGCTCAGGTACCGGTGCAGGTCGAAGCTGTCTCGAACCGCGCCATCGTCAGGCAGATCAACGTCACCGGCACCGTGACGTCTCCCCGCACGGCGGTGTTATCCACAGCGGTCGCCGGGCTCGTCGCGGAGCTGACCATCGACGAGGGCCATCACGTCAAGACCGGTGACGCACTGCTGAAACTGGACGCCGAATTGGCACAACTCGCGCTCGAACGTGCCCTTGCCGAGGTGCGACAGCATAAAACTGCCGTTGCAGATGCCAGGCGACGTTTCGCCGAGGCAGAAGAAGTCGGTACCGAGAGGGGCATCGCGCGCACGCAAATTGAATCCCTTCGAGCTGAGGTATCGAGCGACGAGGCCGCGCTGGTGGCGTCGCAGGCCGCAGCGCGCGAGCAACAGGCTATCGTCGAACGACATACGCTCAAGGCCCCGTTCGCGGGAGTCATCAGTGAACGCCATACTGAGCTCGGTGAGTGGGTCAATCCCGGCGACGGGTTGCTCGAGTTGGTAGCAACAGACAATCTGCGACTCGACTTTCGTGTCGGGCAGGATAACTTTGTCGCTTTAACGCCCAAAACCCCCGTCGAGATCACACTCGATGCCTTACCGGAACGGCCGGTGTCAGGGCATATCGATACTATCGTGCCAGTCAAGGATCCGAGCGCGCGGACATTTCTGGTCAGGGTTCTTGCGGACACGACTGACGCCGATGGAGCGCTCAGGATTACGCCGGGCATGTCGGCCCGCGGCAAACTCAACATCGACGTCGGTCGCAGCGGCGTTGCCGTTTCGAGGGACGCGATTTTGCGTTTCCCGGACGGTCGCGTGACGGTCTGGATTGTCGACACGGACACTGGTCAGCGCGTCGTTCGTGAGCAGTCCGTGTCCACCGGCTTTGAGTTCGACGGCGTCGTCGAAATCGTCAACGGACTCTCCGACGGCGATGTCGTCGTGGTCCGCGGTAACGAAACCTTGCAGGAAGGCCAAACCGTATCGGTCCAGAACGGAAATCGCTAGACGTGTTTGAAGCGATCGTAAGGAACGGCATCCTGATGACAGTGATAGCACTGATCGTCACCGTGCTCGGTGTCCTGGCCGCGTTTCGCGTACCCGTGCAAATGATCCCGGACCTTGAAGTCCGAACGGTCTCTATCCAGACATCGTGGCCCGGCGCAACACCGCAAGACGTTGAAAAGGAAATTCTCATCGAACAGGAGGAGTACCTTCGCACACTGCCCAACATGCAGCGGCTCGAATCGTCTGCATCCAGCGGCAGCGCTGTGATCGAACTCGACTTTCCGTTCGGTGTTGATATGACGCAAACGCTGATTGAGGTGAACAACGCACTCAATCAGGTTCCGTCCTATCCCGAGAACGTCGATGAACCGCGAGTATTTGCCAACTCATTCTCGGCCAACTCGTTTATGTACTTTGCAATCTCACCGTTGCCTGGCAACCCGCGCAACATCAACATAATTATGATGCGCGACTTTATCGTCGACAACGT
>JAACFM010000114.1 GCA_009937445.1 Gammaproteobacteria bacterium | reverse complement strand
CGACTTGCATCACTGCAGCGCCGAACAGGTCGGGCCGCGCGGTAATGGATCGCCCGGCAAGAATACCGCCGGCGCTACCGCCCATGGGCGCCATGTGCGCCGCTGACGTATAGCCCTTGTCCACGAGGTACTCAGCACTGGCAATCAAGTCCAGCCAGGTGTTGGGCTTGTTCTCCATACGGCCTGCGTAATGCCATTCCTGTCCGTACTCACCGCCACCGCGCACATGGGCAATAGCAAAGACGCCACCGCGTTCGAGCCACGCGAGCCTTGTCGGTGAAAATAACACGTCCATGGAAATACCGTAGCTGCCATAGCCATAAACGATGGTGGGATTGCTGCCATCCATTTTGAGATCGGCGCGGTGCAGAATCGAGAGCGGGACCTGGGTGCCGTCGTGTGAGGAGACCAGCACCTCCTTAGCAACGAATCCTTCGAGGTTATCGAACTTGCCGACCGGAACCATGCCGGTGTCCGCAAAAGTGCCGGCCGCGGGTTCATAGGCGTAGCGTACGCCCCCCTGGATCCATGAAGTTTCGTAGAGCAGGATGCCATCGACCTGAGGTGAGACCGACGAAATGTATCCGGCGCCCGCTCGCGGTGTGTTCAGAACCTCCGTCGTTTCGTCCGGTGCGACGCGGATCACCTTGTTGATGCCATCCTGTTTGGCATCGATGTAAAGCCCGTCCTTCGCCGCAACGACATCACTCAAAACGGTATCGCTCGGGGCTACGACCACTTCGGCAGTATCGAGGTCCGGTGTCGCAAGGTCGGTCTTGATGAGTTGGAAGCGGGGCGCATTTTGCGCGGTTAGCAGATAGATGTCATCACCCATCACAGCAAAGGCGGTCACCAGATCCGCTTCTTCGGAGATTCGGACCCAGGGAATATCACCTGACAACAGTGAGGCCACGGGAGCGGTAAACAGCGATATCTCATTGTTGTCGCCGTGCTTGACCTTGAGAACCGCGTGCTCTGAGTTCGGGGTCAGCCATAGGCTGGGGAAATCGGTGTCGAGCAGGGGCAGGCGATCCGATAGCTCGTAAGCGGCGATCACAGCGTCGTCGCCCGGGTCCGTACCGAGTTCGTGATAGCGCACCATGGTCTGCTTATAGATCTCGGTTTCGGGAGCGTCTTCAGGCAGGTCGCGGCGTCGACTGTAGTAGAAGCCATCGCCGCTGGCAGTCCACATGGGGCGATTATAGGCCGTCTCGATATTATCGATAGGCGCATCCGCGGCGTTGCCGGAAGAAACTTCCATCATATGGTACGACGTGAGTTCCGATCCGCCCTGAGCGAGACCATAGGTTACGTAGCTGCCGTCCCATGACGGCATGTAGACGCCCAGCGAGTAGTGTTGCTCGCCTTCTGCCCCGAGGGTTTCCGGGTCGACGAGAAGCCGTGGGGCATCGCTGCCAGCACCGTGGTGGTAGAGCTTGCCCAGGTTTTCGCCGGCATTGCGACGCATATAAAACATGTCGCCGTTGGCCAGCCGACGCACTGCGAAAGTGGTGAAGGGCGCGCCCTGGTCAAGCTCAATCAGCCGCTCATAGAGCTCCTCGCGCATGGGCAACCCGGCGAGCACTGATTCTGTGTACGCGGCCTGCCCCTTAAACCACTCGACGACTTCGGGGTCGTCCTGGTCCTCCATGTAGCGGTAAGGGTCGTCGACCTCAACGCCCCAATGTGTATCGGTAGTGTTCTCGATTCTCGCGACAGGGGCTGCGGTGCCTGCCGGGGATTCGGCCGCTGTTTCCGACGCGGCTTGTTTGTTCGACTCGTCCCCGCCACAGGCGGTGAGCATTGCCGATGCAAGCAGGGTGGATGTGATGAGTTTCCAGTGACGGTTTATTCGCATTGTTGGGTACCATTGGAGATGCGGTGACCATAACAGCATACACGGCCAGCCCGACTGAACCACATCCTCAAGTTCCATTGCAAGTCTCCGATTCCGGCACAGGGTAATACAGGATAGTCGTAGTCACCAAAATGGGAAAGAGGCAGCGTGCTGTTTTGTAACGCAAAAAAACTCGAAACCGGAGCCCAAACGCCCGCTCATGGCCGAAAGCTGCCGTTCAATTTCGTTGAATTCGACTTAAACCAGTGTCCGCTTTTGGTGAAACCGGACATTCTTCTTCCGCTGGATATCGGCAGATTTCTAGCCCTTCTAACAAGCTTGGTTAAGTACATCGCCGACAAACGTATACATCGACGGCGTGCCGTTTGTCGGCTACCAATGAGGTGCGCATTCTGGGGCGAGGACTTCATCGAGAATGCCCGACGCGAAGTCGAGGTGAAGGGCTTCGCTCGCGAACGGGATACCGGTGTCCGTGTCACCGGCCACCACACCGGAGGCGCACAGGCTATATCTGACGCCCAGACTCTGTGGCCAATTCAAGCCCGTGACCTACATGAGTCCGCACCCGACGTCGGGTGCACTGGGCGAGATGGTCCCGCTCCACGCCGTCGAGCAGCTGCGAGACGGGAGCTGTGGTATTGGCCTCAACGACTCAGTAATCCTCGCGTCGAGGCTGCTGGTGGGTTACGACGATGCAAAAGAAGTGTTCATCATGCACGACCCATCACTCGGGCCGAACCTCGAACTCGGCTATGCCGATTTCGAGCGCATGTGGCGCGCCACAGAAGCGAAGTATTCTGCCGTGCACCCGGCGGAAATGCCCACCGCACCAGCTGGATGGGTCGCGGAAGTGCGCGCTCGTACACCGGACGATGAGGCGGCACGCGGTGCCAACGCCGACTTCGACGGCTACGCCCTTGCTCACACGGTGCTCGCAAGGCTACTTGCGTGCAGCGATAAGCGAGCGGACAGAAAGGAGGCGAAGCGGGAACTCTCACACGCCAAGAAACTGTGCAACACCAAGGCGCAGCGCCGCGTGGCCGACGAGCTCGGCCGCGACTTCCACGTGATAGGTTGCAAGGGCGAGCGCCTGGGATGGTACCGGCCGTAATTGGCCAGTTGGTATGGTTCCACTGAATCGAACCATTCAGCTCGATTTTAGTGTCCGCTTATGGCCGTTAGCTGCCGTTCGTGGAAAATGGGCTAAAATGGCTGCTTATGACCCTAAGCAGATATTGCTCGCCGGAGGGGACTTTCATGCGATATCTATATGCGCTCTCTATATCTGCTCTTCTGACTGGATGCGTAGCAGGTGGTTCAACTCTCAATCAATCTACAGCGGCGTCAATAACAGACATACGGATAGTGGCGATAGAAGGGCCGCCATTGTCTGGCGCGGGCGTATCGAGGATTAGACTTTCTGGCAGTGAGCTTGTGGTTAGTGGCACAACGCTTGGATCAAATAGTCTGTTGTTTGTTGGCGGTGTGATGATGTTGATTGATTTGCCAAATGCGAATCGGCAAAGTGCCGCCGCTTCGAAAAGCATTGAGTCTTTGCTGGATCAAAAGGGTATCTGGGAGCCAACACTTATAGTCGCAGAGGAGGTAAGGCATCAGCTCATCGCCAAGAACAATATCTCTGTCAGTGTTGAACCTCATCTGCAACGACTGCCTGGAGTTGAAGAGCGCAACGCAACGTTTTTTATGGAGAACTGGATGGCGCCATTGAGGTCTTGGTACAACGAGTCCCCATCTACGTTCGACTACACTGACGAATCTAGATTTGATGCGGTACTAGAGGTCGGCCTTCTGAACTATGAGTTAAGCACGGGCTCCTTTCTAGTACAGGTTGTGACGAAGCTGATCGATCCGTCAACTGGGGTAGTTTTGGCCAACGCCCGAAATTTCTCCAATACTAAAGTGGAAGATGTGGACAAGCTATTTGAGTCTGGCGCCGACGGCTACAAGCGCGTATTCCAGACGATTTCGGCCGAATTGGTTGAAGATTGTATTGCTGATCTGGGGCTTCGATAAGAAGTACGATTCCGTGTGAGCTTGAGCGTCCGCTTACCACCCCAAAGCTGCCGTGCGCCTGAATCGATTTCGACCAGATCGAATAACCAAATTATTTTAATGCGATCGCAATAAAAAACGCACCGTAACGCCAGGGAAGCGCCGGAGGTGCGTCGCGACGCTGTTGCTGACCGCGATTCGCCGTGACAGAAAAATCGAAATAACTGCGTGGCTGCGCACCCACACACGGGTGCCCCTGAGGCAGTACCTTTTGCCCCGGTTAGGTTATCCAATATGTAACCGAAAGCGGACCTTCAATTTCGTTGCTCCTCGCCTGAACCAAGGCCCGCTCTCACCCAAAGCGGACATTTAACTCGCCCAGAATTATTAAAGTTGAGGGTCCGCTAACGGCCAGGAGCGGACATACGTGGTGTTCGACAAATTGCTCAATTCTCGAGCTCGTGAACCACCATTTCTATTAGTTCTTCGAGATCAGTCTGAATTTGTGCCGGACGAAATTTTTCGAATTCAGTAAGGAGTGCAATACGTTGCGTAAGAAGGTTTTGAAATTCTCTGTCTGACAGCAAATCTTGGTGAGATATTAATGCCCTAAGTTCGACTATCTCGCCGGGAAATTCTCCACCTGTACCCGGCTCCTGATTTGAAACATTATAAATTTGCTGCCAAGCCGTATGCTTCATAAGAAACGGTATTAATTGAGTTTGAAAGAAACTCATGTCAGTTTGGTTGATTAGCCTTACATATTCTATTTGGCTAGAAAGCACTATTATCTTAATTCTGAGATCGCTACTTGAAACAGCCGAAATTGCCTCGCCCGACCCGAGTGAATCAAGAATCGGTGTAATTAAGTTAGCAGGTGTAATGTACCAACTGAGATCGCCAATAAGACGATCTATCTCTTGATCTGGCAGAGAATCACCAGGTCCTACGGCAGCATTTAATAGGCGTTGTGCGGAGAGACGAATGCCCTCGGCCCTGCGATCAGCCCACTGTAGTCCATTTTCAAAACTATGCAGCTCTTCTAGTAATGATGACAATACGGCGCGCTCGTCCGCTTGGCTAGATCTTTCATCCCACCACGCGTCGATTGCAAACGCCAATAGGATGCCAGCAACAATCGCCGCAGCCTCTACGAAAATGCGCTTCCACTGTATTTTCTGGACTTCATTCACTTGGGAGAATCTCCACTTCTCAAAGTCCGCTATGGGTCACAAGCAGTCGCTAAAACTATACCACTCGATCGGCCGCTTTCGAGTGATTAGCTGACACTCGACCTGGCTGAATGTCAGCTCTCACCAATACCGGATATTCGTTCAGGCTAAATACTGCGGTTCTCAATAGCAGCTAACGGCCAGAAGCAGCCGCTCGTGCGCGCCAGTCAGAGCCCTGAAAATCCGCGTGTCGATAGTTCGATTCCGCTCCGCAGCTCGGTGCGCTCGGTGTTGACGCAATAGGCGATGCCGGAGTGGCCGCACCGAGAAAGGGGTCAACGAGAAAGGTGTCAGGTCTAATTTTGGACCAATGGTCAGACATCATCCATCGCTACCAAAATAGACCTGACACCGTCTATCCTAGGGGCCAGCCTTATTGGCCATCGGAGAATTGGCGAACGCCTCGTTCTGCCGCTCGATGTCGCGCTCGATGCTGGAAATGATCGCCTTATATTGTGGGTTGTCTCGCAAGGTCTCAAACGATGGATTCAATTCGGTGTTGAAGCGCCAACGAATGCGCCAGCCATCGTCGACGATGCGCTGCAGTTCGGCGAGCGCCTCGTCCGGGCGATCCAGCAATACCAGTGCCTGAGCTTTCGCCGCGCCGAGCGGAAAGTTTGCAGCGCCAACGGTATACAACTCGTCATAACGGTCGACCACGCGCTGCAGGATGTAGGTCGCGCGTTGCTGCTTGCCGGCCGCCAGTAACAAGTGGCCAAGGTCGGCGGCCTTCTCGATGTTCGAGCCGTTGAGTGTGATCAGTTCGCTGAACAATCTGGGCACACGTTGCTCATACCAGGCGAGCGCCTCGCCATAATCGCCTGTCAGCAGGGCCGCGTCGCGCACTGTGCGCAGGAAAATGCTGTCGCTTCCCCAGCGATTGTCCAGCTGCGCGGCAAGTGCTTCGCGAGTGACGGCAAGCGCACGATCAGGCTGGCCGGACATGTGCAAATAGAATACTTGTGCCGCCAGCGGGAACGGCTCGCTTGGCCCGAGTGCCAGCGCCTCAGCGACCTTTTGCTCGGCCATTGCAAGATTGCCGGCGCTCCCATAGACGATCACGGAGGTCGCCGGATTCTCGAAGTCCTCAGGGTCCATGACTGCTGCGGCATCCGACCAGTAGCCTGCCTCAACCACCTGGCCACTCATGATGGTTGCCTGGGCCGCGCCGTGCACGGCAAAGGGGTTGTTCGGATTGATTTGTGAGATACGGAAGAAGGCATCCCGGCCTTCTGCAAACCGTCCGAGTGCGATATACGATCCCCCCAGATCGTGGTACAGCAGAACCGATAAAGGATCGAGCTCCAGCGCCTGGTTCAGCACGGTCAAAGCATCCGCATACCGTCCCTTGCCGCGAAGGTAAGCTGCATACACTTGCAGTACATCCACGTTGTTCGGGCTGAGCGCCAATGCGCGCGAAAAACGGGCTTCGAAATCGTCTACGCCCATCCGGGATTCGTAAGTACCCATGACGGCCTGTGCGTAGCCATTGAAAGGATCCAGTCGTATCGCATAGTCGATATGCTCAAAGCCGTTCTCGATCATTTCCTCCGTTGTTGCGGCACCGGTTTTCGTCAATTGCCGAATCACATCGGCAAGGCCGACGCGTGCCATCACATAGTCGGGATCAAGCGCGATCGCATCCCGAAAGTGTGCCTCGGCGTCGCGCAGGGCTTCAAACGAGGCAGTCGCCCGTCTGTTCTTGCCCAGAATGTAGGACCTGTAGGCTTCCATATTGTCGGTCGGCTGGACGTTGATGCGACGCCGCTGATCCACGGTGAGTGTTGCGGCAAGCTCGCCCGCGATGCGTTCGACAATCTCGCTTTGGATCGCAAACAGGTTATCGACCGTCAGGCGACGGTCGTAGGTTGCGGCCCACAGATGCTCGTCGGTGCGCGCATCAATCAGCTGCACGTTAATGCGCACGTTGTCACCCGCGGCCTGCACGCCACCTTCCAGAATATTGGCGACGCCGAGTTCGTCTGCGATTTCGCGCAGTGATTTTGCCGAATCGCGAAACCCCAGCACCGATGTGCGAGAGATCACCTTCAGCTCCGACACGTTGGCGAGAGACGTGAGAAGGTCGTCGTGCATTCCGTCGGCGAAAAAGGAGGTTTCATCCTGATTGCTGCGTGTGTCAAACGGCAGGATGGCGATCGAAAGCGGGTCAGCGTCGCTGGAGGATGCATCCAGACTTTCAAGCGTGGCCGTATCCAGTTCTGGCAAGCCCGACACTTCCTGCGCGACGAAATAGGCGCTGAACACAACGATCGCGCCAAGCGCTGCGAGAATGCCGTAGTCCGCCGCCTGTAATGCAAGGCTCGCGTCATTGCGGCCCTTCGGCGTCCGTACTATCCCCGAGGCCGTGATGTCATAGCGCCAACCAAACAGCAGCGCTAGCGGGAACAGCACCAGCAAGGCGATCCACAGGTAACGCATGGCTTGCGCCGGCACGTCCCATGACTCAAACGCGAGGTCACCAACCTGCAGTACGACCCAGGCAGCCACAACATACAAACCGGCGGTGCGAAACACGCGCCGGCGGCGAAGCTCATTGAAGAAGTTGCTCATGGTGGTGATTCTGCATGAAAGTGGCATGGTGATGGTGGTTTGTCGGACTAAAGGTGTCAGGTTTTTCCCAAAAATAGAACCTAATACGTTTAGTCCGAATAAGAGACCCAACCTATTGGCCCGACAACATCTGTGCCGCCTGTAATTGTGCCGAATACCTTGAGTTGGTGACTAAAAATCCGCGTGTCGGTGGTTCGATTCCGCTCTGATTAGCTCGGTTTAATCATGCGAGCCAAATAGAATTTCGCAGAAATTCCCTACAGCGACTCACTAGCTTTGCCACTTGGCCCTTATAGCAAAGATCGAATAGCGAGCGTCCGCTATGGGTCAGTAGCAGACCTTTTACCCGATATTACCCCAATGTCTGCTTCCGGGCGTAAAGCAGACACTTACTGGTTTTCAAACTGAAGGAACATGGAGCCTATGTATTGAGTGGCCGCTTTCACCAAAAGCAGCCGTTCAGATCATCAAAACCGCACCGAAATGAGGGGCTGCTAACGGCCAAAAGCCGCCATATCTCGGCTCATCTCTTTGCTAATTTCGGGACGGACTCAAGTACCTCTATGCCGAGATCTGGGCAGCGTTTTCCATACGAGAAGCCCCACACCTGCAGCGATTAGGATAAAGGGTGCCAGAGGCTTCTGGATGTCTAACCACTGCCAGAATCCCGCAATGGCAAATCCTATTCCGACCAGAACCCAAAAGCCTTCTA
>JAACFM010000030.1 GCA_009937445.1 Gammaproteobacteria bacterium | reverse complement strand
CGATAGGCCGAGTTGGTTAAATAACATTGATTTTGCTCCAAGATCGCCTGATCCGACGCGTTCTAAGACGTGCGGTTCGGTCCAGGCTGGAATTAAGTAAACACTCCAAGCGAGCGCTGGTCCTTACGGACATTCTGCTGGGTCGGAGGGTGTGGCGCAGACCGATGTGCGCCAAGACGAGCCGGACTCTAACAGAAGTTCAACGAAATGGAAGCGATTTCGTATCAGCCTGCGAGCTTCTGCAACAAGGCCTCATATCTCGGATGCCCGTGTAATGACTGAAGATCGGAGTCGTTTTTTGTCCATTCCAGGCTCACAGTACCCGCGTCGACTGCCCTCTCGAGGTAATCCAGAGCCACATCCACTTCATTCAAAGTCGCATAGTTGCAGGCCACGTTGTACAGAACGATGGAATCGTCCGGCGCAATTTGCAGTGCGCGTTGCAGCCACTGTTCAGCCCGCTCAGTTTCTCCCAGCAGAATCAACGAGCCGGCGCCGAGGTGCAATGCGCGCACGTCATCAGGATGCCATTCAATATGTCGCTCGACAATTGCAATCGCTTCTTTGGCCTCGACCTTCGCTTCGTCGGGCCGACCAAGCCCCCTGAGAATCTGAATGCGCAGCATTCTCGCCTGATACTCTTCCGGGTTTACCGACGCTGCCTTGGCAAACCAGTTGGACGCCCCCTCCATATCCCCTTGATGAAAGCGGGTTCGTCCATAGTAGTAATAGGCTTCATACAGACACGGATTGAGTTTGATCGCCTGATCCAGATATTTCTCGGCATCTGCGAAGCGATCTGAAATGAGCATTGCCAAACCACAGGCGGCATGCGCTTCGGCCAGATCCGGACTAAGCTTGAGCGCTTCGTGGCAGGCTTCACGGGCCTTGTCCTTGAACGCGGGATCGGGGTTGGCGTACATCACTTCGAGAGAATAACAGTCCGCATAACCTGCCCAGGCCTGGGCGAATTCGGGGTCCCGTTCAATCGCCTGATGGAACATCTGTCGTGCGAACTCCAGATCAAACCTTCGAAACCGATTCAGGAACTGCTTGCCGCGCAAGTAATACTCGTACGCCATAACATCCTGACTCGTCGTTGTCTTGACCGACGTCAGCGTATTTAGCAAAGACTCTGCGATACTTGAAGCGATGTCGTCCTGAATCGAAAAAATGTCTTTCAGTTCACGGTCAAATGTCTTCGACCAGTACTGGAGTCCATCGGCTACATTGATGAGCCGCGCCGTGACTCGCAGTTGATCGCCCGACTTTCGGACGCTGCCATCAAGAATCGCATCCGCGCCTAGCTTGGCCCCCAGGTCGCGAAAATCGGTGTCCTCGTGTCTGCACCGAAAGGAGGACATTCGGGCGATGACATGTAACTCCTCTATCCGTGTCAGGGCATTAAGAATTTCTTCAGCCACGCCATCGCAGAAATATCCCTGATCGCCATCAGGACTCAGATCAGAAAACGGCAGGACCGCCACTGTCGGCTTGCTCTTAAATATATCCTCGGAATCTCGGCGAATACCCGAAGGAGTAATATCAAAAAGCCATGCAGCTATAGCGGTAACGGGCAAGCCGACGATCGCGACAATCACGAGGAACGTCATTACCCACTCCGGCATACCGAGAGGTTCGAAAGTCACCTCACCTATTTGCAGCAGGATCCAGGCCGCAACGGCGTAGGTAGCAACCGAAGAATAGACTTTCCGTCGTGCCAACTCTGATGAGAACTCAGATAGGATACGGCGGGCGCTTTTTCTCATCGCGTTTCGGTCCAATAATTTACTCGATTGCACTCGCCCAAAGTCGATGACCATGCAATCGTGCTGAAGGTTTGAGCATCGTATAATACCTATGCTTACGTGTATACTTGCTGCTTTCGTACATGTAGGTGCTTGACTCTGTGAGTCTTTTTGCCGAATTAAAAAGAAGAAACGTTTTCCGGGTCGCCATTGCATACGGCGTCATTGCATGGGTTTTGGCCCAGGTCGCCGATCTGGCCTTCGATAACTTCGGTTCACCCGAATGGGTCTCCAAGACGGTCCTGTTTCTTCTTATGCTCGGACTTCCGCTCGCCGTCTTCTTCGCCTGGGCTTTCGAACTCACCCCCGAGGGACTCAAGAAAGAGAAGGACGTCGACCGTACAGCGTCGATAACGCCCAAGACCGGACGCAAACTTGATCTGGTCATTATCGCGGTCCTTGTTATCGCTGTGGGTCTCTTGCTCGCAGATCGCTTTCGACCTGGCGAAGAAACTGAACCATCTGAAGTTGTCGAAACTGACAGTGCCAGAATGTCGATCGCCGTTCTCCCGTTTGACAACCGCAGCAACCGGGACGAAGACGTGTACTTCACAGAAGGTATTCACGATGATCTGCTGACGACGATGGCCAACATCGGTTCGATGAAAGTCATTTCGCGCACCTCCGTTATGGAATACAAAGACACCACCAAAAAGATTCCGGAGATTGCCCGAGAACTTGGTGTTGCCAACATTCTTGAAGGCGGTATTCAACGTTCCGGCAATCAGGTACGGATCAATGTTCAGCTCATTGATGCCGAAACCGATGAGCACCTTTGGGCTGAAATCTACGATCGCAAGCTCACGGCTGAGAACCTGTTCGTCATTCAAAGCGAAGTTTCGAAAGCGATAGCGAACGCATTGCACGCAACCCTGTCCCCGGAAGAACACGAGCGCATAAGCGCTGTACCCACGCAAAATCTGGAGGCCTACGAGACCTATTTGCTAGGTCGGCAGCATTGGACGGCCAGAACCGCAGAATCAACCGCAGAATCTGTGATGCTTTTCCAGAAAGCGATCGACCTCGACCCGAATTTCGCACAAGCGTGGGCGGGGCTCGCCGACGCCTATCGCCACCAGGTCCCCTACGGTGGAGTTCCGGCAGCGGAAGCATTTTCGAAAGCCGAGGTGGCCGTACGCAAAGCGCTTGAGCTCGATGATCAGCTTGGAGAGGCACATGCAACACTCGGTGGCCTGTTGCGGCAAATGGGTGACCTGGCTGGCGGAGAAGCCGCATTGTGGCGAGCCCTCGAACTGAACCCGAACTACGCTCCTGCCTACAACTGGCTGGGCGTCGGGTTCAATAATGAAGGCAAGCTGGAAAAGGGCCTGGAGATGTACCAGAAGGGCCTGGAACTGGACCCACTGTCACCCGTTTTGCTCAGCAACGCGGCCGCCAATGTCGGCGGCCTCGGGCGCTTCGATGAAATGAAGGCCCGATATGAACGGGTGATCGAACTGAATCCGAACTCCCCGTTTGGCTACACAGGTATGGCTGACTATCATGCATCCGTGCGCGGCAGATTCGACCAAAGCCTGTCCTGGCAAGTTCGTGCTCTGGAGCAAGACCCTACAGACATAGGCAATCTTACGACAATGTCTTACAACTACCTGAACCTCGGTGATTATCAAGCGGCAAAGTACTGGACTGACCAAGCGTCCGCAGTCCGCAGCGACAACATCGATATCAACCTCGCACTTTTTGCGCTCGCATTGCGGCAGGGAGACATGGAAGCCGCCAACACGAACGCTAGACGGGCCGCTGAGTTGAGTACTGGCCAGAGCTTCCTCCCATTTGTGTTAATGCACCTCATGGTCGAAGATTTAGCGAGTGGCAACGGCGACGACGCCCTGGCACGCTATCAAGAGGAAGCACCGACGCTGTTTCAAAATAACGGATATACGGTAACAGCATCTAATTACCCAATGGGTCTGCAGCTCGCCTATCTTTTGCGTGAAACAGGTTTACCAGATCAGGCGAACAAATTGCTTGCAGACGTGCAGCTGGTCATGGACCCGATGCCGGTTCTTAGCTATTGGGGCTCCGGGCCGTTCAAGGCCATCGCTTATGCCATGTCAGGTGAGGACCAAACAGCGCTTGCTGCACTAAGAGCCGCGGTCGACGCCGGCTGGCGCTGGGGATGGTGGTATTTCTTCGATCACGACCCGTTGCTCGAATCGCTGCGCGGCTACCCTGAGTTTCAGGCCATGCGTGCCGAGATTGCCGCGGATATGGGGGAGCAGCTCAAGAATGTTCGCAGGATGGAAGCCAATGAGGAAATACCTGCCCCTGCCTGGCCAGCTCCGAAGAACGCTGCGCCGCCGCCGACTTGAACTTTCTCAGCAATGATAATCCGTCGAGCAATTGATTCGGTAAGAACTCAGGATTGGCCTGCGCTTTTTAGCGAGCTCGTCATCGTTGTCCTGGGTATTTTCATCGCTATACAAGCAGACAGCTGGTGGCAACATCAGGACGACTTGAACCAGGAAGCATCCTACCTGTCGCGTCTCATCAATGACGTCACAGACGACATAGGAAACATCGAGTACGGCATCCGCCTTGCCGCACTTCGTAAAGAACTGGCCGACGAGTTGATTGCGGCTGCCGAGTACCCTGACGGCGTGCGAAAAAACCCGGTCAAATTCCTGATTGCGGTGCACCAGTCTGCCTACACTTTTACGCCATCGCTTAACTCGAACACGTTCGAAGAATTGCGGTCAACCGGTAATTTGGCGCTGCTTCGCAGCAATGATCTTAAAGCTGCCCTATTCGATTATTTTCGTTACGACCAGAGCCAACGTCAGTACATGAGTCTGCAACTGATGCAGGAGTTTCGCCATTTCGAACTTGTCGCCGGTGTACTAAGCACCGAACAAGCCAAATGGGTTCAGGACAATCTGCGCATCGCCAATCCTGACCGGGAACTTCCACAAGAGACCACCGGCCTGGAAATTGACGGAATCGTCGAAGCGGCCGTGAGACTCTCAAACATGCCGGAAGCCATCGCGTGGCTACCGGAGGCAAGAGGGATGCAGGAAGAGCTGGTGGTTACGCATTCCAACCGACTGGAGCGAGCCAAGGCGCTGCTCGAAATCCTCACCGATAGTGATTAACTCTACTGGTATTGAAATCGCTTCGCTGCGACTGCCGCAATAACAATCGTTGCGACAAGCAACAGTGCAAGCTGATGGGACTCGTGCCCTTTGACCTGGGTCCGATCGAGGTTGCTCACTGGACTGCATACAGCGCGGTGGTCAGCTTGAATAATAGGTTTTCGGAACGCGAGAATTACGACCTGGTGTTTCGCAAGTTCGATTAATCGCCAGATTGACGTTGCCGCATTTCATCCCAGTATTCGAGCAGGTTCATTTTTGTGAGTAACACGCGCCAGCGCGGATCGTCGTGCAACGACTCAAGCCACGGATCGACCAGCAGATAGGACATGCCGCCGTCCCGAGTCTCAAACCCGGTATCCAACCACTCAAATGCTTTGTCAGGATTCCCTTGCCACGCATACATCTCAGCGACTTGGTAACTGAGCGGTACACCTCGAAATCCGATAATCCACTGTGTCGCTGCGGCCGCTTCTTCCTCACGACCTACCGCCTGATACACATACGCGCCGATGAAATTGCGCAGGTAAGGTTGGTCGGCCAAAGCATCGGTCAACTCCTCCGCCTCGCCCAATCGCCCTTGCATGATCCGGGTTACAACGATGTCGCCCGGCCAGGCGTTGTCCGGATAGAGTTCAGCATTCTTACTAAACAGCTCATTGGCTTTCTCATAGTCCTGATTCCACCAGTGCCCGATCCCCGCTTCTCTTATTCGTATCTGGCTTAGCGGATCGAGAGACAATGCTCTTTGTTTGTATTCAAGCGATCGATCAAGCCGACCCAATGTCTGTTCCAGCATGGCGGCCTCACCAAGCGACGCCGGATTATTGGGACCTTCCTGCAACGCCCGGTCGATCAACTCCTGGGCCGTCGTCCAATCCCAGTCATAGATCAGGCTGATATGTGCGAGGAGTGCCCATGCCTCGGATAAAGAGGGATCAAGTTCCGTTGCATGGCTGGCCCATTGCCTTGCCAGTTCAGTCCCCTCATCAATGTCGGCATCTCCGAAGTTGGCCATTTCGCGCATAGCTCGCGCCTTGCCGAACCAGGCCGGCGCATACAGCGGATCGATAGCCAGTGCTTCCTCGAACAGCTCCATCGCTTTTGCCCAGGTCTCTGACCGATCCAGATCGAGATAGTGCAATCCTTCAAGATATAGCGCGTAGGCTCGAGTATCGGTTTCCTTAACCGTCGGCGCTGCACCGAGAAGCGTCACCTGCAACACGTCAACTACTTCCTTTGCGATCTCGTCCTGAATCGCAAAAATATCGGTGAGTTCTCGGTCGTAGGTTTCCGACCACATGTGCTTGTCCGTATGCGCATCGATTAACTGTGCCGTGATGCGAATCTTTACGCCCGATTTACGAACGCTGCCTTCCAGAACGTGATCAACATTGAGCTTATCGGCAACGTCCGGGATATCGATATCCTTACCTTTGAACGCAAATGCAGATGACCGCGAGGTGACATCCAATTCCGGAATCTTCGCAAGCAGATTGAGCAATTCTTCCGTAATGCCGTCTGCGAAAAACTCATTACTCGCGTCATCACTCATGTTCACGAAAGGTAATACGGCGATAGATGGATTAACCGAAGTCTGCACTACTTCGTCGACAGGCGGCTGCCTGTCCTGAAGCAGGAACTTGTCTGTCGCGAAATACGCCACAGCAACCGCCAGGAGCACAATGATGGTGATATTGAGTTTCTGCCCGGTCTGCGGAGTAATCGACTGCGAGCGGTCGACCTCGCGTTCGCGCTTCACTCCGTCCGGCGTCATCTCGAATGCCCAGGCGAAAATAATGGCGATCGGAAAACCGAGAATCAGAAGCAACGCGATGCCTGAGATGAACCACTCGGGCAGGTGTAATGCAGGGACCAGCGTATCGGCAACCTGCAGCAGCAACCAGGCGACAATGATGTACGCGATTGCTACGCGAAATACGTTACGGCGTTTTAGCTCGGCGAGAAAAGACATTGAGCTATTGTAAAAGAAATGGTGCCGGATAGGTGATTCGAACACCTGACCCCCACATTACGAATGTGGTGCTCTACCAACTGAGCTAATCCGGCACGGGCAAGCGGCGCGCAGTATAGCCTCGCCGCTATCTTTCGAAAAGGGCTTTAGTGAAAAAGCCGTGAATTATTCGGCCAAATTGCGAATACGGACCACTAGCTCAGCGCCCTCAAGTTGGGTGCCGGCGGGCAGTTCTGGCAAGCGACTGACCTCAATATCGCTCATCGGAATATCCGACAACTCGCCCGTGTCTGCGTTGTAGAAATGGTGGTGGGGCTGTGTTGTGGAGTCGTAAAAGCGGCGTTCCGGATCAACGAGACATTCTTTGACCAACCCGTTTTTCTCAAATAAATTCAGCGTGTTATACACGGTCGCCTTGGAAACGGTGCTGTTTTCTTTGCGTAGTTTTTCGATGATTTGATCAGCCGACAAATGCTGCGGCTTGACCAAAAGTACGTCGGCAACCTCCAGCCGTTGTTGTGTCGGAAGAACACCGTGGTCTTCAAATTTGGCCAGAATTTCTGCGCGCGACATGGGCCTGAGTCCTTTAATTGAGCGATCGGTTTAATCTACCGCGAACTTTACCATTGCTGAAATCGTTTTAACGAAGTCACTTGACAGTGTATCGATCCTGACAGCGCAATAACAGCACGTTCCCCCAAATAATAGGTCAGGACATCTGCGCATTGCAAAACCCAAAATGATTCCGGACAAGGAGGTCCGGATGGCGACCAAAACCAGGGGATTTACACTTTACGAACTGCTCATCACAGTCACCTTAATTGCTTTGATTAGCGGTTTGGCGATTCCGTCTTTTGCTGCAAATCTGGCGAGACAACGGCAACGAGTGGAAATCGACGCCCTCTTTCACGCCATTCACCTGGCACGTAAAGAGTCTATTATGCGCCGCAAGGTCGTCTCACTGTGCCCCAGCCTGGACGGTCAGAGCTGCTCTGGCAGTCGCGACTGGTCCAGCGGCTGGTTGATGTTCGAAAACAGTGATCGCGACTCGCCGCCCAGCGTTGATGCGAACGAGCCGGTCCTCGTCAGTCACCGTGTGGATGACGCTGTGGTCATCAGCGCCAATCGAAAAGGATTCACGCTCAGAGCGACCTTTCTCAGGGCCACAAACGGGACCTTCGTCTTTTGCGATCCCAAAGACCGAATTAAGCCCAGAGCCCTTGTAATCAGCTATACGGGGCGTCCGCGTGTCGCAGTTCTCACTACTGATGGTGAACTCTATTCGTGTGCGGATTAAGTCAAATCGAAGGGCTGTTTTTCGACCGTCTATCGGCATCGACGTGCCGCTTGTCGGTTGTCTAAACGGAGCTAGAAATGTCCCCTTATAGTAGGTGCCATGAAGAACAGAACCCAGACAGGCTTTACGCTCTATGAGCTCCTGACCACGATGCTGATCATCGGAGTCGTTTTGGCGCTTGGCGTTCCGAATATGCAGTCGTTCCGGCAGAACAGCCGAATGACGGCAGCAGCCAATGACCTGCACTCCTCCTTCCATTTGGCCAGAAGTGAAGCGGCGCGCTCAAAAAACAACATATCGATTTGTGCCAGCGCTGATTCCAGTTTGGACACACCCGTTTGCAGTGGTGGGTTTGAGGCCGGCTGGATTGTATTTGAAGACCGCGATGCGGACCTGGTGGTCGATGCCGGCGAGCCGGTTCTGCGTCGCTTCCCGGCCATCGATACCGACATTTCGATCGATACGGGTGATGTAAGAAACTATTTCATGTACGCATCTACCGGACTCGGGCGTCGCGATGTGGAGGACACGGTGCCGGTCTCTGTCATGGTGATGTGCGACTCTCGCGGCAACGTAACCGGTGGTGGTGGAAAGTCGACAGCCCGCGTTGTCGTTATCACACCGCTCGGTCGAGCAGCAGTACTTGCACAAGAATCCCAGGTCAAAGACCAAGGTGGGTGCTAGGAAATGATGATCATGACGAAAAATAGCAATGAGCGGCAACAAACGGGTTTTTCGCTGGTTGAAGTATTGATCGCTCTGGTCATCATGTCAGTTGGCATGCTCGGCATTGCTGGTCTGTACGTTCAAAGCATGCAAGCCGGCAGAACATCGACCTTTCGTCACCATGCGGTGACATTGGCCGGGGACGTTGCTGATCGCATCCGGGCCAACCCAACTGCCGGCGCTGCCTACAATCATGCGGCCGACGCCGCGGGCGACAACAGTTGCGTTGAAGGCGGCGAGATATGCAGCGCGGCAGACATGGCGGCCAACGATATTTTTCTTTGGCAGGAACAGGCAGATGACACGCTACCCAGGGGCGATGTTGCCGTCGTATTCAACGCCGCAGTCAGCCCACCGACCTACCAGATCACGATTAGCTGGAATGAACCCGGCGAGTCGCCGACCTACGTAATCACTATCCCGGTGCTGGCATTATGAAGACGAAGAGATCAACACAAACCGGTATCACACTGGTTGAGCTGATGGTCGCGCTGGCGATCGGCTCCTTCCTGATGATAGGCGCGGTCCAGATTTATAATCAGAGCCGTCAGTCATTCATGGTCAATGAATCCATCGCCCGGGTGCAAGAAACAGCGCAGTTCGCAATGGACACAATCGAGACGGATATTCGCATGGCCAGCAACTGGGGCCGCAACAGCCGCGGATTGTCGGTCGAGGGCCGCTCTATAGTAGGTGACTCGAACCCCGCGAATCTAACGACCCTGCCCATCGAATGTGGCGATGACTGGGCTAACGACCTTGGAACGCCGCTGGACGGCAGCAATGCTGGTTACGATCTGCCCTGCGCCGCCAAGGGCGGTGCCGTCGCGAACTCGGATGTCATTACGGTGCGACGCGCCAGCGTCAACCCGGTCGCACCGGATGCCGGCCGACTGCAGATTCAGTCGACCCGGATTCAGGGCGAGATTTTTGAAGACGGTGTGATTCCCGGCACTTTTTTGCCGGCCGATTCAGCAACACATAATTTGTTGGTAAGCAGCTATTACGTTTCCCCGACGTCTGAATTGATCGGTGGCGTGCCGACACTGAGACGCAAACGCCTTGGCGCAGGTCCGGCGATCATTGACGAAGAAGTCGCACCGGGCGTTGAAAACATTCAGCTGCAGCTGGGAATCGATGTTAACCAGGATGACACTGTCGATATCTACGTAAACCCTGGCGACGCTATTTACGATCCATCGGCCGCAGGCTATGTACCGGGCTCCCGTGTGCTGACTGCGCGCGTCTGGATGATCGTACGAAGTATCAATATCGAAGTCGGTATCCAGGACAACCGTGATTACGAACCGGGCGATGTGGATCTCGGCGTTCAGAATGATAATTTCCGACGCATGCAAATTTCAAAAACAATATTGCTTCGCAATGCGAGAACTTGAGAAAGGCACAATGATGTTGAAATACAAACAAACACTTTCCACCGCCCATTCGCAACAGGGAGCGGCACTTGTCGTGGGGCTACTGCTGCTCGTCGTGATTACCGTGTTGGCAGTCTCCGGTATGAACACCGCTGCGACTGAACTCGCTATGGCGCGCAACAATCAGATGTATGAGAACGCGTTCCAGTCAGCCGAGAAAGGTCTGGAGAACGCGCTCGCACAGGGGAACTTCAGTACCGCCGCCCCGGTGACAATCACACTGCCAGACGCGACCAATGAAAGCTTGTCAGCAACCATTCAATACGAAGATACGACGCTGGTACCGGACCGCTCGTTCAGCCTCGGATCTGGCAGTGGCATCGCCGCCTACCATTTTCTTGCGACGTCGCAGGCCGAATACGGCGCCGCAGTAGGCAACGACCGAAACGCGTCGGCAACACATACACAAGCCTTCTATGTTGTTGGGCCCGGTTCGCCAACACTGTAACTCATGAGCGACTACAAACTTATTTTTGGAGCACCCAGCATGCGAATCCGGACAACCCTATTTGCCGTTCTTTTAGGCTTAAGTTTTTCGGTCTCGGCCGAAAATTACATTATCAGTCAAGCTTATGAGATCGCTCTCGACGAACTACGGCTACCTGGAAACACCGTCGGCAGTGTTTCATTCAAGGATTGCAATGCTTGTGACACACAAACGATTCGCGTCACCGTGCAAACGCGTTACGTAGTAAACAATCGCGATGTAACGCTCGTCGAGTTCACGCAGGAAGTCAGCACCATTGCCGACAAGAAATCCAACATCGCGACCGTTATCCACCATTTGGAATCAGACTCAATCGTCGCTTTGCAGATCGTCAAGTAAAAGGAATTTAGAATCATGACTATCAAGCGAAAACTGGCTTGTCTCAATGCATCGTTGCTCCTGACGGTTGCCGCGACCGCGCCTGCACTTGCTGACGACACGGAATTGTTGTTGCAGAGTGCGCAGTCAAATGAAAAGCCAAACGTGAATTTCATTCTGGATACTTCGGGCAGCATGAACCTGAACTACGCAACCACCGCTTTTTATAGCAGCTCGAATGCGTACGAAGGAGACTGCAATCCCGACTATTTCTATTGGAGCGACTCGGGAACGCCGCCATCTTGTGCCAACGAGAGTCGCGCCATTGCCGGGACGAGCTTTGTCTGTGTGTCCTCGGCCGATCAGATCGCCGCCATCGGCAGTTATACCGGTGTCGTGGCGCAGTACCGAGCCAAAGGCCCCAGGTGGCAGACCCTCAAGGATCGACAATTGAATAGCACCGTCGAATGTGCGGCCGATTCCGGCATACACGGCAACGGAGCGGCTGGAGATGTTTACGCCCAAAATGGCCAGAATATCGCCGAGTTTACCAGCGACCCCAGCCAGGCAATTGACTGGGAAAGCTACCCGACGAACGTGACTTACACGCTTTACTCCGGCAACTATCTCAACTGGCGACAAAACCCGCCCACCGACAGTTACACTCCTCTTGAAATCGTGAAGACGGTGCTCAAGAAGGTCTTGAGCGCATACGATGAAGTCAACTTCAGTATTATGAGCTTCAATAACACTGAAGGCGGTTCAGTCGCTCTCGCAATGCAGGATCTCGAGACGAACCGCGCTAGTGTTTACGAAACGCTGGACAAAATCTATGGAAACGGCAATACGCCGTTGTCAGAAACTCTTTACGAGGCGGCGCTGTATTGGCAGGGCCTGCCAGCCAAATATGGTGCGGAAGAAGTCAGTGACGTTCTGGTCGACCCGAATGCCTTTTCAAGTAAGGGAATCTATGAAGCGCCCCCAACTATAGTTGGATCATGTCCGCGCAACTTCAATATTCTGTTGACCGACGGATTACCCAAAAATGACGCAGGGCCGGAGACTCTCGCACCGCTTCTGCCAGGTTGGGAGGCCGCATTGGGTAGAACCCTTTGCGATGAAAATATAGATATAGATGAAGGATATTGTCTCGACGATATCGCCGAATATTTATTCAAGCACGATATTGACCCGGTCGAACCCGGGCCACAATTTGTCAAGACTTATGGCGTCGGTTTTAACTTCTCCCAAGTTGCCGATTCGAAGCTGGATCTGCTGCGAGAAACAACGCAGATTACCGGCGGAGATTTCTTCTTTGCGGACGATCCGGAGTCACTGGCGGTATCCCTGCTGAACATATTCGATGAAATTACGGAACAGTCGCTGACGTTTGTAGCACCGGCTATTGCTGTTAATGCATTCAATCGCACGCAGAACCTGAATGATTTGTACATGTCGGTATTTCAGTCTTCAATTTCGACACATTGGCCTGGCAACCTGAAAAAGTACCGTATTGTCGATGGAGAAATTACCGACGCAAACGGTGCACCAGCGGTCGATCCAGCAACAGGGTTTCTCGCGGATAGCGCTAAGAGCTTCTGGACAGTTGGAGCCGCGGACGGTGCCGACGTCACAATGGGAGGAGCCGCCAACGTCTTGCCAGACCCGAGCATACGCAAGTTGTATACAAACAACGGCGGCGGCGCCGACCTGACTGTCGGCGCGAACGTACTGACAGAGTCCAACGACTCTGCATTCGTCGTGGAAGATTTTGGTTTGACAGGCGACAGAGCCGAACCCTCGATCGCGGAAATCATCAGCTGGGCCAAAGGCGCAGACATCGCTGATGACGACAATGACAGGACCACAACGGTTCGTCACGTGATGGGCGATCCATTGCACGCTCAACCAGCAGCAGTGGACTATGGCACTGGCGGCTCGAGCGATGTAATCGTCTTTAGCGCCACCAACGATGGCTATCTGCACGCGATTGACGCCGACACCGGCGTCGAATTATGGTCATTTGTACCCAAGGAGTTGCTGGCCAATTTCGCGAAACTGTTTGCTGATCCAACCGGAAAATACAAACAATACGGCATTGACGGTAACATTACGCCAGTTGTATATGACGAAGACCGCAACGGTCAAATCGACGGTGACAATGATTTCATCTACATCGTTTTCGGCATGCGGCGCGGTGGTGATACTTACTACGCGCTCGATGTGACCAACAAGAATTCGCCTCGTCTCCTGTGGAATGTGACCTACCCTGAGTTCGGCCAAAGCTGGTCGACACCCGTCGTCGCACGAATCGGCACAACGGCGGTCGAGATTCCGGGCCTGAACCCGAATCAGGCTGTAGCTATTATCGGTGCCGGCTACAATTCGACGCATGACACACAATCCGAGCCCAGCATTACCGATATCGAAGGCGCGGGCATTTTCATGCTGGACCTTGAGAGCGGCGCAACGATCTGGCGCGCTGGCGCGGACGCTGCCGCCGACCTGACGCTGGATGTTCCGGGGCGTGAAATGAATCGAGCCTTTCCGAGCAAAATTCAGGTCATCGACATCAACGGCGACGGTTTTGCCGATCGGATGTACGCCGCCGACGTCGGTGGGCAACTATGGCGATTCGATATACTCTCCGGACAACCCGCCAGCAGTCTGGTTGCCGGTGGAATCATCGCGCGATTTGGATTTGAAGGTAATACTACGCCGGCTGACGTCGGTCCCAGCAGAATTTATAACTCGCCTGACGTCTCCGTTTTCACTGATACACAGCAAAACCGGCGCTACATCTCAATCAACATCGGCTCCGGGTATCGAGCGCATCCACTCAACACCTCGGCCATAGATGCTTTTTATTCCTTGCGTGACCCGGACGTATTTAATCAATTATCGCAAGAAGATTACAATGCCTACACCATAGCGACGCCCGGCGACATGATTGAAGTCAGTGGAAAGTTAGGAACTGTCATAACCAGTGCGGACCGGGGCTGGAAATTTACCCTGCCTGCCGATCAGATGGTGCTGTCGGACTCGACAACGTTCGATAACTCTGTATTTTTCGTCGGCTTTTCACCGACAGCGAATGCGACCGTGGGATGCGACCCAACATTGGGCAAAAACGTACTGTATCGGGTCAATGTGATCAACGGCGATCCAGTTGTTCCTAACATCGATGATCTGTTGCCTGACGACAGCGACGCAGCGCGTACGACAAGCCTGCAGCAGGGTGGTATTGCGCCGGCACCTACCATGCTGTTTCCGAGCCCTGATCCAGATTGTACTGGCAAGGCATGTTATCCACCGCCGCTGGGATGTGTCGGCGTAGAATGTTTCGATCCAGGATTTCAAAATCTCCCGGTTCGCACACTGTGGACACAGGACGGAATCGAATAATGATCTCTCCTCGAATGTTGTATTTTCGCCGGCGGATGAGCGGTGTTACGCTCATCGAACTAATGATCGTAGTCGTCATAGTTGCGATTCTCGCCGCAGTCTCGTACCCCAATTACCGGGAGTTTACTGCGCGCGCGAAACGCAACGAAGCGAAAGCGGCACTACTGCAGATCGCGACCAACCAGGAGCGGTTTTACCTGCAGAACAACACCTTTACGACGGACCTGACGACGCTTGGTTTTTCCACCACACCGACATTCACGACGGCGACCGGGAGCTACACGGTTACCGTTCCTAGCGCGGATGCCAGTGATTTCAGCGCCACGGCGACCTATGTACCGAGCGATGCGGAAGCCAAGAAATGTAAGGAATTCTCCATCGACGGACGTGGCGTCAAAGCATCAAAGCCCGATACCAATTGCTGGACACGCACACGTTAGTAGTAGGACCTCGGTCATGCTTGACCGGAGTATCTTGTCGCGGCCTCGGGGCCGCTCCTACAGGGGTTTTTTCGAGGCAGCTGCCCGCTCTTCTCTTCCCGAGAAGAACAGCGCATCAATAATCAGTAACGCCGCGCCGACAGAAATTCCGGCATCGGCGACGTTGAATGATGGGAACGCCCAACTACCAAACCAGACCTGAATGAAATCGGTCACATGGCCGAGGAGAATTCGGTCGATCAAATTGCCGATGGCGCCACCCAGTACCAGCGCGAGCCCAGCCGACAGTACCGTCTGACCGTCCTTGCGAATTCGCCAGATCCAAACCGCAATGACAAGGCTGACAATGCTCGCAAGAGCCACGAAAAACCAGCGCTGCCAACCACCTGCATCTGCGAGAAAGCTAAATGCAGCGCCTGCATTCTTTTGGTGGGTGAGATTGATGTACGAGTTCACAGGCACCTTATCGTACAAAGGCACCCATTCTACAATTGCCCACTTGGTGATCTGATCGGCAACGACAATGACGATCGCGACGACCATCCACATCATGAATCGGGCGCTGGTGTTCTTCGATACACTGATATCAGCTGGATTAGTCAAGATGATGTCCTGTCGTCTCTGGTTGCGGCCAAAATAGATCGTGCATTTTCGGTGTCCTTGTTCATTTGCGCAACCAGTTCGTCAATCGAATCGAACTTTTCCTCATCCCTGATGTGCGAGATAAAGTCGACGTGAATGTATTCCCCGTAAATATCCCGATCAAAATCGAAAAGATGGACCTCAAGCAATGGCTTCACGAGATCAAATGTGGGCCTTGTGCCAACGCTCGCCACGCCATCCAGGTAACTGTTATCCAACCCCGACACTCGCACAGCAAAGATACCAAGCACCGCGCTCTGTCGCCGCCTGAGATCAACGTTCGCCGTCGCATAGCCGAGCGTTCTGCCAACCTGTCGACCTTTGATTATTCGGCCGGACATCCGATACGGGCGCCCCAGCAGCGAAGTGGCGCGTGACAGGTCTCCGTCCGCCAGTGCTGAACGGATCGCGGTGCTGCTTACACGGATACCGTCCTTGAT
The DNA here is from genome assembly GCA_009937445.1 of Gammaproteobacteria bacterium. Lineage (GTDB taxonomy): Bacteria > Pseudomonadota > Gammaproteobacteria > Steroidobacterales > Woeseiaceae > UBA1847. The sequence continues at coordinate 10,590 of JAACFM010000030.1, read as the reverse complement.
AATGCTGGGGACTTGATCTACGTCGAACTGAAGTGCGCTGCGGGTTCGGAGTAAGTCATCCACACTGCCCTCACGTTTTTGCGCAAAATGAAAATCGTCACCGACGACGATATGCCTGGCATTCATTCCGTGCACGAGGATCTGACGAATAAAGGCGTCCGATCGAATACCGCGCATCGCCGAATTGAATCGAGGACAATAGAAAATATCGATGCCGTACTCTTCAAGGGCTACGAATTTTTCGCGAAAACGCATGAGCCTGGCCGGAGGATTAGTCGCTGAAAAGAATTCCTTCGGCGTCGGTTCAAAACTCATGACAATAGAAGGCACGCCTAATTCACGCGACTTCGCTATGACACGATCCAGTAGCTGGCGGTGCCCCACATGCAGGCCATCGAAGCTGCCGATAGAAACCACGCTTCCCGCAGCCAAGGCCTCGAAAGGCATGTCGCCAATGTGTCTAACGAGTTTCAAATCAGTCTGCCCGTAGCCTGAACTGTGAAAGTCTTGTGCCCAACGCCATTAACGCAATGAAGTAGGCACCGACGGCAAGCGCAATTGTGACCGCGAGCCAGACGACACGTCCGGTGAATCCTGCTTCTATCCACCATTCGAGCGGTCGATATACTTGATACAACACTGCAATCATGGCGCCATTGGCCAATGCGACACGCAACATCAAGGCAGGCCAACCGCTGGAATGCAGAAGAATCTGATCCCGTAAAAGGCCGCGGTAAAGCAGAGCGGCGTTGAGGATGGCCGCGACCGAGGTTGCAGCGGCGAGACCGGCATGAGGACCCGCAATCTTGCTCATGGTCAGATACCAGGCGAGTCCAACACTCAGGATTAAATTGACCAGTAGCGCGCCCAAAGCAATGCGTACCGGCGTCTTCGTGTCCTCGCGAGCGAAGTACGCCGGCGCGAGTATTTTCACGAACGAAAAGCCGACCAGACCCATCGCGTACGCCTTCAGGGCGAGCGCCGTCATGCGCACCGCGTTCTCGTCAAACAATCCACCGTAAAAGAGCGCTGTGACCAGCGCCTCTGCCAGTACGAACAGCCCGATAGCGGCCGGCACCGCGATCAGCAATGCCAGTCTCAGGGACCAGTCGAGCGTCTGGGAAAAACTCGTTTTGTCACCTTTGGCCCAAAGCCTCGACAGATACGGCAAGGTCACGGTACCCAGCGCAATACTGAAAATGCCGAGCGGAAACTCCATGAGTCGATCCGAGAAGTACAAGTAGCTGATACTGCCAACCGGCAACATCGATGCGATGATGCCGCCGAGCAGCACATTGATCTGCGCGGCTGAGGATCCGAATATTGCGGGCACCATCAGCTTGAAAGCACGCTTGACGCCCTCGTGCCTGGGATTCCACCTTGGTCGTGGCAGTGCGCGGATCTTGGCAAGAAACGGCAATTGAAACAGCAACTGACAAACACCGGCGATGAATACCGCGTAGGCCAACGCCATGATCGGCTGTTCCAGTCTCGGCGAGAGCCAAATGGCCGCGGAAATCAGGACGACGTTCAATATTACGGGCGTGAACGCCGGAACACCGAATCGCCCATAGGTATTCAGAATGCCCCCGGCAAATGCGGTGAGGGACACGAACAGAAGATAAGGGAAGGTAAAACGCAGCATCAAGGCCGCGAGATCGAGGTCACCACCGTCGCCGACGAACCCGGGAGCAACAAGCAGAACCAGCAACGGCGCTGCGATAACACCGATCAGAGTCACCAGAAAAAGAATGGCGCCAAATGTCCCGGAGACTGAGTCGATGAACTCTCTGGCCTCTTCGTGATCGTGCTTTTCCCGGTATCGCGCCATGACCGGGACAAAGCCCGCCGAGAAGGCGCCCTCCGCAAAAAAACGGCGCAGCATATTGGGAATACGATTTGCCACCAGGAACGCATCCATCACGATGCGAGCGCCGAAGTAACGAGCGAAAACCACATCGCGGACAAGCCCGAGAATCCGCGATATGAGGGTCATACCTCCGACAATTGATGTCTTCTGCATCAAGCCTGTCCCGGAGGTAATTTCCTCGGGTTTTGCGGAGCCTTCGTCCGGGTCTTTTGCTGGTCTGTTTTCAGTGCTCATAGGTGCAAGAAGTCTAGCCCAAAAAAGTCATGAAATCAGGCATTTAGGTCATCCGAAAAGGGCCTCGACCGCTTTCTGGTGGTATTGGTTGACAATCACCCTTCCGGCACGAATAATACGCGGCTCTTTAAGAGCAGGACACGGAAAAACCAGTGGCAAACATCAAATCAGCAAGAAAGCGCGCCCGCCAGGCGGAAAAGACCCGACAGCACAACATGGGCCAGCGTTCTCTTATGCGCACCAAGATCAAGAATGTCGTTAAGGCTTGTGATGCCGGCGACAAAGATGCTGCAGCGGCGGCTTACATTGACGCTGTGCCTGTCATTGATCGCATGATCAACAAGGGTATCGTGACCAAGAACAAGGCTGCTCGTCACAAGAGCCGTTTGAACAAGCGAGTCAAAGCTCTCGCTGTTTGATCGCGTCTAAAGAAGACACAAAAAAGCCGCCCATCAGGCGGCTTTTTTTTAGGCCTAAGTCACGTCTAGTTCCAGCAATCGGTCCCAGAGCCCGACTGACTTCGATTCCCGGTCTGATCAAGCGTCATCGATCCGCAATAAGTGTCCCGGGCAAGCTGGCCATTCAATGGAGCCGCTGTCGCTGTGTAGGTCGTCGTGGCAACGTTTGACAGGCTGATGCTGTACACACTCTGCGCATCGCCAGATGCCACCTCGCGGCCGTCGTCCGCAATCACCAGTGGATTTGCCCCGTAGCCCAGGTTTGTCAAATCGGCAGCGTAGGTCTTGTTGTCCATGAAGAACTGCTGCTGCCTGTCGGCCACCTGCATCAACACACTCCTGCTCGCTGTGCGTTTGGTGTCGACGATGTGCTGTACGTAGGATGGGTAAGCAACCGCACCCAGTATTCCGACAATGGCCACAACCACCAGCAACTCAATTAGATTCATGCCGCGTTGGCGGATTCTTGGATTCGTCATTCGCATTTCAGTTTTCCTCATAGCCTTTTACCGGACCTACTGGTCCGCATCTTCCTGCAAGTGCCAGAATGTCCGCCAGCGCGTTGTTGCATTGACGTTATCAATCTGCAGATCAGGTCTCAGTATCTTATTAGGTGGTACCGAGACAACTTCCGCCGGTATTCCGCCCGAGCGCAGATCTACCGAACGGTCGGCAGTCGAGTTCGCTTGTTCCGGGTCCTGGTCGAGCAAGTCATCACTGGTGTTGTAGTTAATCACCGATATTGCGTTTTGCAGCGCGACTGCATAGAGGCGACCCGCACCCTCTGTCGGCGAACAGGCCGTAGAACCCGTTGAGGCGAACGGGATGTAGCTTGTAAAGAACACCTTGCCGGTCAACGTTAGCGCTGTCGCCAGAATCTTTTCGCCCGGCTCTGTGAGTCGCATGCGCCAGCCATCCAGCAAATTAACGACGCAACCGCCATCGCTTTGCAGGCAGTTACTCGTGACGTCGCCCAGGTCCAGAAATTGTGTAGCTGCTTTGGCGCCGGTACCGACACTTGTTTGTCGGTCCTTGAGCATAAACGCGAAGTTTATGTTTGCCCCGCCGATATCCAGAGGATTCGCCCGATCTCCCGACCCGATGACCACGGCGTCAAACAGTCCTTTTTCGTCCTGACTCTGAACAAGATCGGGACGGTGAAAGAATCGGCGATCCGAGACCATGCCCAGCGCACCGGTTGTGTGGCGACCCAGTGACGCCAACAGGGACATTGTCCAGTTAGCAGTATTTTCACCGACGATATCGGCACGCCAGATATTACCGCCAGTGTCGCCGACTACGATACGGTCGGTCAGGCCGTCGCCGTCTGTATCGACCACTGTCAGCGTAGAGGGAATGCTATCCTTCATATCCGGGTGTTCATAGACACCCGTACCTGCGCCGCGTGAACCGCGGCGTGCTTTCCAGATGAGTTTACCGGTTTCGGCATCAACAACGTATAGCGCATTGCCCTCTTTGTCGTCAGTACCGACCACGCCACGTTCGTCCTTGTTGAAGTCATATCCTCCGGCGAACATCACGACTGGACGAGGACCGAGCGCCGACTTGATCATGCCTATGCGGGGATTCGAAAATGTGTAGCCCAGCTCGCCGAAATCACCGCCCTTGGAAATACGCCACATCAGTTTCGGCGCTTCGGGGTCCGTGATATCAAACGCGTAATAGCCTTTTCCGCCGCGCCTCATACCCATGTAAAGGTAAACACGATCGCCATCGCTCGAGCGTATAGTCCCGTCAAAATTGACGTCCTGGATGAAAGTAACGGGTGCGCCATCCATCGTGTAAGGATGGGGCATTCCGGTGCCGTTAGCGCGTAATGTTGGCTGCGCCGGCATAGAAGCGCGTGGCATGAACGCCCAGGCCTCTGCACCGGACTGTGCCCCGCCGGTCGTCGTATTTCGAATCATTCGCAACATGCCGTCGTTGCTGGCTACTGCAATATAGATTCCGGGATTATCGGCGCTATAACCACCGATTTCACCATAGTTAATTGGTAATGGTCTGGAGTGCAATGCGTCGCCAAAAATCCAGTCTCTCGCCTCAGATCGCGCACGGTCGCCATCAACATCGTCGATATCGAGGCCGCGAGCGTATGCAATGAGCGCCTCCGACTCTGTTACCGTCTCAACGCCGAAGTCCGACTGCACATCGGCCGCAGTGGTAGGGTCGACATTGAAGTTTGCGAGCCCGGACGCGGTCTTGTCGTAGTAGATCGTGCGACCGTCTAACCCATTGGCTTCCTGCGGATTGCCGGAGAGGAATCCGGGGGTATTCTGACCCGCTCCACCACGTGCCACGCTGCGACCATCACGACCTGCCACCTCGCCAGCATCCGTATCTGGTGGTGGCAGTGAGGCGGAATCTGTCCAGTGTGTTAGCGCATCAAAACGAATGCGGCCATCACCCGCGACTGCAGGATTGCCGTTCGCATCAACCAGCACGGCGTTGGATGATGCATCGTTCGCTCCCTCAAGTTTTAGTTTTTTGACGTTACCGACCCAATACGGCTTCGCCTGACCATCCACCTGGAACAGGGCAATGAAGACGTTGTCCGTGATCTCGGCCCGGTTGAATACATTGACGGGTACCGATGCCGCGACGAATGTCGTACTAACGCTCAGAATCTGTTTGAAAATTTCCTGCAGCGTGGCAACAAGTTCATCCGGGTTTTCGCTCAGTGCCAGCGGTACGCCGGTACCCCCTGCGCGCGCATATCCTTCCGTCGTAGTATTGATCATTCGCGGATCAACAATAAAATAAGAGATCAAATTCTGTTTGTCGTCGAGGTTCGGGACGGTGCCGTAAGTACCATTCGCCAAATCAGCATCGTTCAGGTATTGAATGACGTCCGGGAAGGTTGTGGGGGACGTCCCGAAGCCGCCGAATTCGACCGGCTTGGTAATTGCATCATCGGAGTCGTCTTCCTGCTTTGATGTCTGAAACATCAAATTGACTGAGTACAGTTTTGAGCATGCGCCTGCGGACGTCAATGGACTCTCATAGACGGGTTTGGTTGTCGGTTCCATCTCGATCGACGTATCCCAACTGATGTCTGAAAAATCGACATCAAGGTTATCGGTGTTTGTCGTTCCGAAATCGCTATAACCGTTATGCCCGTTGTAAACCCCCTGTCCGGTGAGATATCTGAATAACTCGAAGAATATCTCTTTTCCCTGATAGGCGTGACTCAAATCTCCGAGTGGCGTTGGCATGTTATCCAAGAAATTGTGAAAACGCTTTTTCGCGCCATTCAAGTCGTCCTTTTCAAACAATTGGTAACCCAACGCCACATATGCGCCATTACTGCACATTGTCCGACCGAAGCCTTCGCAATCGTTGCTGCTATCGTGGTTTAGCATCAAGCCAACGCGGACGCCCTCTAAAGGGTCGAAGACTTTTCTTAGCGCGCCACGCAGTACATCAAAAAACGTGTACGACTTCTGTTTGCTCATATAGCCTTCTGAAATCAAACTATCGCATTCAGATCCATTACAGGCTGTCGCACGCAGGTTCGGCAGATAATCCAATGTAAACATCACCAACGGTGCACTATTCGCAGGCAGCCCAGCACCCGGATTCATGTACACGTCTGTGTCATCCGCGTGAGTTGTTCCAACCGAAGTCACCAGTACGGTGATTGCAGCGATTAGAAGGAGCTTCTGAAGTTTGATTTCCATATCTTTGTTCTCTCGCAATTCGCAGCGGGGAGCACTTAGTCCTTAGGAATCAGGACTAAAATACCCTCGGTAACTTCCTGATATCCAAGACCATCTTCAACACGGTCAAATGTCGTCGTTACGGTGAACGACGCGCTCGTAAATTTATCCATGCTCGACTCGACGACCCGAGGTGGCGGCCGGTAGGCTAAACCAGTCCGCTCGACTTTCGCAGACATATGACTTTCGGCAATAGCTCCAGCCAACACCGGATTCTCGATTGGAAGATCAGTTCTATCGCAGTCGTATTCACCCGCGGTACAAAACGTAAAGCCGGACTCTCCAACCACAGGCGTTGAAACAGGGTTCGCAACGATCGCATCCGCCAATGCCTGTGCCGCCTGATCAGCTGAAATTCGCGACTCCTCATTCTGAGCGAGGAATAAGCCGATATTGCTGGAGCGCATCGAAGAAGTTGTTAGTAAGGTAATCGCCACAAGAAATACCAAAGCGATAATCAAAATTGCACCGGACTGGTGCTGCCTCGAAGCGGAAAAGTTTTTGCGGTTTCGCATCTTAGAATCCCATCATGTTCATGCTGCGAATGTTCTGTATCGACACTGAAGTCGAGAACACCCGTCGATGAAATGAATCTGTCGGTGAGTAATTCGGCGCGTTACTTATCGAGAATGTCTTGGAGTTCGTGTATCGCGAATCAAAATCCGTGGTTCGCGCGAGCACAAAAATTCGCGCCGAAACCACATCCTGAATCTGTGTCAGCGTCGGATTGGGAACAAACACGTTCGGCTGTCCATCACTGGTGGTGTCGATACCGTATTCCAGTTGCAGGTTCTCGATTCCCGCCGCCAGACATTCCGTCGTCATGCTGGGTTCTGCGCCGGACAGTACCTTTCGGCATAGCGCCGGAATACCGTCGCCTGCCGTATTCGCGAATTGTCGAATGTAGTAAATACTGGGCCGAAACTCCCAGTCGGCGTTCGGTGCGGCAATTACGATCGCGGGGGCCGCTACCAAAGGTGAGCGGTATAACAAACCTTTCGTCCCATTGGTTCTCAGATAGACACCACCGTTACGCAGCGCCGCCGCATCACCGCCGACTACTCGCTTGATCGCAACGATGTCGGTACCGGGTAGAATTTCGTCATTCACAAAACAGGAATGAGCGCCGACAGCCTGTGCATTTGTCGCGTTGTCGATTGCGGTAATCGACAACGAATCACCGGTAACTGCGTCAATCGTTCGATACATCCAGTTCAGTTCACCCGTTGGCCCACAGTCAGTGCTGACAGCCAGGTTGGTGTCAGGCGTTACCGCGTTCGGTACCATCAAATCGGCATAATGACCGGCCATGCTCACGTCGAACGCAACTTCGCGCAGCGCGTGACGCGCGTCATCCTGCATACTTAGAATATTTTCGTCCTGTTTGAAGCTGTGGCTGCTGTTAACAAACACACTGATAACCGCGCCGCCCAGGATGACGGATAACAACATCGCAACCATGAGTTCGACCATGGTGACGCCTGTCTGATGTTTTAATGATTTGAATTGCACGTTTTGCTCACTCAAAAACACTGTTCGTTAAAAGTTCGGATCGATATACGTCGGAATCTGTACGATTCGACGTAAAGAATTCTGATCACCGTAGTTGCCACTTGCTGCACCGCATGCGTTGTTTGCCTGGCTGACCAATGACGCTGTGCCACGCCAGACAACGGTCACTCGATAAATTCCGGCTCCGCCGCCCGCAGGGCCACCCACGCACAATGTCGGTAAGACCAGACCACCGGCATTCGCGCCGCCCGCTGTTTCCAGGCTGCCGTCCAGAGCCTGCTCCCAGAACCATAGGTCGAAGGCCGCTTTCTGAGCGGGATTGCACTCTGCGCCGACACCACAATTGGGTACTGGCTCGGCACCGCGACTACCGCCGCCGATATCGCCAGAACCCAGGTAGGTTGGGATTCCAGCACCATTGGTTCGAATATCTTCGAGCAATCCATTCGCTGTTTGAGATGCGACGGTGCGCTGAATCGACTCATAGTTCGATTGCTTCGAGACAGTCTGCAAACCGGCAACAGCCAAGAGTCCAAGGCTGAATACGATCAACGCGATCAGCAGTTCTAACAGGGAGAATCCGGATTGGCGGTGGTGTTCTTGCATGGAAATCATCTCGATGCGTTAACTGCAGGTGGGTGAAGAACCGTTCGCAAGGGTTTTGGAGAGTTTCGGACGGCCGGAGAGATTGACGATGACGACTTTGCTGTAGTCGGAACCGCGGTTATCGCAAACGGTGAACTCGCCCATGTTCGTGCCAACGCTGGCGTCCATCACGCGACCGTTCGGACGGTACATCAGAAACTTGCTGTATTGACTGGATGCTATGTCCAGACCGCTGCTCGGCGATCCGGTACCGATAATTGCGTCCGTGCCATCGATCGTCTGATTGCTGTTTGCGTCACGAAACAGTATCCAGCCCTTGTCCCAGGCAACCGACTCGCAGGAGGACGCGTTCGAACTCGCGCACATGGTGACTCTGGCGTTCGTGGTGATCGCGGTGTTGCGCGCAAGATGCATGGATGAAACGAAGTCGTTAATTGCGCCTGTTTGCTTCGAATTCATCGAGAACATCTGCAATGCCGGTATCGCCACCGACATCAGTATTGCCGCGACAGCAAGTACGAACATCAGCTCGATGAGCGTAAATCCGGTTTCCCTCTTCATGCAGTTTCCCTTTTTCTGAACTCGCAGGGCCCGAATGAGGGCGCCCGCAGAAGGGAAATTATTGAGGAATGAGGTCGTTTTTCATGTGATGGAGATCAATAAAAAGCCCTTAGGTAAGGGATTTTCCGACCAGTGGTCGTAATCAGACGACTAACGGTAGACGCGCCAGCGTTGCGCCGGCTTCAAGGCCGATCGGGAACCGTTTATGTCAAGCTTCGGCGACAGTGTCTGATTCGGCAGCTTCTTCTGTAATTCGCTCAAGCTCCTGCATGATCGCATGACCCAGTTCGTCTGTTCCGGCACCCGTCGCAGCGCTCACCTCAAAAACCGGCCCGTCCCACTGAAGTCGCTCCAGTAGCAAGTCTTTTGCGGCAGCCTGATCTTCTGCAGACAGCAAGTCGATCTTGTTGATGACCAGCCAGCGAGGTTTTTCAGCAAGCTCGTCCGAGAACTTGGCCAGCTCTCCCGCGATCGCCCGAACCTCATCGGCCGGATCAATGTCGGGATTAAGTGGCGCGATATCAACAAGATGTAACAGCAAGCCCGTACGCTGCAGATGCTTGAGAAACTGAATTCCGAGACCTGCACCGTCTGAAGCACCTTCTATCAGGCCCGGAATATCCGCCATGACGAAGCTTTGCAGCCGCCCTACTCGTACGACACCAAGATTTGGATGCAATGTCGTGAATGGATAGTCTGCGATACGAGGTTTGGCGTGTGACATCGCCGTGATCAGCGTCGACTTGCCAGCATTTGGCATGCCGAGCAGTCCAACGTCCGCCAGCACCTTGAGTTCGAGACTCAAATTCCGGGCTTCACCGTCCGTTCCGGTCGTAAACTTTCTCGGCGCACGATTGACGCTGCTCTTGAAACGCGTGTTGCCCTGGCCGCCTCGGCCGCCTTCAGCCACTTTCTGGCGCTGCCCCGCCGTTGTCAGATCACAGATGATCTCGCCGGTGTCAACATCATGTACAACAGTCCCGGCCGGAACCAGCACCTCAAGATCATCGCCTGAGCGTCCGGTCTTGTTGCGACCCGAACCGCCGGTACCGCCCTCCGCCTTAAAGCGTCGAGCGACACGGAAATCTGCGAGTGTATTCAATGAGTTATCAGCAACCAGGTAGACGCTTCCACCGTGACCGCCGTCGCCACCGTCGGGGCCGCCGCGTTCGACGTATTTCTCACGCCGGAAGCTCAAAGCTCCGTGGCCACCATTACCGGCTTGTACGCGAATAGTTGCTTCGTCAACGAATTTCATAGTTTTAGTATCCCATACGAAAAACCCCGCGGTAGCGGGGTTTTACTTTAGGCACCCCTTTGGGCGTCTGCAATTCGGCTGCGCCGATTGCTCGCGCGCTGGGCGCGCTCCTACCGTTGTTTTCTTACGCGTCTACGACGCTGACAAACTGCCGGTTCTTCGGACCTTTGCGCTCGAACTTCACAAAGCCGTCTTTCTTGGCGAACAATGTGTGATCACGACCGAGGCCAACATTCCTGCCCGCATGGACTCGTGTGCCACGCTGACGAATGATGATATTTCCAGCAATAATTGCCTGGCCGCCGTAGATTTTGACGCCAAGGCGTTTACTTTCCGAATCGCGACCGTTCTTAG
>JAACFM010000029.1 GCA_009937445.1 Gammaproteobacteria bacterium | reverse complement strand
GTGTCCGGATCATGGTGCTCTTGCTCGTGATCACGATCTGCGTATGCAACGTAAGACATAAATTATCGACCTATAAAGTGTTGATGTATGCGATGACGTCTTTGATCGCTTGTTCGTCGCGCAAGGTGATGCTCAAGAGTCCCATTTGATAACCGTAGTAATCCTTGGGATGAGCACCGCGCACGCCGGTTTTGAAATGGTCCAGTTGCCTGGCCATGTACCAGTCCGAACTACCGGCAATTCTCGGTGCGTTCAGGGCCTGAACACCCATGCCGTCATCGCCATGGCAATAAGCGCATACGGTGTATATCTGCTTGCCATGTTGAATATCGCCTTCAATGGTCATCTCGGGCGCCTCGTCCGGCAGGGTCGCGATATGGGCAACGACATTATCGACGGCAGCTTCATCCGCCAACGTCGCCACCATACCGATCATCTGCTGACCGAACGTGTCGTCCTGGTGAACACCGCGAAGACCATTCTTGTAACTAAGAATCTGGCGCTTCAGATACCATTCGGACTGGCCTGCGATCTTCGGCGCATTCAACGCCGCGATGCCTTGACCTTGCGGTCCATGACACGCTGCGCAAACGGCGTATTGAGCTGATCCGATAGCGGCATTGCCGGCGACTCGCGCATTCTGTTCAGCAAAAGTCGGCTGTTGCGCCAGCCAGGCATCGAAGTCGTCTTGCTCATCGACGACAACCGCGCCGCGCATCGCGAAATGACCGACGCCACAGAGTTCTTCACACAGCAATTCGAAGCGACCGGCCTTCGTCGGCGTCAACCACATGAAAGTGTTCATGCCCGGCACCAGATCCATCTTGACGCGGAATTGGGCGACGGTGAAGTTATGCAGTACGTCCTTCGAGCGCAGCAGAAATTTCACCGGCTTGTCGAGCGGTATGTGGGCCTCTGGGTTGTAGACGATGATATCGTCCTGACCGTTGGGGTCTTCCGGATCGATACCGAACGGATTCTCATGCGAAATGCGCTCTGCATCCACTTCGCCGAGCTTGCCGTCCTCTCCCGGGTAGCGGTATGTCCAGTGCCACTGTTGGCCGACCGCCTCAACAACATGGGCCTCTTCGGGAACATCGACGAACTTGGCCCAGACAAACAGACCCGGCGTAAGCATCGCCGCAACGCCGACCGCGGTGAGCCCTGTCAGCCAGTATTCGAGTTTCTTGTTTTCCGGTTCATAGGTCGCGCGAGCGTCTTTCTTGTAGCGGAATTTGATGACGCAGTACGCCATAAACAGGTTGACCGCGACAAAAACGAATCCCGTGACATAGAAAGTGATATCCATCGTCACGTCCACCATCGCCCAGTTGGAAGCCAACTCGGTGAAATACCAGGGACTTAACAGGTGAAACAGGATGGAACCAACAACGAGCAGAATCAATACAACGGCTAAAGGCATACTTCATGCATCCTTTGATGGTCGTGCAATTTATGACCCGGCTAACGGCTGGCGTCTCCGGTTTCTTAAAGTCTTATTCAGCTCGCTTTCTGTCTTTACTTTGCAATCCCCATTGCATGATTGGCAGCGGTATCGTGTTGTTACACTGGTTCTAGTCGATACCGGCGAACTGACCCCAGCGTCCGAGGATAGTGGAATCAGTAGGTATTTTCCACAGGTTCAAAGACCAATCTCTCTCTTGACTTTTTCCTCTGCCTTCTTTAGGTCCTCCTGCAGGTCCTCCAGCTCTTGCTGCAAGGGCCGGGTCAACATCGCCGATTCTGCCTTCCAGTCAATTGTGGGTATCGTCGCCACGGTAACCGGAGAGACCTCCGGTGCCAGGGCCGGAACCGTCTCAATTTGCGACTGAGAATTGATCATGGCCACTATGATCAATGCCGCAGCGACCCCCGTGAGACTGCTGGCCCACCAAAAAGTAACGGGGCGCTGTGTGGCCTTATCGGTCTCAGGTATCTCGGGCGTTACCCCCTGCAAAGAAGCCGAAATCCGGCGATCCAGCTCATCGGAAATCTGCACATCGATTCGTGCAGCATCGTCTTTCAGTTGTTTTGCGATCTTATCCATAGACTTTACTTCCATTGTTCTCGCCGTTCATTTCAGTCTCCAGCGCTTTGCGGGCCCGCAGCAAGTTAACCTTGGTCCAGGAGTCTGAACGATCCAGGGCTTTCGAAATATCGTTGATCGACATGTCTTCCGCGTAGCGCAGCCAGGTGGCTGCAAACACGTCATCGTTGAGGACCCTGCGCGCGCTGACCCAGAGGTTTGCAGTATCGGAAGCCGCAATGCAATGCAGCAAGGGATCTCCTTCCTCGTCGCTAAGGTCGCCAATTTCCACGACATTCTCCGACCGGAGCTTTTGCGCCTTGCGAATAGCGATTCGATACAGCCAGGTACTGAATCGCCAGCGAGGGTCATAGGAGTGCAGGTAGCGATACGCCGCGATGAGCGTATCCTGCACCGCGTCTTCTGCGTCTGCATAACTTGTGCAGCGCGTCAGCAGGAACCGCAGCAAACGAACACGATAGGACTTTACGAGGTCCGCAAAGGCGCTCACGGACCCCGCTTTCGCGGCATCAATTAGTTGCAGCTCATCGGTCACTTAAAGTCGACACAACCAGATCGGGATCCAGTGCCAGCGAGATATTCAAGTTACGCCCAGCGGCCTCAATCCGGGTGCCTTGTATTAGCGCGACAATCTCAGGATCCATGTCGTCACTGAATGACATCAGACTGATCAGCCCGCGCATGACGCCGGCCAGCGACTGCGCCATATCAGGCTCGGTCGTAATCAATTGCGCCTCGAGAGCGAGCTTGTTCGCTGCCGCTGCAACAAGAAAGGCAACCTGCTCAGTATTACGCACTATGTTGGACTCCCACCCGGAGTCACCGCCTTCCTCCTTACCCAGCGCCACCGAATCCATGCCAGCCTGCAAAAGCGCCTTTTCGGCCGTAAGGACAACCAGAGTTCCCTTGTGACCGCGACTACCCGAAATCTTGCCGCCGCTCTTCAACATAGCCGTCATTTGCTCTTCACTCGACGTCACAAGCACCTTGTTTTTCAGCGCCATGCTGATCCAGGACTCGTTCTCGAGCGCTTCGAATTGGATTTCGACGTTCTCAGTGCCGATTCCCCTCTTAACATCGCCGTCCGCATCTCCGCCGTCGGTGAAGCGGTAATACGCCTTGCCAGAGGATTTGAGAGGACTGATGTCCCCCTCAACTGCGATGAAGGTCATCAACTTGTCTCTTGATTCCTGGCTGATATTGCCCTCGAAAAGAAACACCGGGCCTTCATCATTCGCGGAAAAAGCGGTCAGCGAGTCGAGTTCTTTCTCCAGATCGACACCGGCCTCTTCTTTCACTTCGTTGAAGATTTCATCGACCATCCACGCATAGACGCCCTTTCCGGCATCCGCAGATCGCATCTTGTCGAGGTCGACGTGGAAATACCATGTCGTACCACCAGGGATATCACCAACGTCCGCCAGCACCATCCCAGGTAGGGCAAGCAGTAACCCGGCAATCAAGATTTTCAAATTTCGCATCAGTTAACCCTCAAAGTTCGTTGCATACTGGCTTATAGGGCGCATCCGCAATTTTGGTTACATCGCAGCGGTATTTTTGTTGGTGAGCGCGCTGACGCCGTAGGTCAGTATTAGTCCCGCGGTGAATCCCGGGATCGCTTCATACAGCCCGTGGAAGTCTGCCTTGAACCAGGTCAGCCAGATCACACTGCTCAGGAATCCGCCCAGCATGCCCGCAATGACACCCTCCCAGGTAATGCGCTTGTAATACAGCAGGCCAATCACCACGGGCCCAAAAGCGGAACCAAGGCCCGACCAGGACGCCAGGACGAAATCGAAAATAACGCGCGGCTCCTGGATGCCAATAGCAACCGCAATCGCCCCGATCACGATCGTGACCCACTTGCCGTAATTGGACAGCGTCTCCTCGCTCTTGGTCGATCCCATGATTTTCTGATACGTGTCGCGCACCACGGACGAGGAAGCCAGCAATAGCAGGGAGTCAACTGTTGACATGATTGCTGACAGCACAACGACCAACAGCATGCCCGCAATGATTTCCGGGAACAGGTTGTTCGAGATAACCGGGAAGATCGTTTCCGCATCCTCGAGACCCGGGTACAGAGCTCGGCCCGCGACGCCTGCGGTGACTGCACCCGCCGTAAAAATAAGCAGGACGACCAAAGACATTATTCTGGCCTTTTTGACTTCACCATCGTCTCGCGCAGACATAAAACGCAGCAAGAGCTGTGGTACACCGAGAAATGGAAGCCCAATCGCCATGAAACTGACGATCACGATCAACAAAGGCCTGCCGCCTTCCCCAACGGCGAACATGTCGACCAGTGCCGGATCCTGCAGCGTCAGGTTGCTCTGCACTTCACCCCAGCCGCCAGAGGCGATGATTGCTGCCGCCGGCACCGCGATCAGACCGAGCAGCATGAGTACGCCCTGGACCACATCGGTGTAGGACACCGCCTTGTAGCCACCAACGAAGGTATACCCGATGATAAAGACCGACCCGACAATAACCCCGGTCGCGTACTCCATACCGAGGAAACTACTGAAGGCTTTACCCGTTGCGACCATCTGAGCCGTGACGTAGGTGGTGACCATGACCAGAATAATGGCGACGGCAATGCCGCGTATCAGGTGCCACTTATCTGCAAACTTTGCGGCAAGAACATCGGGTACGGTTATCGAATCAGTCTCATCACCCAAGCGCTTCAAACGCCGGGCGACAACCCACCAGGCCGCAGCGATGCCCAGAACCTCGCCAACCACTATCCAATAGGCCTGTACGCCAACGGCATAACCCATTCCGGACAGACCCAGCAACAACCAGCCACTTTCGCCGGTCGCATTGGTACTGAATGCGACGACCCAGAACGGCAGCTTTTTCCCCGCCAGGTAGTATCCGGCCAGCGTGTGTGTCTCTCGACGACTCCAGATCGCCAGCGCAGCAAGAATGCCGAGGTAGACGATCAGGACGGTTACGGTTGTCGACATGCGGGTACCCGTTTAGTGAAAACTATCTTGAAAAGAACCGATCGGCGAACCCGGCGGGACGGTGATCGGTGTCAGGCGCTCAATGGCAGAGGGATCCCTCTGCAAGCGCTCAATCTCATATTCAGCAAAGCGGTAATGTGCATTCAGCACATCGGACTTTGGCCGCTGTTTCGCCAACCAGGTATTCAGGGAATTGACCCCGTTTAGCGCCATCGCGCGCACGTCAGCATCAGCTCTGCTGTCTAAAGACAGCCCCAGCAATGCATACAGGACCTGCATATTCGTCTGTCGCTGAATAGAGCCCGTCGTGCCCGGTGCCTGACCTGCGTACCAACTTGCCCCCAGCAACGCCTGGACAACGGCGCCAAGGCCCGGTGTGGCCGTCTGCGTCAGGCGTGCGGCTCTGGATGGTTCCAGCAGCACCGCCAGCGTCATCGCAACGGCACTGGCCGCCGGGGACTTCGGATCGAAAACCGTCCCGGACGCTCCGCTGAACGTTTCGCGCGATTTTGCGTTCCCCGGTGGCCTTGGCGGGATCAGCGCCAGCAATTCATCCGAGAGCTGTAGCGTTTTTGGATCCAGCGTCGCGATCAGCGCGTCAATCGCCTGCTGTTGCCTCGCCGGGTCGACCGGGACTGCCGTATTCTGGCCATCGCCACGCAGATTGTAATTGAAGTACTGGCCACCGATCAGCTTGCCAACCGCCTGGATCTGAAAGCGGTGCAACAGGTAGATGGGTACGAGCGCTTCTTCGATGCTCGCCAGTGGGCGCCCGATTCGGATATTGCGTTCCGAAAAATTGTTCAATGCAATGTCGCGAACCCGCAGCAGATGCTCGAGTTCCTCGATGGCGTCTGCACCGTTATCCCACAAGTTGCCATCAGGGTGCGCGGTCGCCGCCGATCGTGAATCCCCGCCGGCGACGTATTTGAAACCGGCCGCGATCGTCTCGTCCATGATCGCCCGACGAGCCTTGTCGGCATCGATACCCTCTGGAAAATCCTGATACGCGTACAGGACCGTGCGTTTGTCCCAGGCACCAATCTTGTCGTCGTAAGCACCACTCAGATCGAAAGAGTTGTCGTCACGAACTTTGATCAACGGCACCGGGTAGTCCATCACCGACGAACGGTCCTGCGCACTCGCCGCGAAATTGTGCTCGAAACCGAGCGTGTGACCGACCTCGTGCGCAGAAAGCTGACGAATACGTGCCAGTGACATCTCGAGCATTTCGGTGGGAATATCCTCACCATCATAGGGTGCGAGCAAGCCTTCCGCGATCAGGTAATCCTGTCTTACACGAAGAGAGCCGAGTGAGACATGCCCTTTCAGTATTTCCCCGCTGCGCGGGTCCAATATCGGAAAACCATAGGACCAGCCCCGTGTTGACCTGTGTATCCACTGGATAATGTTGTAGCGCACATCCATGGGGTCAGCACCTTCCGGCATCATCCTGACCTGAAAGGCGTCTTTATAGCCGGCCGCTTCGAACGCCTGATTCCACCATCGAGCACCATCCAGCAACGCCGAACGGACAGGCTCGGGCGCGCCCCGGTCGAGATAATAGACAATGGGTTCAACCGCTTCACTGAGCGCGGCCGTCGGGTCTTTCTTTTGCAATCGATGACGTCGACCAAGGTCCACTGTCAGGTCGTCGCCTATGGCCGTTGCATAATCGATGTACCCATCTTGCCCGTAACCAAGACCAATGATGCCGCTACGAGGGTCATAGGCCATTGGCTCGTAATCATCATCCGGCAAGCGGATAAATGAGTGATGCATATGCACCGTAAATGATCCGGCATCCGGCGCCACCGTCGACAGGTACGGCCCGGACGGCTGACCGACAAATGTCACCATTGCCTCAGCTTCCGTATTGTCGGGAAACGCTTTGGTTCGTTGCATGAACATAGCCGAGCGCGACGCGTCGACCGAGTAGCTGCCCTCGCCACGTCTCAGCAGCGACGCAGCCAGTCCGTGAGCGTCACGCACGAAAAACGACGTCGCATCGACAACAATTCTGCTGTCCGCAGGGTCGATATCTTCAAATCCCCAGATAACAGAACGCGCAAAGCTCTCCTCGACCGCCCGTTGTTCGTCAACGTTATCGCTGACCGCGCGGTAGCCAAGGTTGTCTTCCAGTAACAGAATTTTGGGCCCACTCTGAATAAAGCGCACGATCTTCGTCGATCCGAGCTGCCCTCTGTCCAGACCAAGATCATTCGAGCCCACCCCTCGTGCCAGAGACGACTGGTAAATGAAGGGGTCGTCAAGATTCTCGATATCGATCAACACTCGACCGGTATCCTCGTCCCAGTACAGGTCGACAAATCCCTCCAGTCGTTCAAGGCTGCCAAGATCCGGCGTGTCAGCCGCAAATGCGCCATGTACTAATCCGAACGCAATAGATATCGCTGCAAAAACTCGAGTGAGCATAAGGCCCCCCTGGAATATTGTTGGCTACTTGTCGCGCGTTATCCGGCCGGCAATGATGCCGGCGATCATCAGAAACAGCCCCATGCCCAACAGGTACTCGGGATAGCTGCGTGTGATACCGCAGTAATAGATACCTGAAATCGCGATAACCTGAAAAACGTTGATGAAATTACTGTCACGACGCTTCGCCTTCGGAAACCTGATTCTGGAAATCATCAGCAAAGCCAAGACGAACATCAGTACCGGGAAATACAAGTGCAGGGGCAAGGATGCCGCAATATCTTCGTGATAAATAAGCACCAGCACGAGAGACGAAAGCAGCCCGCCACCCGCCGCGGTGATCGGTATCCCGGTAAACCAGCCACTGGGCGTCTCTTCCGATGTCAGGTTAAATCGCGCGAGTCGCATTGCCCCGGCCAGAACGAATACAGCGACGGCCACCAGTAGCAGCCAGAACTGTCCGGAGTCGTACTCCACACCACCGATCTGCAGCCCCGCATTCAATATCAATACCGCGGGGGCTACACCAAAGGACACGAGGTCTGCCATGGAGTCGAATTCGGCTCCGAAATCGGACGTCGCCTTGAGGAGTCGGGCCGATACGCCATCCAGAACATCCAGTAATCCACACCAGACGATAATCCAGGCCGCCAGTTGCAGCTCACCTAATTGTGTTGTCACGATTGACGCGACGCCGAGCAACAGGCTCAGCGCGGTGAAACTATTCGGTACCGTGTATCGCAAAATACTCAAGAAAGCAGCCTCCTGGACGATCCAGCCTCTGAATCATCGTGTTGAAGCCGCATTGTAGCTGACAAACCTGTCATGTTGCTGCAATCCGATAACGGGAACTGCTCAGGATAGGTGGAAATACTGAGGAACTGATCCGCATATTTGGGTCCAATCAAAAGATATTTTCGGGGACTCATCATGTATAAGATCTCACTGCCGCTGATTGCGGCCGTTTTTGTATGTTTCAGTCAATCCGCTCTGGCAGAGGCCGACGCCGCAGCCGACCCACAGGCGACGTGGAACCTGACCGACCTGTATCCCAGCGAAGAAGCCTGGAACAAGGCGCGCGAACAAGTGCTTGCCGATTTCGACAAGATTGACGCTCTTCGCGGCACACTCGGCGACAGCGCTGACTCACTGTATACCGTGAACCGACTGGTATCCGACACCCTGAAGAAAGCGGGCCGCGTGTACGTCTGCGCCTCGCGCCGTTCGCATTTGGGCTGGATGATGCTCTTCGCAATGCGCCACATACGCTGAAGCCGGAGACCGAACAGACACTCTCCTACTTTTCACAAACGTTCGGCGCACCGAGCGAGACCTACAGCCTGCTCGCCAACTCCGATATCCCCTGGCCGACAATCACGTTGGCGAACGGCGAGGAAATCGTGGTTGACTCCCAGGGCTACGGTCGTGCCCGCAACAGTGAGAACCGCGATGACCGGAAACTGGCGTTCGATGCCTTCTGGAAAAAATGGGCCGAGTACAGAAGTTCGGTCGGCATGGTGATGAACTCACATCTGCAAACCCAGGTTGCGCTGGCGAAGGCTCGAAACTATGACAGTGTGCTGGAACGAGAGTTGTTCCAGGATAATCTGCCGCCGGCCGTTTACCGCACGCTGGTCAGTGACGACCGCTGGATGCACGTCTATCCGCAACGTGGCAAACGTTCCGGTGCTTACATGTCCGGCTTTGCGTACGACGTCCACCCCTACCTGCTCTTGAATCACAACAATGACTACGACTCGCTTTCGACTTTCGCGCATGAGTGGGGCCATGCAATGCACACGGTTTATGCGAAACAAAGCCAGCCATTCGAGACCGCTGGATACGCGACCTTCATTGCCGAGATCCCGTCTACGTCGCTTGAGTTGATTCTGCAGGATTACATGTCGAAACACGCCGAAACGCTTGATGAGAAACTCTTCTATCTCGGCAACGGTCTGGAAGCCCTCAGAGGAACATTCTTCCGGCAAACAATGTTTGCCGAGTTCGAACTCTCCCTGTACGAAGCGGTCGAGCGCGGTGAAGCATTGTCCGGCGACCGCATTACCGAAATGTACGGAGAACTCCTGCGGCGCTATCACGGTCATGATGATGGCGTTGTAGTCATCGACGAGCTGTACGAAAACGAGTGGATGTTTGTCCCGCACTTTTACTACAACATGTACGTTTTCCAGTACGCTACGTCGCAAACAGCCGGTACGGCCCTGTACGACATGATCGTCAAGGACCCTGATGCTGGCGTGAAGAACTACAAGGACCTGCTACGGGCAGGCGGATCAGACTACCCGTACACGCTGCTGGCAAACGCCGGTGTTGATCTCGCCCAGTCAGCGCCCTACGAAGCCCTGGTTGCAAAGATGAACGCCATCATGGACGAAATGGAACGCCTGCTCGACGAGCAACAGCAGTAGCGAGTATTCAGTTCACGATTTGTGCGGCGACCACTTCCACCGGGCAACTGCTGCCCGGTGTGAAGGGGCCCATACCGGTGTTGACGCTGGCGACCTGACCCGACGGAATTTGTCCTGCAATGCTGTACCGTTGCTGTACGGTGCGGCCTGCACTATCCGCATAGCTGACGGCAACCTGTACGCCGGTGATCGCTACTTGCGTATCGTTGCGAACAGAGACGATCAGATTGCCACTGCCGTCGGCATCACACCCTCTGGCTATGTACGCCCCGGGATTGGTCGGTAACTCAAGCCTGACCAGCGCTGCGGTCGCAGCCTTTCCGTAATCGCCACCGCTCTTCGCGACGACTTTGTAGTGACCGATCGCGACCGGCAAATCACCCCGTTCCTCAGCGATATTGCCCAGCGCAAAATGCGCTGGGGCGGTCGGCAGTAGCTCGATGCTGCGATTGAGATCGGTGACGGCATTATCGGTCCGTCCGAGTTCCTTATTCGCGACGCCACGTTGCAGGTGGTAGTAGAAAAAATCATCGCGTCGAGTTATGGCGCGGTTGTAATTCGTGATCGCCATATCGTATTTGTCTGCCGCCAGCCTGGCGTCACCACGCAGGGCGTGAAAATGCGCTTCCTCGCCATAGAGGCCAAGTGCCGTGTTCGCCAGAGAGAGCGCCTGGTCAACCTTGTCCTCGGCGAGTGCTTTGCGCCCGTCATCGTAGGCCTTGTATGCCGGTATGGTGCTCATCGTCTTGCGCATCACTGCCTGAAACTCGTCCTTGCCGCTCCGACCACCTGGCGGTAATGATGCAGCAGTAGCGATGTTCGCCTCTACGCGCTCTTGCGATGGCGGGTGACTGGCGAACAATCCGCTAAGCCAGTCCGATTGCCGGTCTTCGCTCAGTCGAACAAAAGTCTTTTGCAATGCAACTGCGCCGGTCGGATCGTAGCCTGCCATTGACATGTACTGCATACCGTAACGGTCGGATTCAAGTTCCGCGCCGCGCCCGTATTTCGACAGACTCAATTGGGCAACCATGCCCGCACCACCCGCAAGCAGATTGCCGTAATCACTGCCACTGGAAGCCATCGCTGTCGCCGCGACACCGACCTGCATGATCTGGCTGCGAGAAATCTGTTGCGCGGTATGACGAGCTGCCGCATGCACGGCCTCATGTCCGAGCACGGCAGCGAGCTCAGCCTCTGAGCCTAGTTCTGTCAACAGTCCGCGATTGATCGCGATCTTTCCACCAGGCAACGCCCAAGCGTTCGGCACCGAGTTATTCAGCACAACAAACTCGTACGGCAGCGAAACGCCACTTTGCGCCGCCACCCGGGTGCCGACAGACCGCACGTAATTCGTCAGCGCGGGATCGACGTCATATACACCACCTTGCGACTGCTGCATGGGAGCATAGCTTTGTTGGCCCATGGCGATTTCCTGAGCGGAGCTCACCATCATCAATTCACGCTTGCCGGTAACCGGATTGACAGAACAACCAGTCAGAAAAAGAATACTCGATACCAGCAAAAAAACGAACGTACGCATGGCCCTGCCCCTACGAAAACACAAGGTATTATACAGGGGGAGTCGCCGACTCGCGTAGCCCCGAGCTGTAGACCATCATTACCAACCCGACCAGCCACCAACCGCCGACAATTGCCCATTCGTAAGGCCAGATAAGCGCCGCGGGACTAAATGGCATGAATAACATCATGATTGAGCATGAGAGAACGAACG
Source organism: Gammaproteobacteria bacterium (assembly GCA_009937445.1). Classification (GTDB taxonomy): domain Bacteria; phylum Pseudomonadota; class Gammaproteobacteria; order Steroidobacterales; family Woeseiaceae; genus UBA1847. The sequence continues at coordinate 15,201 of JAACFM010000029.1, read as the reverse complement.
CGGCGATACCGGTCACCTTCCAGTGCCTCACTTTGTATGGCCTCGGCATATCCGGTTCCCGATAGCGTAAAACGATAAAAGACAGCGCGACGAATGCATACGCGATGATGACGCCGAAGCTGCCTGCATCCACTAACCAGACCAGCGCAGGCCGACCCAGCAAGGGAGCCAACATGGACAATACGCCGATGGCAATGACAGCTCGATGCGGCGTATTGAACCGCGGATGCAGCACGCCTAAAAAGGCCGGCAACTGGCCCGCCCGGGACAGTGCGTAGATTGCTCGGCTGGCACCAATCAGAAACGCATTCCAGCTCGTCAGAATTCCCCCAACACCGCCGAGAATGAGTAACTTGCCGCCCCATGCAGAACCCAGTACCGCTGCTGATGCGTCCGCTGTCGGTAGCTGAGCCGCCTGGCGTTCTTCACCGCTTAGCCCCATGGAGACGCCCCAGATAATCAGCATGTACCAGGCGACAGCGAGCAGGATAGAAAAGACCAGTAATTTGCCGATTTGCTCAAACGGCAAATCGATCTCTTCAGCAGACTGCGGGATGACATCGAATCCAACCATCATGGTCGGCACGATGACAAGCACACCGAGCATTCCTTTGTAGCTGTCGGTGAACAGGGGCGTCATGTTTTCTGAATCGCCGGCAATCGCAGCACCGAAAATCAAGGCGGCGCCAGCAAGCAGGATCAAAAGCGTCACGAGCATCTGTAGACGGGCAGCCGTTTTTATACCAATGACGTTTATTGCCGTCATGACAGCTCCCGCTCCCGCGCCAACCGCAACCCAGGTCGCATTGACATCCCATCCGGCGACGGTCCACAGATAACCGCGACTGAAGTCCGGAATCAGGTATTCGACGACGGTCGGTAAGGCGACCGCTTCAAAAGTAACCACGGACGCATAGGCAAGAAGAATCGCCCAGGTGCACAGAAACGAGGCATTCCGGCCTAACGCGCGGTACGAGTAAACGTGCTCGCCGCCAGCTTTTGGCATCGCGGCGGCCAGTTCGGCGTAGGTGAATCCGACAAGAATCACCGTGATACCACCAATGGCGAACGCGATCATCGCTCCGAGGGTTCCGGCCTCTTCAATCCAGCCGCCTGTCAGGGCGACCCAGCTCCAGCCAATCATGGCCCCGAATGAGAGCGTTAAGACCTCTTTGCGCTTTATAACGCGTAGAAAATGTCCTTCAGCCATTTGCGGCCTCACTCACTGATAAAAATGGATAGGGGGATATCCCGATAGCACGAACGTTGCCCCTGCGGCAGTATGCCCGTATGGAATCTGATACACGACAGCTTTTGAGCGAGCTACGTGAAGACCACCGCAACATGGCACTGGTTCTCAACGTGCTCGAGAGGACCATCGAGACCGCTGCGAGCGGCGCAGATCCCGATTTCGAGCTTATCGATGAGATCATGCGCTACATGACTGTTTACCCGGATGCCGTTCACCATCCCAAAGAAGACATCGTTTACGCTGAACTCAAAAAACAACGTCCTGATCTGGCTGATGGACTCGACGATGTGCCAGAAGACCATCAGCAGATAGGCGAACTGGGCAGCAAACTTCGAGACGACGTCGAGGCAGTTGTTGCGGGAGCCGCCGTGCGCCGTCAACAGTTCATTCTGGATGCCCTCAAATACGTTGGGCGACTCCGAAGCCACATGGCCTGGGAAGAAACCGACTTGTTCACTCGTGTCGATACGATGATCGGTGAGGACCCACACGCTGTCGATGTTGATGAATTCCTGCACATCAAAGACCCGGTTTTCGAACTGGAAGTCGAAGCGGGATTCAGGCGCTTGATGAGCGGCCTGCAGATCGACTAGAAATACCAGGCCAACTGGGCGAAAACACCTGCCCCGCGCGACAGGTAGCGATTTTCTATCCCGGAATCGATCCCGCCGAACTCACTGCCGCTGCTACCCCATGGAATATTCAGACTGCCCAGCAATGTCATATTGTCGGACACGCTGTATTGACTCACCACTTGCAGCAGTCCGCTGGGGTCGCTGATATTCATGAGCAGCGTCGGCGTCACATTCCAGAGCGGATTCACTTCGATCATGACGCTGGTCGCCAGATAATGACGTCCCAGGGCATAACTCTCGCCCCGAGCCAGGCGCAGCAAAAGATCCGGATTTGTCGCCAGTGACAGCGGGTCATAATGACCTGATGGCTGACCCAGCCCATTGAAGTGGTATTCGACGACACCGCTCATGTTCTTGCCGCGCCAGACCCACGAGTAACTCAGGTTAGTGGTCAACTGCACGTAAGTGTCCGTGTCTGTATCTGTTAAAACGAGATCGCCACTCCACTGCGCTTGGCCCAGCGCGTGGCTGGTTCCAAAACCCAGCACGTCGTCGCGATAATGACGAGCGAGCAAAACATCGAACTCGCCCTCACCGCGGAATCCGTGATACTTCAGCGCGGTCGTTGCTGAATCACTATCGGTATTACCACTCAGGTAGTCCCTCCGGATCACGTGCGCACCCTGAATATCCGACCCGTTGTGACGAAGATACTGTGCGTACAACATGTCATCGCCCGCTTTGTATTCAGTGTCCACCGTCGCCGGGTTAAAGGGATTGACGAGATCCATCGGCGCATAAAACAAGCCATTTCCCCACGACAGCGCCTGCCGCCCAAAGCGAACAACGGTCTTTTCGCTCGTATAACCAACCCAAAGTCGGTCAAGCCTGTGCACGAGTGCCGATCTACTGCCCTGATCAATAACGGCCGTCAGATCGAAGTAACGCCTCCTGTCGTCGGGCAAACTGAAGGTCTCGCCATGCAATGCAACAAGTTGATAGTTGGCATCGATTGTCCACCCGCTCTGGCGATGGGCCAGGTTCAGCCTAAGATCGCCCTGGGTGTCCGCCGTATGGCTGCCATACAAATCCCGAAAGAGACTGTCGGATGGATAGGTCTGGCTGACGACACGCAGTTTGGTGTGTCCACCCAATTCGGTCTTGCCTTCGGTCGCGCCCGCCAGTGCCGGGAACGCAAGCAGCAGTAAGAAAAATCTAGGCAGCACGCTGGTCGATGTCTTCGACGATGCGACCGTCGAGCATTCGGACGAGTCGCTTCGCGTAATTCATCACGCGTTGATCGTGCGACGCGATGATAAAAGTCGAACTGTGATTTTCATTAAGTTCAGTGAACAACTCCATGAGACCATCGGATGTTTTCGAATCAAGATTGGCTGTAGGTTCGTCCGCCAGAATCAACGCCGGACGAGAAGCGACAGCTCTCGCTACGGCGACTCGCTGTTGTTGCCCGCCCGACATCTCGGCGGGGCGTCTGTTTTCCAAACCTTCGAGCCCTACCTCTTTGAGAATTTCTTTTGCTTTCTCGTTGCGTTCGCTGGTAGCCACACCCTGAACCTGCATGACGAATTCGACATTTTCCTGCGCCGTCAAAACGGGGATCAGATTGTAAGCCTGAAAAACGAAACCGATTTGCCGCAGTCGCAAATCCGCCAGATCCCCTTTGCTCAGATTATCGATACGCTGCCCGTCGACGTAGACCTCACCGCTATCGGGTATATCCAGTCCGCCAATCGCATTCAGAAGCGTGGTCTTGCCACCACCAGAGGGCGCCGAAAGACACACAAACCCGCCCTTGTCGATCTCAATGCTGACGTGATCCAGCGCCTTGATGTCCTGATCACCCTGGCGGTAGGTCTTACACAAATCCACACAACGAACAGCACTCATAATCAGACCTTTGTAATAGCTTCGACGGGCTCATATCGCGATGCACGCCAGGCGGGTGAAAGACTGGCCAGAAACCCGAGTAACAAGACGACGGAACTGGCTAACACCATGTCGCTGACGTACAGCTTCGGATAGAGCATGCTGGACATACCCCACATCTCCATGCCATCACCAACAATGGAAACATCGATACCGGATTCAAGCGGGACTACCGTAGCCCACGCAAGGGCGTTCCCGATGGCCAGGCCAAATGTGATCAACAGCATCGACTCGATGACGATCTGCCCGAGTATGCTCCCGGGTTTCATTCCCAGCGCCAGCATCAGGCCGATTTCCCGCACACGCTCGAACACTGCCATGACCAGTGTGTTGACCAGACCGAATGACAGCGCAAGAAATATCACCACTACCCAGACAAGAACAAAGCCATCCATGACGCCGAGCATGGCTCCAAGATAAGTGTCGATGTCGTACCAGGGCCGGATTGACAATCCCTCACCGACTGCAGAAACCGCTACGTCATATATTGGATCGACGTTTCTGTAGTCATCCCCAAGAAAAACCACTTCACTCGTCGCATCGCCGATGCGCAACATGGTTTGTGCCGTGCGCCTGCCTACGTAGGCGTAGGCCTCTTCCACAGCTTTGGTTTTAGCCGTATACAGGCCGACCACTCTGAATCCGCGATCCGCGATTTCATTGTCCGGGTCCTGGCTCATCAGAACGACGCGTTTCCCGACCTCTGTCTCCAGCGTCTTGGCCAGTTTTTTGCCGATGACGATGCCTTTGTCGTTTACGTCAGTCAGAAAGCGGCCGTCAACCTCGTCATAATCAAAGAAGGAGATCTCGCGTTCTGCCTCTGGATCTACTCCGAGCAAAGTAACGCCGCGTGACTCCCTTTCGCTTGTAATTATTGCCGGTACCCTGACCCGACTGGCCCAGGCTTTGACAGCGCCCGTATCAAGCCTCTCGCTGATGTCATCGGCGGATATGAGCATCCGGTTCGAGATGCTCGGATCATCCTGATAGTCAGGATGGTGCACCTGCACATGTCCCGGCAGCACGCCGATACTATCGACGATCATCTGGTCCACCATCCCGCGCGTCAGCGCCGTCATGAAGATCATCGCCCAAACGCCAACACCGATAGCGCCCAGCATAATGATTGTGCGGCGATGATTGCGCCACAAATTACGCCACGCCAGTCGGAAAAGAATACGCAGCAGCCTCATCAGGCCACCCTCATCGCGTCAACGGGATTCTGCCAGTGCAATCTGACAGCCGGGTAAATCGACGCAAGCATCGTGAAGATAAATACAGTTATCGGGCCCGCGAGCAGGGTCAGCGCATTGATTTGTGGGTACATCCTTGCCGGCAGATTGAATTTTGCGGCCATTTCATCCATTCCTGGAAAGGCCAGGCCATTGGTCGTGAACCATGCTGTCACGAGCGCTCCGGCCGCCACTCCGAGCACGACCCCCAGCAGGCCCATCATCGCCGTCTCCAGAATCACAAGCCGCCCTAACTTACCCGGCTTCAGACCAAGCGCCATGACGATGCCGAATTCACGCGTTCGCTCCAGCACCGACATCAACTGCGTATTCAGTACGCTAAAGGACACCAGAATAACGAGCACGAAATACATGAAGAAGGCACTGCTCATATCGGCCTGTATAGCCTGCTTTAGACCCGGTTGCAGCGCATCCCAATCCAACATGACCAAGTCACTGTCGCCCGGCAGTACCGACTGCACGCGGCTTTTCAATTCGGGGACCGCTGCCAATCCGTCACCGAACACCACTACCTGGTGGCCAGCCCCTTCCATGAAGAATGTGTCCTGGAAAAAGCCAAGCGGTATTTCAGCGATATTGCGATCAATATCAGTAACGCCGCTGTCGAAAATGCCGACGATGTTGACCACCGCCGCGGCAAAGGAGCCGTCCACACCACTGCCCATCAGGGTGATTTCGTCACCCACTTCAACGTGCAGGTTTCTTGCAAGCACGCTGCCCATGACGATTTCCGCCGCGTCATTATCGCCGAGGTAGCGCCCCAGTGAGGTCAGCCCGGGAATGTTCGATACGTTGTTCTCAAATTCGGGTTCGACACCGTAGATACCGATGCCGAAACTGCGATCATCACTCGAGGCCAGTGCAAACGCCCAGCCACGCGCGGCCACTTTATCGGACTGCAATTCCTCACGAATCGCGTTTGCGAGCGGCACGATGTTGGGCACCGTCTGGCGCATCTTCTTTTCATCGTTGTAGAGAGGTGCCTGCACCTGCATGTGTCCGGTAAATACCTGCAGAGCGTTGTCGATCATGAGTGAGTACATGCCAAACTGCAGCGAGATCATAAACACCAGCAACATGTTCGCAAAAATCATCGCGCCGGTTGTCAGCCAGGTGCGGCGAGGTTGTCGCCAGAGGTTTCGCCACGCCAAACGAAAAACGATTTTCACAATCCTTAGTCTCGAGGGTTCCGCAAGTTTGAGAGCGTAAACATACTGTCTTTCAGATCAAGCTCGTACTCAACCTCGTTCACCTCTATTTCAGTCCATTCGTCAGGCTCATCTGCCTTGTTCATTCTTTGGCGCTTCGCAATCACCCGACCGCCCATCTCGACGACTTCCATCGTCTTCAGGACCTTAACGAGCTCGCCGTCCTGATCGTAGAATGCGTGTTGCAGAACAACATGGTCCTGCCGAATCCGTAACAACTCACTGCCCCAAACGACGGCTGCCTCCTCATTTGGAATCGACTGGATATCGTAAATGACGACGCCATCGATCTCTTCGATTTTCACGATACTGTGTGCATAGTCATCAACTATTTCGTCGGCCCTCGCGATGTCCTTGTTCGAAAAATCCGAACCCATCCAGCTCTGCCCCATCATTGAGGACGGTATCTTGATGACTCGATTTACCTTGGGTGAATACGACCACATGCTGTTGTCATCGGTCAGCGTCCCGTTGCCCCGGTCTTTTTTCGGCTCGACGACCCGCACGAGAGAGCGCTTGTCGCCCTTCGTCCAGGCACGCATGGTCATCGAACGCTCCCAGTCCGGTCGATGAATCACCATGGTCATTTCAGTGTAGGAGGACAAACCGCGCCAGTGATTGATCGCGTCACGAACGATGGATTTCCCGTCACGATCTTCAGCACTTCCCAGCGTGGGAATCGCGAGCAGGAATATCAAGAAGATACAGCGCCTGATCATATTGGATTCGACCCGCAGTTAGCTTGGCCGTTCAGTATTTCACACTTGTCGCGGTCAAGTCATGGGCGAGAATACGTATGTCCTATTAAGCTTCCGCAACACTCAATACGCCGTCACATAATACGTGTTTATCGCAATGGTCCCTCCTCCGGATTTGACTAGACTGAAACTCAGAGGAGACGACCATGTTCAGTATTGAAGCAATCATGAGCACCAATCTGGTCACAGTGCCGCCATCTGCAACGCTGGCAGAGGCACGCACTCTGATGCAGAGCAATGGCATTCACCATCTGCCAGTAACAGAAGATGGCGACATAGTGGGGTTGGTAACAATAACCACTGTGCTCGCAGCCACTGATTCGTTTCTGCGCGATGATCGAAATCGCATTCATGCCAACGAAATCATTGTCGGCGATGTCATGGTCAAAGATGTCGCGACGGTAGACGTAAACGCGAGCCTGCGTCAGGCAGCGTTGTTTCTTGAAAAGCACCAGATCGGCTGTCTGCCAGTTATCGAAGATAACAATCTCGTCGGCATTATCACGGAAACGGATTTCGTCGCGGTCGCCATCAATCTGCTGGAGCAGATTGAGTCCACGGAACCGTACGACGACGACTTTGACGATCTGGACGTCGCCTAAGCGGCCGCCAGAATTTCAGGCCGGGTCTGTGGCTCGGTTTTCGAGCGCGTGTTGAGCATCGCGCTCGGATCCGATCAGGATCGCAACCCACTTCGTACGCTCATCACTTTCAAGTGCCAGCTTCAGCGTCATCGTCAGCGGCACTGATAACAACATGCCAACGGGCCCGAACACCCAACCCCAGAACACCAATCCGACGAAGACGATTAGTGGCGACAATCCAACGCCATAACCCATCAGGCGGGGCTCGATTATGTTACCAAAAACGACGTTAATCGCCGCGAAACCCATCGCTGTAACACCAGCAGCGCCAGGACCCAACTGAACAAGCGCGAGCAAAACGGCTGGAACAGCCGCAATAATCGAACCGATCGTTGGTATGTAGTTAAACAGGAAAGCCAGCATCGCCCATAACAATGGGAAGTCGAGCCCTATCGACCACGCCAGCATCCCGGCGCAGGCGCCAGTTGCAGAGCTGACGATCGTCTTTATCCCCAGGTATCGACCGAGGTTGTGCAAGAACTCTCTCGGACGCTCCAGCGATTCCGCACTGCGGCCCAGTGCTGCCTCTACTTTGGTGCCGACACTGGACACTTCCAGCAGCATGAAGATCATCGTGAAAATGATCAGGAACGTATTCGTGAGTACACCTTTCAAACTATTGAGAATCGTTGCGACAAGACCCATCACCCAGCCGGGATCGATCATGTCACCCAGGCTCTCCATCGATTCATCGCCGTTCAGGTGTTTCACTACAAAATCAAAAACGCTGGCGACTATGACATCCAGTTGCGCCTGATACCCCGGCAAAGCCGCCGTAAACTCGGCAATCGAGCTTCCCAGAATCGTCCCGAGAATCCCGAATATCAACAGTATGGTTGTCACTATAAAGAGCGCAGCCAGAAAACTGGGTATGCGCTTTCGCTGCAGCCACAGCATCGGTCGTACAGTGATAAGAGCAAGAAATACGGCAATGAGGAAAGGCACAAGAAATACCTTCGCCATCTGCAGGCCGTAGATGATGACAATAACCGCGGCGAATGTAACGACGGCACTGCCTTTATTGTTGCTCTGATCAATCACGCGCTAGATGATCGCATAACGCCGATGGAATCTCATGCCTATTGTTAACGACTGCAATGCAGCTTGTGCAGCGCGGGCGCAGCATTTTCGAGCCAATGGTGCTGTGGATGCCAGCATGGCTACCTTGGCGTGTAGAGCTCTGCTTCCTCTGGCTGTATTTGCTGCACTTTGAGTGTCCAGCGTGCCAGGGTCGAGCTGATACGCAACTGATACTGTCCGGAATGATTAAAGAGTTTTAATCCATTGCCTTTGCGCTTCGTGTGCAGCACCCGCCCGACGTGCTTGCCGGTGTGCGCTTCAACCAGGGTGATATCAAGCGCAACTAGTGAGTCGAAATCGCCATCAAGGCGCCAATCGAGCAGCCAGGGTGATTCCACCGTAAAAATAGACGTGGTTGTACTTTCGGAGCCGCGAAACTCCTTTACCGTGTCGGCGGCGTTCGCACCGGCAAACACCATCAACAACACTGAAATCAGTACAAGACTCTTCATTTCATTTCCATCCAATACTCAATGATTCCCGCACCTTACTTGTCGGACAGCCAATCTCGATGCTGTCTGTGCATGAATTAGTAGCACACAATTGATGCCTGCGGTACTCCTCCGCTTTGGGGCATCAAATATCGTTTCTGCGCGGCTGCGCGACCGTCGGCTGGAAGAATGATCGTCCTATGGAAAGTTCGGCTGGTAATGTTCCGGGTGAGACCAGCGCCGGGGTGGGCGCTGATTCTGCCCCGATATTGGCCGCGGCGAGCGCCAGGGCAAACCCCACGTATACAAACATCCATGACTTCAGGCTGCGTTTGATAACTGTTGGCATTGTGATCCCCTCGTCGCTCGTGGTCCTTTAATAAGACCTAGCTTACGCGGCGTTTATTACACGAGGGTGTCGAAACTGTATGCAAATGTTGCTATCTGTTTCGGAGCGTTATCCTGCCGTTTCTTATGCCACAAAAAATGTTGCGGCATTGTAGACTGAGCGCTTATGGACAATCGAATAAAAACCGCTGCTATTGTCACGGGCGCAAGCGCCTTTGTGCTGGTCGAAGCTTCGCTTGCGAACATGCACCTGTTTGGGGCGATAGCAAAAATAGTTGCATCCTGCGGTTTCCTGTCCGTGGCTTATCTGAGTGGCGCATTACAATCCCGTTACGGAAAAGTACTGCTGCTGGGCCTCGTGCTGTCGTTCCTCGGTGACGCCTTTCTTATCGGAGAATCGAGGCAGGCATTTCTGGCGGGACTCGCCGCCTTCCTGCTGGCGCATATTGCTTACATCGCATCGTTCTTTATCAGAGGCGTCAATCTTCGCTGGATGGGCATCGCTGCGATTCCGGTAATTGCGATTGCACTCGCGGTTTCTGCCTGGCTGGCACCGCATACGCCGGCGGAACTCGCGCTGCCGGTGAAACTGTATATCGCTGTCATCAGCGGGATGGTTATTGCAGCGGTCGGTACGCGCGGCAAGGGCGGCACTGTGCTGATACTTGTTGGGGCGGTGCTGTTCTTTCTTTCCGACCTTTCAGTTGCGTCGCTGCGATTGGTGCAAACGAACTTCCCGATGTATGTCTGGGGATTGCCGCTCTACTATGCCGGTCAACTCTGTCTGGCGCTGAGCGTTTCGCAATCGCGATCCCACTGAGGCGTCCCGGCGAATTTTTCTGCCAGGAAATCAATAAACGCACGAACTCTGTAGGACAGGTGCCGCGTAGGTGGGTACATTGCATACGCGGGCGCAATAGGCCACGTGTAGTCGGTCAGCACGGGCGTCAAATTGCCGCTGCGAATCGCCGTCGAGGCAATGAAAGTCGGCTGCAACACCAGCCCCATGCCGTGCGCTGCGGCGTTGCAGAGAAAATCTCCACTACTCGCTGACATGGTGCTATTTACTTTCACCACGTCCCTGTTGCCATCGCGATCTTCATACTCCCACTTGTTCGGATCGATCAGGTTGGAATAAACCAGGCATTGATGGTCCGCAAGATCGGCGGGTGTTTTGGGTGCACCATGGACGTGCAAATAATGCGGTGATCCGCAAACAACCGCGCGAACGTCAAACAAGCGACGCGCGATCAGCGACGAGTCTGTCAATCGACCGATCCTGAGCGCAACGTCAAAGTTGTCCTCGATCAAGTCCACGCGACGGTCATTGAGGTCCAGATCGAAACGGACTTTCGGGTGCTGTTTGCTGAAGGTCGCGATCGGACCGCACATATGTCGAACGCCGAACGACAGCGGCAAAGCGAACCGCAAGGTTCCTCGCAACTCTCCGTGCTCCTGTTGCACAGCAGCTTCGGCCTCCTCAAGGTCTGCAAGAATGCGGGTTCCATGGTTGTAAAAACTCCGCCCGGTTTCGGTCAGATTCAGAACGCGGGTCGTTCGATGCAGCAATTGCACACCCAGCCGGCTCTCGAGCGCTGAGACCCGCCGGCTGACTGCCGATTTCGCCGAACCCAGTCGATCCGCCGCCGCTGTGAAGCTGCCGGTGTCGACGACGGCTATAAATGCCTGAATATCCTCGAATTTGTCCATACTGTTGCGTTTTCCTTAACAATCTAATGATTAAACTACTATTTATCTCGAATATGTCAACAGCGAAACTGGTTGCCACAGCCAGCCACTGGCAATTTACTGCTTCGATGGAGAGACACAGATGAAAAACAAGCCCTTACACGTACTGGCGATAAGCTCAAGCGGCCGAAAAGACGGCTCGATCACACGTGCACTGAGCGCAGACCTGATAGCAGCCCTTGAAGACCATCACGGCTCGATACAGCTTGTGCGCCGCGATATCGGCGACGGCGTGCCTGTTGTCAATGCGGCATGGATCGAAGCGAACTTCACGCCTGACGAGAATCGCACAGCACAGCATTTGCAGACACTCGCGCTTTCTGCCGAGTTGGTTGGCGAGTTGCAGAGCGCGGACGTTATTGTCATCGGTGCCCCGGTTTATAACTTCTCCATTTCCGCAGCATTGAAATCCTGGATCGATATGGTCGCCAGGGCGCGACTGACATTTCGCTATACTGACAACGGACCGGTGGGTTTACTCGCGGGGAAAAAGGCGTACGTGGTGGTCGCGACGGGCGGCGTTCCGGTCGGCAGCCCGATGGATTTCGCCACCCCGTATTTGCGGCATGTATTAGCCTTTCTCGGCATTACGGACGTTGAAATCATTGCGGCAGACCGCGTTAACAGTAATGCAGCGGAGTCCAAGGATCGGGCACGCGCACAAATTGCAGAGCTGATTCACTTATCGGCAGAGGCCGCCTAGCTGGAGATCGATCATGATTGAAGTTATTCCATCAGAAACCCGTGGCAGCGCAGATCACGGCTGGTTGCAGGCAAAACACACGTTTTCCTTCGCCGAGTATCACAATCCACAACGTGTGCATTTCGGCCCGCTGCGCGTTATCAACGAAGACCGAATTGCTCCAGGGCAGGGATTCGGCACGCACCCTCACAAGGACATGGAAATCCTGACCTACCCGATATCGGGCGCGATCGAGCACAAGGACAGCATGGGCAATGGCACCATCATTTCGGCCGGTGAGGTGCAACGCATGACAGCCGGTACCGGCGTCCAGCACAGTGAGTTCAACCATTCACAAAATGACGAACTGCATTTGCTGCAAGTCTGGATGTTCCCCGAGAAGAAAGACCTCGAACCCGGCTACGAACAAAAAATGTTCACGCGCGACGACAAACTGAATCAATTGCGTCTTATTGCGTCGAGAGACGGCCGCAATGGATCGGTCACCGTGCATCAGCACGTCGATCTCTACGCCAGCGTTTTGCAGGAAGGTGAGGCGCTTGAAATGGGCATAGCGGCAGCGAACAAACTATTTGTTCAGGTCGTGAGCGGGGAAATCACCGTTAATGGACAGGTCATTACTGGCGGCGACGGGGCGCAGATCACCAACGAGCGCGAGCTGCGCATAAGCAGCCAGTCAGAAGCGGAGTTTTTGGTATTCGACATGGGCTAAGATGCCCTTATGAAAATTTTCGCTGTTGCACTCTCCCTTCTTTTTGTCAGCGCCTGTGGCGACGGCGGTGTCTCTGCTGCCGATACCAGCGCGCCTGTATCAACGGATGCCATCCCGATTTCCGCCATCCAGGGATCTGGCCGCGTAAGCCCGTTGGACGGTCAGGTTGTAAGTATTGCAGCGATCGTCACGGGTGATTTCCAGGACAGCGACGATGACGAGACACGCAATCTTGGCGGCTTTTATGTACAGCAGGAATCGCCTGATGCCGACGCGGCTACCTCGGACGCTGTGTTCGTGTTTGATGGCGACCACCCGACGACCGATGTGGCCACCGGTGATCGCGTCGAGGTGACCGGCACCGTTACAGAGTTCTTCGGTGAAACCCAGATCCAGGCGACAGCGGTCAGAGTAAACGGGTCGGGAACGATTAGCCCGACCGACATGAATCTTCCCGCAGCGCTGTTAACCCGTAATAGCGACAGTGACCTCATCTCCGACCTGGAGGCTTATGAGGGCATGTTGATGCGTTTCCCGCAGAAATTAACTGTGACCAGTCTGCGCTTTCTCGAGCGCTACGGTGAAGTACGCTTGTCAGAGGGCGGTCGACTCTTTCAGTACACAAACAGCAATGCGCCAAGCACCGATGGATACGCCGCTCATAAAGAAACCGTGGCTTCGAGAACCATTACGCTTGATGATGGCCAGCGATCGTCGAACCCTGCCCGCATTCGTCACTTAAACGCCGGCATTGCCGCCGACTATTCCCTGCGGGCTGGAGACTCAGTGAGCGGTGTGGTCGGCAATCTGCGTTTCTCGCGCGGCAGTGGTAGCAGCGGTGACGAAACCTGGCGAATAATGCCAACAGAAGAGGTCATTTTCGCTGATGACAACCCACGACCGGGCCCGCCGTCGGTCGATGGGGCGATTCGGGTCGCCAGCTTCAACGTTCTGAACTTCTTCTCGAAGGTCGATTCCGGGAGTGCCATTTGTGGCCCCCGGGCAGACGCGAATTGTCGTGGCGCTGACAGTGAACTGGAACTCTCCCGTCAGCTTGAAAAAACCGTAACAGCTATCACGCAAATGGACGCCGATATCGTCGGACTGATGGAACTTGAGAACGATACGTCCGACTCACTGACAAAGATTGTGCATGCGATTAACAATCGCTCCGACGGACGAAACTACACTTACGTCGACACAGGGACGATCCACACTGACGCGATCAAAACCGGTTTCATTTTCGACACCGCAACGATCAAGACGAGCGGTCCATTCGCACTTCTGGATGCAGGTGTCGACCCGAGATTCGATGACAGCCGAAACCGCCCTGCACTCGCACAAACCTTTGCAGAGATTGAGACCGGCGCGACCCTGACGATCGTTGTGAACCATCTCAAATCGAAAGGCTCATCCTGTGATTCAAGTGGGGACCCGAACCTCGATGATGGCCAAGGCAACTGCAACGTCATGCGCACAAAGGCGGCAACAGCGCTCGCCGACTGGGTCAAAAACGACCCGACCGGCAGCGGTGATCCGGATGTCCTCATTATCGGCGACTTGAATGCCTACATCATGGAGGATCCATTGACGGCTCTGCAAGACGCCGGGTTGATCGCTCTGCTGGAAGGCAGTTCGAACCCCTATTCCTTCTTGTACGACGCACAGTCCGGCGCCCTTGACCATGCTGTGGCAACGTCCAGCCTGGCGGGGCAAGTCAGAGAAACGATCGAGTGGCACATCAACGCGGATGAACCACCGTTGCTGGACTACAACCTGGAATATGGCCGGGATGCGAGCCTGTTTGATGCCGACTCGCCCTATCGCGCATCGGATCACGACCCGATTATCGTTGGACTCGAGCTTACAAACTAGTCCAGACCTCGCGCAGTATTGCTTCGCCGTCAATGCAATTTATTTCGTGGCCAACGGGACTTCTTGCCATCGACTTCTGTTGCTCCTGTGCAGCCAAACCAGCCAGGCGACGGCGAGAAGGCCGGTAGCTGCAATAGCGCTCAGGAACATGAAATAGTGCTGGTGGCCGACCAGTCCCGGATTGGCATCCAGAATACGACCAGCGATAGGCGCAAAAAATGCGTCGGGTGTGAAGCCAACCAGCGAAACCATACCGACCGCAGCGCCGGTCAGATATTTTGGTGTGCGATATTCTTCCAGCAAAGCAAAATAGATGCCGCGCAGCGCAAAGACCGCGAAGTGAGTGACCACAAAATTCAAATAGATAATGGCAAGACCAGACCCGGACGGTGCAGCCATTGACCAGGTACCGTAGGAAACGACCAGAATCACAAAGGTCACGAGAATCGATCGGGTTGCGCCGCAGCGATCCGCGATGACACCTGCAAGCACCGCCGCGACAGGGCGTGCCCATACTCCATACGACGCCAGCCTCGCGCCTTCGACCTCGTCCATTCCCAGAACCTGCACGGCATACAGGGAGTAGTTATCCAGCCCCTTGTATCCACAGTAGGCGCAGACAATGACGCAGGCCTGCGCCCAGACGATGGGCTTCTGTAAAACGAT
>JAACFM010000113.1 GCA_009937445.1 Gammaproteobacteria bacterium | reverse complement strand
TCGATCAAGGCACGAACTCAACATGTTTCGGAAATGATCATGGTCCGCGCCGGCCCCGACAATCACCATATTCATGTCGGCAACGGGTTCGTTAGACAAGGCCAACTGCAAACCGGGTCGGGCAGCCGCCTCATAGCGTTCCGCCTCACCCAGGAACGTAGTGACGGCGTCATTGGTAAGGCGGCGCAAGACCGCTTCGCTTAGGGGTTTCGATGCAGCGTTCACGGGTTTCGTCCTCTTGTCTTGCGTTTTCGGCTTTCCTAGGCAAATTGGCCCACCAAGCCAGTACCATCTAAAGGTCCACTTCGGGTCACTAGCAGACTTTTTACCCGACATTACCCCAATGTCTGCTTTCTGGGGTATGGCGGATACCCGAACATGCTTAACTTCTCGGCGCTAATCACACGCCTTATGTCAAGAATCCAGCATTTTCTGGGTACATCATGTAACAGTTATTGTAGCCAAAAAATTCGGTCAGCGCTCTGGCTCATGCCCCCACAACCGGTCGGTAGTTCCAAGGCATTGCATCGGCAAGAAACCGGCGGATTGTGTTTTTCAAATAAAAAACAAGTATGGGGGTTAAGCAATGAAGAGAATCGTCTTGGCGGCAACAGTTACCGCCTTCTTACTACCCGTGTCAGCCTTTGCGGCGCTCGTGGCTTATGAATACGAAGGGACGAGCGACGATGGAGCCTGGGCGGTATCTGGGTCCATCGTGTTTGACGAAGGTGATCTCGTCGCAGACGAAGAGCTGATCGACAAGATCGTTAGCTGGGAATTCAACTGGACGAACGGTTTAGAAACGATTTCAACCTCGTCGGAAGTCAGCAGCATCATTGGCGGCGGTGATCCTAATGGGCCGCCACTGCCGACGTTCATAATCGACGAGACGCACACAATAATTGCGTTTCAGTTTGAAAATGATTCCGGCCCGAACAGATACCCGTTGATCGGCTTCGAGTTTAATGGTGCAAGGTTCAACATTTCAGTCGTGCCCAACGAATGTTGCGAGCAGGGTAACGGATCTTTCTCCGGCCCTGAAACCATCGTCGAATTCGTCGACGTTGACATCAAGCCGGGTGGTGGTGAGAACTGTAATGCCGTCATTCCGGTCGCCGTTCTTGGCAGCGCAACGTTCGACGCTACCGAGATCGATTTGAGTACCCTGACATTTGCAGGGGCTTCTGCCCGTGAAAAAGGCAATGGCGCGCTATCGTGCAATGCCTCGGACGTTAATTCCGACGGCTTTGTCGATCTTGTTTGTCAGTACCAGAATGTTACTGCGGAGGGCGCTATCCTGGGGACGCTGAATGACGGTACGGCGATTCAGGGGAGTGACGTGTACTGCGTGACGCCCTAGGCGTAAAGATCGACTCGTGTTCCTGCCACGGATGTTCAGCAATGAGCTCCTGGCAGGAGTAACGGGAAAGCATCGTGCGCACAGGACTCGCAGCACCGCCAGAAAAAGCAAAGGCCCGTTCACGGGGCCTTTTTTTTCTCGCCGAGTGAGGTTGAGAACCCTGTTCGACCAACGCAGCCGCGCAGCGGCATGTTGGCAGGGAGCTCGCGAAGCGAGCGAGTTGCATCCCTCTCTCTCCGCCAAGACGACGTAACGCAAGGCTTCAAAGCTTGTGCGTAAGCGCAACTCCCTGGTATGCCAACCCCTAGAGGCGGGCTAGGCCCGTTGTTACATCAAGAAACACACCAGCGAGGGAAATCATGAGAAGCTAGAGGGGCTACGCTTTCTCTGGAATACTCATGCGCGCATTCGTCAAACACCATGCCGGTTGGCTACAACTGGCAATCGTCATCGTTGTGGTTGGCGGTTCCCTTTTCCTATCGGCATCGCTCGGTCCGGATCCTGCTCCCGTGCGCTCGGCGAAACCTGAAACGCGTTTAACGGTGACTGTTGTAACGCCCGTTGTGTCGAGCTACCGGCCTTACCTGACATTGACCGGAACAGTCGAAGCCAGCACGGTCACGAACATCGTGCCGCAGGTCAGCGGCAAGGTTATTCATGTGTCACCGAGCTTTCGACCCGGTGCAAGGATCAGCAAAGGCGAGCTTCTCTTTGCGATCGAATCTTCAGACTACGAATTGGCCATGCAACGCACCCTGGCTGACATAGAAATCGCAAGAAGCGATTTATTTCGACTGCAAGCAGAAGCGACTGCCGAGAAGAAAATCTGGTCCTCCAGTAAACCACAGAACGACATTCCCGATCTGATCGCCCGGGTTCCACAAATCGCTGCGGCGAACGCGCGTATCCGGGCTGGCGAAGCGGCGCGCGCAGCGGCCGAACTGTCGCTAGAGAGAACTAAAATTTACGCACCGTTTGATGCGCGAGTTATTGAGTCACGTCTTGATGTTGGCCAGGTTGTTAGCGGAACGCTTGCTCTTGGCTCGATATACTCGATCGAGAACCTCGAAGTTGTCGCGCCGGTTTCGTCGGATGATCTTCGACGTATCGGAAAACCCATTGGCCGCTCTGTGACAATTGTCTCCGACTACACGACCGACGAGGAAATCGCGGGTAGCGTCGTTCGCTTAGGTGCCACGTTGGACGAGTTCACCCGGCTCGGCAAACTCTATATTCGCTCGGAGGCCAACGACCGGCTAACGCTGGGTGAATTCGTAAGTGTCGTCGTTGCCGGGGACACCGTCGATACAGCACTCGGAATTCCCGAATCAAGTCTGACTGCGCGTGACCAGGTATGGGTTGTCGACGGTGATACCTTAGCCGAACGTCGCGTGCAAATACTGGGTCATGAACAGGGTTTGATTGTCGTCGCGGCGTTCGATATGGCTGGTGGTGTCGTCACTATCCCGCCGGCGGGTGCGCGCGACGGACAGATCGTCAAGGTACAGAAGATCGAACCTCTGACGTCGTTAGAGGATGCCGATGTCGGAGAATAATTCACCCGATGAGCGTGCACTCAGTAAAGGGCTGATCAGTTGGTTCATCGGTAACCCCGTTGCAGCGAACCTGCTAATGGTCGTGCTGCTGGTTGGAGGTGCGATGTCAGCGACCAGCCTGCAGCGCCAGGTATTTCCAACGATTTCACCGGGAACCGTTGTTGTAACCGTTCCGTATCCCGGCGCTACGCCCGCCGAGGTAGAAGAGGGGATCACCCGGCGTGTTGATGAAGCGGTTCTTGGTATCGATGGCGTCAAGCGAGTTCGCTCCACCGCCTCTGAGAATCGAGCATCAATCGTTGTCGAGACGAGTGATTTCTCGGATGTGCAGCTGGTAAAGGATGACATCGAGTCGGCGATCGACCGGCTCAGCGACTTCCCGCCGGAGAATGCTGAGGCACCGATAATCGCCGCACCACAGCCAACCGGTGGTGTTGTCACTCTGGTGGTTGTCGGGGATGTTGACCCGATGACTTTACGAAGAGCAGCCGAACAGGTTGAACGGGATCTTCTAACACAACCCGGAATCTCTCTCGTCTCGCTTCAGGGCGACCGTGATCTCGAGATCTCAATTGAAGTGAGCGAGGTAATGCTCAGGCGATTGGATCTCAGTTTTGAAGACGTGGCGAATGCCGTTCGTCGCTCGTCGCTGGACCTCGCGGGGGGCTCGATCAATTCACAATCGGGTGAGATTCTTCTTCGAACAAACCAGAAGCGGCAGACTGGAAAAGAATTCGAGTCAGTTGTCGTGCGCTCACAGTCGGACGGTTCGATCATTACGCTCGCTGATGTAGCGACTATCCGCGACGGCTTCGTACGCGCTGAACTACTTAACCTGTACAACGGGCGCCCAGCTATTTTTGTCAAAGTGAGTCGTGCGGAAGCCGAAGACGTTCTGGTCGTCAAGGCTCGGGTCGATCAGTTCCTGGCTGACTACGCGGCTCCGTTCGGCGTGGAGTTGCTCGAGCTTGACGATGAAACAGACCTGCTCCGCGAGCGCATCAACTTACTTCTGAAAAATGGTTTGATCGGTTTTGCACTGGTTTTTCTGTTTCTTGTTTTGATGCTTGACCTGAAGCTCGCCGTCTGGGTAAGTATTGGCATAGCGACGGCATTTATGGGTGGCATTCTGTTGTTCGGTGCGCTGGGTGTAACGATCACCATGATCTCGCTATTCGGCTTGATCATCGTCCTCGGACTGGTGGTAGATGATGCAATTGTAATCGGCGAGAATATCGACGCAGAGCGGGCCGCTGGCAGGAGCGGGATGCACGCCGCATCGGCTGGCGCTCGTAACGTATTCGCCCCGGTTGTGGTCGGAGTACTAACCACCGTTGCCGCGTTCGCACCGTTGTTATTAACGAGCGGCACCTTCAGTGATATCACCCGTTCCATACCCATCGTCGTTATCAGTGTACTTCTGGTGTCGGTTATCGAAGCCTTCTGGATACTTCCATCGCATCTAAGCAAAGGTGGTCAATGGTCGCGCGGAATCTTGAAAGCTGAGGGAGAGCGGGTTTCAAGATGGGTCGCTCACGTCCGTGAAAACGTGGTTCGACCGGGGGCTAAATTTGCAGCGACATGGCGCTACGCGACAGTCGGTATTGCGTTCGCGTTTTTTCTCCTCTGTATCGGACTGGTTAGCAACGGCAACGTCCGATTCATTTTCTTCCCGATCATTGAAGGCAACAGTCTGACGGCATCGGTGACGATGCCAGAGGGTGCACTCTTTGCGCGGACAGATGATGCGATTCAACGAATGACCGAGTCGGCCTACGCCGTAGCTGCTGAGATCGAGGCAAAGACGGGCGAAACGCTGATTGCGTCGTTGACCGCTACGACCGGCGGTCGTGCGTCGGCTGATAGAGGTCCAGGTTCGCAGTCGAGCTTTTCATCGCAGGAAAATATTGGACAGGTCCGTATCGAGTTGACGGCCTTCGGCGAGCGTTTCACACCAGGGGTTGATATCGAGAGAGCCTGGAGGCAAGCAGTCGGTGAGATCGAAGGTGCTGATCAGGTCAATTTCTCATCGAGCTTCGTCAGTTTCGGCGAGGATATCGAGTTCGAGCTTGCTCACAGTGACGAAGATCAGCTTATCGCTGCCGCGGAGCAGATGAAACGTTTACTCGAGAATATTGAAGGTGTTGACGAGATAGAAGACAGCTTCGATTTGGGCAAGCGACAGCTCGTTTTTGAGTTAACTGATGCAGGGCGCGCCGCTGGGTTGCGCGAAGTCGACATTGCTTTGCAGGTTCGAAGAGGTTTCTTCGGTGAAGAGGTGCAACGCATTCAGCGTGGTCGCGAAGAGATACGCGTGTATGTCCGCTACCCCGAGTCGACGCGCGCCAACCTGGACGCGTTGGACAAGTTTCAGGTCGTGCTGCCGAACGGCAGCCGTGCGCCACTCCTGACCGTCGCAAAAGTCGCCGAGAGTCGTGCCTATTCGTCCATTGAACGCATTGACGGTCGTCGCGTTGTCACCGTCAGTGCCAATGTCGACGAGGCCATATCAACGCCCAATGATGCAAACCAGGCGATTCTGGATGGTGTGATGCCATCGCTTGAGCCACAATTTCCGGGATTGCGTTGGGTTCGAGCCGGTGCGACCCGCGAGCAGAACGACGATCTGGCGTCGTTGGCACAAGCGTTTATCGTGGTCATCCTGGTAATTTTTGCGTTGATAGCCACACAACTGCGCTCGTATCTGCAACCGCTCGCCATCCTTGTATCAATCCCGCTTGGCGTGGCCGGCGCAATCCTTGGACATTTGGTCCTCGGCTATCCGCTGTCCTTCGTGTCCATCTTCGGTATCGTCGCCCTGTCCGGTGTAGCCGTAAATTCATCTGTGGTTTTGGTCGACTTCTACAATCAAAAGCGTGCCGCTGGTTTTTCATCGATTGACGCGGCGGCGGAAGCGTCGAGTCGCCGTTTTCGGCCGATTCTTTTGACAACACTAACCACAGCGTTGGGGCTGGCTCCGCTACTGCTGGAAACAAGCCCACAGGCACAGTTCCTGATACCAATGGGTGTCAGTCTGGGCTTCGGCATTATCGTGTCGGGTTTCATGGTGTTGTTTGTTACACCGGCGGTCGCCGTCATCGTTGACGATATGCGCGCGCGGTCGGGGCGAGTGCAGTTCACGGCCAGTCAGACTGATCACACCGGCTAAGCCCAGAATCGCACGATTCGTTCGAAGACCCAAAAAGCGGCGACTCCACCGATAGCGTAGCTCGGCACGCGCCAGGCCCACTCCGCTGGCGTTGGATAGAAGCGTTTGCCGATGCTGTAGAGGCTCAGAACGGCGGCGATGAACATCAGCTGTCCGATTTCCACGCCTACGTTGAAGGTAAACAGCGCAAGAGGAATAGAGGATTGTGGCAACCCAATCTCGCTCAGCGCACCGGCGAAACCGAAACCGTGTAACAAGCCAAAAGTGAACGCAACAATCCACGGCAAGCTTGCGGTAAGTCCAGGATTGCCTTGCCGACCACGGATAATCTCTGCAGCCACAAACACAATACTGAGCGCGATGATTGCTTCGACAGGCGGTCCGGGGACATGTATAAAACCGAGCGCAGCCAGAGCGAGGGTAATGCTGTGAGCGACAGTAAACGCCGTCACCGTGCCGACCAGTCGGCGCCAACCGGCGACAACGATTAGAAGTGCGAGCACAAACAACAGATGATCGACGCCGGATAAAATGTGTTCGACACCGAGTGCGAAGTAGGTCCAGGCGACCTGCCCACGACCTGGCTCCGCTTCGAAGACATAATTTGGATTGTCCGGCGTAAAACGATGTGTGATTTCCGTGCCATCGATGCGCTCAAGCCGCAGCAGAACGTCTGTAAGGGTAGCGGCGAGCCCGTTGATACGAACCGTGGATCCTGTGAGCCCACCATCACGCTGGATTCTCATCCGTTGTATGTGCGCGGAGCCTGCAAACCCGTCCACCGGTTCCATAAGCGCCTTAACGTCTTCGTCGAACTGCAGGTAGAGTCCCATGCGCATGTCATCGCCCTGGGCGGGAACCTTCCACAGCACATCATAAGTATCGACGGCCGTTTCACGAATTTCGAGATAGCCCGGGCGCATCTCATGCGCATCCGCAAGCATCGGTAGCCAGGCAACCGCGATCAGAAGCAGGACGCGAAGTTTACTTACTCGGTGGGCCATTCAATGACGACGTCGTAGTTCGCAAGCAATGTCTCATTAATCGTCTGGCGCGTGCCAATACGTTTTTCGTTTGCCCATTCGCGTTCAACAATCGGCCGTATGTCGGCGAGTTCGGGCACGAAACCCGGCACGCTGTCCTGCAATAGAATCAGATGCTTACCTAACCCGGATTCAACTGGACCTGTCCACTGTCCCGTTTTCAGGTTATCAAGAATCTGCGAGAAACCCGCTCCAAACGATCCGTTGACAACCCTTGCCGGAGTGGATTCAAAATAGGCCGGAAGCAGACTGGATCCTTGTGGCTCCATGTCGCCGTTTCGGAGTCTTTCAAGCGTATCTGTAATGAGTTGATCTGCATCTGCTTCGTCGGGACTTATGTAGACCTGCGAAAAAGTGTAGGTCGTATCCTTCTTGAACATTTGCTGATTGGTCGCGACATACGCTGCGAGTTCTTTATCGGTGGGTGATAATGCCGCCGCCATATCGTCCGTCAGAAATTCAAGCTTCTGTCGGAGACGTCGTCGAATCACAGAGTCATTGCGATCGATGCCCATTGAAACAGCCTGGCGGTAGTAAACCTCTTCCAGCACGAAATCGTCGATTAGGGCTTTTAATTCCTCTGCTGTTGGTGGCCGCTGCCATGTCTTTTGAAAAATACTAACCAGTTGATCAATGCGACCAGCACTAACAACTATTTGCTTGTCAGTGCTGGCTAAACCGCTATCGTTTACCGATCCATACAGGACGAAGAGTGCCGCCCCGATCAACGCAAAGTGGACCAGGGGTTCTCGAAATATTTTTTTCATTACTTACCTGGCGAATACCAAATCGGCGATGTATAGGCGCGTTCAGTTGTTACCATCGGTATCTCGTCTTCCATGCTTATATCGAAACGCTCGGCCTCATAAGCCGTCCAGCGCGGGGTCGGAATTTCCATGACGCGGGCGTAATAAGAGGCGCTGACTGTTGCGTCGAAATCCGGATCGCTCCAGACGCCAATCAGTTCCGATGCGCCGATCGTGTTAGACCAGGTGGCGTTAGCGACGTCGACGGTATTGCCAACTAATGGCAGTTTTCCGTCGGCTCCAGGCTGACGGTCTCCAGACCAGACAACGTCAAAAACTTTTTCCTGGCGGTTGCCGCGCTTATCCAGCCAGACCTTCACGATCTGGATGCGATCGAGGTTTCCGGAGTAGGGGTCGCGCAAAGCGGCAACCAGAAAGCTCGGCGCTTTGCCGTCCGGACCTTTCGAAAGATCGCCGCCCATCGGTACGCCTTTGGTATAACCGATATCGGCCGGCAATCGATTCTGTGCGTCCTCGGTGGTGAAGTCCCAGCCGCCAAAGAAGCGAACCAGTATGCGCGGACCGGTAGTACCGTAGGTCTCTTTGTTCATCATCGCATCGAACAGTGCTTCGCGGGTGTTCTCACGCGCCCAGACTGCGGCGAGACCCGATGCCACCATCGACCAGCCGGTGTACTCGGCATCGCCAACTTTTGCCATGGGGTGTTCGACGCGCTTGGCATTGGGCTCGGCTCCGGA
>JAACFM010000112.1 GCA_009937445.1 Gammaproteobacteria bacterium | reverse complement strand
TGCCCGGAGGGAGTGATGAGACCCGAGAAGTGCATTGACTACGTCGAAATTCCAGTGACCGATCTGAACAAGGCACGTGATTTCTTTTCTGAGTTGTTCGGCTGGTCATTTGCAAGCTGGGGCGATGACTACATGAGTTTTAATGATGGCCGCTTCGATGGTGGTTTTCGCCGCGCGGTGGAACCGGCGTCATCCAACGGAGTCTTACTGGTCTTTTTCAGTACGGATCTCGAACGTGACCTTGCGCGGGTGCAGGAGCTTGGCGCTACTATTTCAGAAAAAATCTTTCCATTTCCCGGAGGACGACGATTTCATTTTGTTGATCCGACAGGTAATGAATATGCAATATGGTCGGCAGTTTCAGAACCGACGCACGGAGATTAAGTAATGGCGGAAATGATCGACCACCCTTGTGTGCAGCACAAACTCGCGATTATTCGAGATGTCGAAACCGGGCATAAGCGATTTCGTGAATTGGCAACGGAAATCACCAAGTTCATTTGCTACGAAGCGCTGAAGAATATCAAAACCAAAGAGGTTACTGTGCAGACGCCAGTTGCGGCGGCAAAGTGTCACAAGATCGATACGGATCTGGTTGTCGTTCCGATACTGCGCGCTGGCGTGGGGATGCTCGAGGGTATTCTCGAACTGGTTCCAACGGCGCGCGTCGGGTTTGTTGGGCTTTACAGGGATGAGGAAACCAAACTGCCAGTTACCTATTACGAGCGATTTCCAGTGCAGATAAAAGGCGGTACCTGCATCATAATTGATCCGATGCTTGCGACCGGCGGCTCGACAGCCGCTACGATAGAAAAACTGAAGGAAAGTGGTGCCGGAAGTATTGTGGTTGTTTGTATCGTGACCTGCCCCGAGGGTATTGCGCTGGTCGAAACTGCACACCCCGATGTCCTTATTTACGCGGCGGCGATTGACGAAAAACTCAACGAGAAAAAATACATAGTGCCGGGGCTTGGCGACGCGGGTGACAGGCTGTTCGGAACGTCTCACTAGGGATCTAAGATGGCCAAGAACAAAACACAGCCAACAAGACGAAGTGTGACGGCATTAATCAACAATATTGATGATAGACAGAAGCGGGCTGACGCGAAGAAAATCACAGCGATGATGCGCAAAGCGACGGGTGCCAGAGCTGCGATGTGGGGTCCAAGTATTGTTGGCTACGGTCGGTACCATTACAGATACGAGAGTGGCAGGGAGGGCGATTTCATGCTCACCGGATTCTCTCCGCGCAAGCAGGCTCTGACCGTCTATATCATCCCCGGATTCAAGCCATTTGAATCCTTGATGAAGAAACTAGGCAAATACAAAACAGGGAAGTCCTGTCTATATATAAAGCGATTATCGGATGTGGACGAAGGCGTGCTTGAGCATTTGATCGTCGAATCGGTGAAGCATATGCGCATGAACTACGAAACGAAGTGAGGTAGCGATGAATGACGATATTTTCATTTCAAGGCTTGAGGGTAGCAAGCTGATCATCGAAACGGCCGATGGCGTCGAGGAATACGACTCAAAATTTATTGTCGCTGCGTTACTGGTCTATGTTGCTCGGGGTAGCGGCCGGATCGAGCCAGAAGAATCCGGGAAGATGATCGAACTGATTGAAGCTCATTTTCATTTGCAGGGTGCAGAGTCGCTGGAAATAATTACTCGCGCAATGACGGAAATGAGCGAAAAACCTCAGCTTGTGGAGTTGTTGAGCGAGCTCGTACCCACGTTCTCTGACGCTGACAAAGAGGCTATCGCGCTGATGGCTTTAAAAGTGGTTGCGGCAGACGGGCATCGACATTTCGCCGAGATGGAGCAATTCAATCGCGCGATGGAAGCGATGCAGATTTCGCCTGAAATCGTTCACAGGGCATTCGATTTGTATTTTGCAGAAACAATGCCAGGTTCGTGAGGATTTAAGATGAAGGTACTGGGGATTCGATTCTGCGCAGTCGCAGAGGAAGCTGTTCCAATGGCGCAGTTTTTTACCAAGGGGCTCGGTTTGCCCGAACGCGATTTGGGTGGTGAAGCTGATGTGTTTCAGGGATGCATCATTCCAGCCGGTGACTCGAGTTGGGTCGAGATATGGCAGAAGGGCAAAAACATGCCAGCGGGTTTGATGCTGCAACTCGTCGTTGATGATGCCGATGCCATTGCTGCGAATGCCAGGGAAAATGGTGTGGAAGTGCAGGGCCCGATGGAAGCTCACGGGGAGAAAATCTACTTTGCGGTAGCGCCAGGTGGCCTCAGTATCAGTTTTCAGGAAGTGCTGTAGATGAAGGCAACGATCAAGAATTTTCTCAGCATGGAATCTGCCGGCGGCATCGTCCTTATGATCGCCGCGGTACTCGCGATGATTGCCGCAAACTCACCAGCCGAGGGCTTGTATGCCTACTTTCTCGAGACCCCCGTGGAAGTGCGAGTCGGGGCGCTGCAGATAGCTAAGCCATTGTTTTTATGGGTAAATGATGGCCTGATGGCGGTCTTCTTCTTCCTCGTCGGCCTGGAACTCAAGCGAGAATTTCTAGAGGGGGAACTGTCCCGTCCAGCCAATGTTTTGCTGCCGGCGATTGGTGCGGTCGGCGGTATGGTGGGTCCGGTGGCGATCTTTGTCTGGTTCAATAGCGGTGATGCCGTTGCCATGCAAGGTTGGGCGATACCCGCCGCGACTGACATCGCCTTTGCATTGGGCATCCTGATGTTGCTCGGCAGTCGCGTGCCGATATCCTTAAAAGTCTTCCTCGTTTCGCTCGCAATATTCGACGATCTTGGTGCCATCATTATCATCGCTATTTTTTATTCGGCTGATCTTTCGACAACTGCACTTCTAGCGGCGGTATTTTGTCTTGGGATACTCGGCCTGATGAGCTGGCGTGGAGTCAATTCGATTTCACCCTATGTGTTTGTCGGCATCATCATGTGGATAGCTGTCCTCAAGTCAGGGGTGCATGCGACGCTCGCTGGTGTCGCTCTTGCCGCGTTCATTCCCATGAGAGATTCGACTGATGAATCACGCTCGCCTCTTAGCGAGCTTGAGCATGATTTGCACTCGGTGGTGGCGTTTGGCGTTTTGCCTTTGTTCGCGTTTGTGAACGCAGGTGTGAGCCTTGAAGGCGTTAGTTTTTCCGATTTACTCCACGCCGTGCCGCTGGGTATCGCGGCAGGATTGTTCGTCGGTAAGCAGATAGGCATTTTCCTGCTGTGTTTTCTGGCGGTCAAAGCGGGTTTAGCAAGATTGCCCGACGGTGCCAACTGGGGCTCTCTGTACGGTGTTTCCATTCTTTGCGGCGTTGGATTCACTATGAGCTTGTTTGTCGGTTCGCTGGCTTTTGAGAATGTACCCCTGGATCTGGAGGTAATATTTGACGAACGACTCGGAATTATTTTCGGGTCTTTGCTGTCGGGAATCGTTGGCTACGTCGTTCTGAGAATATCCTTGCCAAAGGCCGGTTGATGTCCTGGGAGCTTGATGTTGCCAGCGAAAGAGACATCGACGAACTCATGACGTGGTTTGCGGATGCGCACTCCGTCGATATCTGGGGTGGGCCGGCTTTTCGCTACCCTTTCGATCGAACGTCTTTCCGGGAGGACTGTCGCTGGCTTGAGTTTTCGTCCTACAGTCTTCGAAATCCTGACGGAGAGCTTGCCGCGTTTGGGCAGTTGGGGTCCCGATTTGAGCGTTCACATCTGGCACGTCTTGTTACACATCCGGATATGCGCGGTCAGGGTGTGGGTAGAAAGTTGCTCGAAAGGATGATTATCGTGGCACAATCTGAATCCGAGCTCAAAGAGGTAGCGCTGTTCGTTTACAAACACAACGAACCTGCGTGTCGATGCTATCGATCGATGGGCTTTGATATTCAAGACTATCCTGACGGTGCGCCATTGCGCGACGAGTGCTACTACATGGCTCGGCCAGTCGACTACAAACAGAGAAGTTTGACTCCGTAACACTCTGCTTGCGGCCAGATAAAGAGACTCACGATTCAGGTAATAAGGGGGAACACGAATGGATATAACTGATGAATTGGCGACGCAGCTGCTGAATGCGGCGCCAGATCCAACCGTGATCGTGGATCAACAGGGAACGATCGTCTACGCCAATGCTCGCGTTACTGAAGTACTGGGATATTCCCATCAGGAATTAGTCGGCGAGATGGTTGAGGTGCTGTTACCGGAGCGCGTCCGGGGCACTCATCCGGGCCACAGGGAACGTTTCTTTTCCAAACCCAATGCGCGAGCGATGGGCGATGCTTTCGACTTGTATGCCCTGCGTAAAGACGGTGTAGAAATACCGGTCGAAATCAGCCTTAGCCCCGTAGCCACCTCAAACGGCACTCTGGTCTCAAGCTCGGTCCGGGATATTTCAGCGCAAAAAGAAATCGCGCAGCAGCTGGTGGAGGCCAACAGAGCGAAGAGTCGATTCCTGGCGGCAGCAAGCCATGATCTGCGGCAGCCAATTCAGACGCTGAATCTCTTGAACAGGGCTGCGAAAAGTACGGCCACGGATACTACCCATCAGGACATCATCGAGAAGCAACAGAAATCATTAGACTCAATGTCCAATTTGCTCAACGCCTTGCTCAACATTAGCAAACTAGAGGCTGGAATCGTAAAGCCAGATATTACGGATTGCAAAGTTCAGAACATTTTTGAAACGCTTAACGCTGCGTTTGAAGCACAAGCCAAGGACAAGGGTCTTGATCTGATTA
Source organism: Gammaproteobacteria bacterium (assembly GCA_009937445.1). Classification (GTDB taxonomy): domain Bacteria; phylum Pseudomonadota; class Gammaproteobacteria; order Steroidobacterales; family Woeseiaceae; genus UBA1847. Next base: position 4,077 of record JAACFM010000112.1, on the reverse strand, counting down.
TTGATGTATGTCACGGCGTGGCTCGCAGCGACGCCCGGTTGTTGACACAAATTCTGGAAAATCTGATAGCTAATGCCATCCGCTATACCCGAGTTGGGCTGGTTCGCTTACGGTGTGTGCATGACGCTCCGAGTCTTCGTATCGAAGTCATGGATACCGGTCTGGGAATCCCTGCAGATGAGTTAAGTTGTATTTTTGACGAGTTTCATCAGGTCAATTCAGGCAGCAGTCGTCCGGAGGGTCTTGGCTTGGGTTTGTCCATTGTGAAGCGAACGGCGGAATTGTTGGGTTGCTCCATCGGTGTAGAGTCTTCACTGGGTAAAGGCTCTTCATTCTATGTTGATGTGCCAGCGGGCACCATATCGGACGTTGAATCGACGCAGTCAGATCAGCCTGAGATTGTGGCTGCAAAAGGCGGTCATGTGCTTATTGTCGATGACGAAATCGCCATAGTCGACGCAACGTCTATGTTGCTGGAAATGGAGGGCTTTGATGTCTCGTCTGCCGCATCGTTAGACGAAGTGGAAGCGACCATCACAGAGCTGACCAACTCACCGGATCTTTTGATCACGGATTTTCATCTGCGCAGTGGCGAAACCGGCCTGCAGGTTATCAGCAAAGTCAGAGAGCGGTTCGGATCGAATATTCCGGTAATTCTGCTGTCCGGCGATACGTCTAACAGGATCGTCCTCGCTGGCCTCAAAGACACCACATTCTTTACGAAGCCGGTCGATGTTGACGCCCTGCTGATAAAGATCCATCAAATAATGGGCGACTCCTAGGCATCAGCGACGGCTTTCAAGGTCTCCCCATCGGTCGATGTGTTGTTCCAGTAAGGTTTCCGCGTCCCGTAAATCCTGCAGGGTTTTTTGCACAGCGTCGTTTTCCTGAGCGTAGAATTCGGGCGCTGCAATTTCTGATTGCAGCGCTGCCACGCTGGACTCCAGCGCTTCTATTTGCTCTGGGAGTTGCTCCAGTTCGCGTTGATCCTTGTAACTGAGTTTGACCTTGTTGCGGTTCTTACGGCGCTCCGCAGTTGCCTTTTTCTTCGCTTCGGCAATGGCGATATTTTCAGTCGCTGCCAGTGCATGACCGTGTCGTACCCAATCCGAGTAGCCGCCCACGTATTCTCGCGCTTTGCCATCAGACTCGAAAACAACAGTGCTTGTCACGACGTTGTCCAGAAACTCCCGATCATGGCTGACGACGAGTAAGGTGCCGGAGTAATCACAGAGCCTCTTCTCGAGAACCTCAAGTGTTTCAATGTCGAGATCGTTGGTTGGCTCATCAAGCACCAGCAGATTGGCGGCACGCGTAAACAGTTTGGCAAGAATCACGCGATTGCGTTCGCCGCCGGACAACGCCTTGACCGGCATGCCAGAGCGTTTGGGCGTAAACAAAAAACCCTTCAAATAACCTACTATATGACGCTCCTTACCGTTGAGAGTGATATAGGTCCGGCCTTCACCGACGTTATAGGCAACCGATTTCTCGAGATCGAGCGTCTGCCGCAACTGGTCGAAATAGCCAACTTCAAGATTAGTGCCGTGCTTGATGGTGCCGGTCTGCGGCTCGAGCTTGCCGAGCAGCAAGCGCAGCAGGGTCGTCTTGCCAACGCCATTATTGCCAATAAAGCCAATGCGATCGCCGCGCATGATTTTTATCGAAAAGTCCTTGATGACCTTCTCGTCATCGTAGCTATAGCTGATGTTCTTCGCACGAATGACTTTGCGGCCGGACTGTTCCGCCTCTTCGATATGTATGCGTGCCGTGTTGTCCTGTTTGATTCGGGCTGCAGCTTCTTCGCGCATCTTTTCGAGCGTGCGAACTCGGCCCTCATTACGCGTCCGTCGGGCTTTGATGCCTTGTCGAATCCAGACTTCTTCCTGGCCCAGTTTCTTGTCGAAGCGGGCGTTAGCGGTTTCCTCGTCTTCCAGGGATTTTTCTTTTCGCCGCAGAAAATTCTTGTAGTCGCCGGGCCAGCTGGTCAGCTTGCCGCGATCAATTTCGACGATGCGAGTTGCCAGACGTTGCAGAAAGGCACGATCGTGAGTGATGAACAATACCGCACCAGCGTAAGAGTAGATGCGATCTTCAAGCCACTGAATGGTTGCGATATCGAGGTGGTTAGTCGGTTCATCCAGCAACAGCAGATCGGGTTTTTGCACCAGCGCCCGCGCCAGCGCTACGCGGCGCCGCCAACCGCCCGACAGCTCATTCATCTTTTTGTCTGTTGGCAAATTCAAGTCGGTCATCGTGGCGTCGACGCGCTGGTCAATATGCCAACCGTCGTGCGCATCGATCTTGGCGTGCAAGGCTTCGAGCTCAGCCAGGCCGCGCTTGTCCAATGCCTGGCCCGACATCGTTTTGTACTGTTTGAGCAGTGCGTCGATTTCTTGCAGGCCCGAAAGAATGACGTCACGCACCGGCAAGTCCATCGCGTCGGGAAGGTTCTGGGCCAACTGACTGACAATCATTCCCGCCTTGGGAATAATTTCTCCCTGATCCGGCTCCAGCTCACCTGTAATCAGTTTGAGGGTCGTTGACTTGCCGGCGCCATTGCGGCCGATCAGGCAGACACGCTCGCCCGGTTCGATCGAGAATTCAGCGTCGCGCAGTATGACCTGCTCGCCGAAATCCAGCCGGATATCCTCGAACCTGAGTAGTGACATGAAGTTTTCCTGAGCGGTAACCGGTGTATCCTATAGCGGATGATTCACGAGTTGCGACATTAATTGCAACCACACCGCAGGGGATGTGCATGAGCGAAGAGCGTTTTATCGATCTGGAGATGAGACTGGCTCACCAGGACCAGCTGTTGAATGACCTTAATGACGTTGTGACCGCGCAACAGACGAAGATCATGCAGCTTGAAGATCTGTGCAAGGCGCTGATTCAACGTGTTCGGGCGGCGGGCGAGAATGTACCGGAGGGCGATCCTGGGGATGAACGTCCGCCACACTACTAAAGCAGTTTTTCCATAACCCGAAATGCGCCGCCAGCGCGTTGGAGTATAGTGTCCATCATTGCTTTGCGGAGAGATGTCATGTCACCGAAGCGCACACTTGTCACCCTCTTTTTTTTCCTCGTTTCAGCAACAGCTGCTGCCCAGGTTTACGTACCCGACGAGTTGCAGGACTGGCAACAGTGGGTACTCAAAGACAAGGAGTACCGCAGCTGTCCCTTCTATTTTGATCGTTCGGTTGATCAGCCGGAGGCGTTCGTGTGTTCGTGGCCAGGGGAACTGCAGCTGGATGTCGATGGGTCTGGCGCGAGGTTTTCCCAGCAGTGGACGGTGTATGCAAAGGAACAATGGGTGGTCCTGCCCGGCGGTTCTGATTACTGGCCGGATCGTGTGACGGTTAATGATCAGGCGATCGAAGTTATCGCCCATAACAACCACCCGAGTATCAAGCTTGCCCCGGGCTCATGGCGGGTGAGCGGGAGATTTGAATGGGATGAACGGCCGGGAGTTTTGCGCGTTCCGCCGCAGAGCGGACTGATATCGCTGACAGTGGACGGCAAGCGTGTAGAGCGGGCTGAAATGAGTCGCGCTGGGGTATTTCTCACAGAACGCCAGCAAGATGCGCGCGCAAGAGATTCTGTTCGCACGATAGTGCATCGATTGGTTGCAGACGATATTCCAACCCGATTACACACCCGGCTGCAGATCGATGTATCTGGCAGCGTTCGCGAGGAGATCTTCGGCCCGATTCTTCCTGCGGGTTTTGCTCCGCTCAGTATTAGCAGCCCATTGCCCGCGAAACTCGAGGCAGACGGAAATCTTCGTCTACAAGTTCGCCCGGGGCGCTGGACGATCATGTTGTCGGCCCGCGGAGCGGGGGTTGAGGATTCTATAACGCGCCCACCAGGAGGCCGTAATCTGGCCGATGACGAAATTTGGAGCTACCAGTCCAATGACCCGTTGCGAGTTACCGCTGTTGAGGGTTTGCCTCCTGTCGATCCGACACAGGTAGAGGTACCCGGCGAGTGGCAGTCACTCCCGGCTTATCGAATGGCGGGCGATTCCAGTTTTTCGATAACCCAACGCAGCCGGGGCGTCGTCTCAGCAAGCAA
>JAACFM010000111.1 GCA_009937445.1 Gammaproteobacteria bacterium | reverse complement strand
CGCACCAGGCAGAAAATCCAATCCGCGTATTGGCCTAATGTCGTCCAGGTCTTGGTGCCATTGAGCAGGTAATGATCACCGTGCAGATCAGCCCGGGTTTTTAGCGACGCCAGGTCCGAGCCAGCGCCGGGCTCCGAATAGCCCTGACACCACCAGGTATTGAACTGCAGAATATCGGGCAAAAACCGCTGCTTCTGTTCCTCGGTACCAAAGGTATAGATTATGGGTCCGACCATCGAAACGCCGAAGGACAGGAAGGGCGGTGCACAGGCACGCGCTTGCTCGTCAGCGAACAGGTATTTTTGCACCGATGACCAGCCGGTGCCACCTAACTCTTCAGGCCAGTTCGGTGCTGCCCAGCCCCTCGCATAAATGTTTTTATGCCAGCGAACGTTGTCGTCGCGGGTGAGCGGAATCCCTTGTCGCTGATTCTGCAGAATGTCCTGAGGAAATTCGTTCTCGAAATAATGGCGGACCTCAGTACGGAATTCGAGTTCTTCAGCGGTAAAAGTGACATTCATGAACCAAGCCTGACATCCAATGGGGATGAGAGCTTATCAAACCGTATGATTTCCGTCTGTTTCTATAGGTAACTAACCCGACTTAATGCACAATAACCGAATGACAGTGCGCTCCAGTCCCGATGAAATATCCGCAGGCGAAGCCGTGCCCATTGCTGATGCATTGGGCAGGCCCTTGCACGACCTCAGGATCTCGCTGCTGGATCAATGCAATTTCCGCTGCCCGTATTGCATGCCGGAATCGGAGTTTCACTCGGAATACGAGTTTCTAAAGCGTCGGCAGCGTCTGACATATGATGAGATCGTCAAAGTGGCGACTGCCGCGTGCAGCATGGGTGTCAGCAAGATTCGTCTGACCGGAGGCGAGCCGTTACTCGACAAGAATATCTGTGCGCTGATCGAACGCATCGCAGATTTGCCGGGAGTCGAAGATCTGGCGCTAACCACCAACGGCATGTTGCTCGAGCCGATGGCGGGGAAACTCAAAGCGGCCGGACTGCACCGTGTCACGGTAAGCCTCGACAGCCTTGATAAACAAATATTTCGGGAGATGAGTGGCGGCCGAGGCGACCTCGACAAAGTCCTCGCGGGTATTCAGGCTGCCGAAAAAGCGGGATTGGGTCCCACCAAGATTAATGTCGTTGTTCAAAAGGGGGTTAACGATCACACGGTTCTGGATCTCCTGGAGTATTTTCGCGGTAGAGGCACGATCGTTCGGCTGATCGAATTCATGGATGTAGGGAATCGAAACGGCTGGCTCATGAATCGAGTGGTTCCCTCACGTGTCCTTCTTGAGAGCATTCAGAAACGATGGCCGATGCGACCGATTGGAAAAAACTACGCGGGTGAAGTTGCGCGCCGCTACGAATACATTGATGGAGCCGGTGAGATCGGGTTTATTTCTTCGGTGACGGAACCGTTTTGTGGAGACTGCAGTCGCGCCCGATTATCGGCGGACGGCATGTTATATACCTGCCTGTTTGCGAATCAGGGAACCGACCTTCGAGAATCGCTTCGCAACGGAGCGGACGATGACGAGTTGAGCAGCATACTCTCGAGTATCTGGTTGCAGCGCGCGGATCGGTACAGCGAATTACGGCGCACGGATGTTGCAGAGCATCATGTCTTGCGAAAAGTCGAAATGTACAGAATAGGTGGGTGATGTGAGCAAACTCAGTCATGTGGATGGCGATAATCGTCCGACCATGGTCGACGTTAGTGGTAAGCGCGTCGGCGAGCGCAACGCGCACGCGCGATCGCTGGTGACATTGCCGCAAGAGGTTTTGTCGCAGGTAACGGATGACGAGATATCGACCAAAAAAGGTCCTGTCTTCGCGACCGCTATCATTGCCGGCGTCATGGCGGCGAAGAAGACGCATGAGTTGATCCCTTTCTGCCATCCGCTGGGACTCGACAGCTGCAAGGTGGCCATTGAGATTGATGGTGACAAGGCGGTAATCGATTGTCGTTGCAAGGTGACACACAAGACCGGTGTCGAGATGGAAGCGTTGACCGGCGCGAGCGTCGCGGCGCTGACGATCTACGATATGCTGAAGGCGTTATCGCATGACATCGTAATCAGTGAAACAAAGCTCATATCGAAGACTGGCGGCAAACAGGACTTTCAGCGTGACGAGTAAGCCTGTGTATGGACTTGTCCTTGCCGGTGGTAAGAGTCGCCGTATGGGACAGGACAAGGCGTTGCTCGACCATGACGGTCAGTCGCAGCTGGCGTACGTTGTCAGCGTATTGGAGGCATGTGTCGAAAAGGTATTTGTCTCGACCCGTCCCGATCAGGCAGGCGATGAAGAACGCGCTCAATTCGATCAGATACTGGATCAGTACGACGATATGGGACCGGTTGCCGGAATACTCTCGGCGCTGGAGGAGCAACCGGAAGTCGACTGGCTTGTTGTTGCCTGTGACCTGCCCAACATCAACGAGCAGACCATTCAATTCCTGCTCGAGAACCACTCAGGTGAGCATCCCTTTACAGCATTCGTCAGCAGTCACGATGGCCTTCCGGAACCGTTGTGCGCTATCTACACGTCAGGCTGCGAAAGTATTATTCGCCGCTTCATCGATGCAGGCCTGAACTGTCCACGCAAGATTCTGATTCGTTCAGATACCTGTCTGCTGGAACAGCCAGATCCCGAGGCGCTGGATAATGTGAATACTCCTGACGACTTGCAGAACAGCGTATTGCAGGCGTCTCAATGAAGACCCTCACTGTCAAATACTTCGCGATGTTTCGTGAACACGCGGGGGCAAGCGAGGAAACGCTTGAGCTGGACGCAGCAACTGCGCGGGATGTGTTCGAACAGACGCGGAGTCGGCACGGCTCGTCGGAACCAATCGGACATTGCAAGGTAGCCATTAACGATGAGATGGCGGACTGGACGGCGAGCGTCAAAGACGGTGACGTCGTATTGCTGTTTCCGCCGGTCGCCGGTGGCTGACGTGTTTGCAATCTCCGACAAAGACATCGTTGTCGACGAATTGCGTGACCAGGTAAAGAACGCGGGTTCTGGTGGTGTCTGTGTTTTTGAAGGCTGGGTGCGCAATCAGAATGAGGGCCGCACCGTCCAGCGACTTGAGTATGAAGTCTACGCTCCGTTGGCGATCGTCGAGGGAAAGAAAGTCATTGCTGAAGCAAAACAGCGTTTTCCGTTTCTGGAGGCAAGCTGTGTGCACCGCTCCGGTCTTCTCGAGATTGGTGATTGTGCGGTCTGGGTCGGCGTATCGGCGCCGCACCGCGATGAAGCATTTAAGGCATGCCGTTACATCATTGATGAGATCAAAGTCCGGTTGCCGATATGGAAGAAGGAACACTACGTCGATGGTGATTCCGGTTGGGTCAACTGCGAGCGCTGTGCTAACGTTTAGCGCTCATTGATGAACATCGGCACCAAGGGAAGCGACTTTGCGCATCATTAAATCCATTGAAGATGCCAAGGCCTTAATTGGCGAGGAGGTTGGTCTCTCGGACTGGATCGTCATTGATCAACACCGTATCGACCAGTTTGCCGAGGCGACTACCGACCATCAGTGGATACACGTTGATACGGAACGCGCGGCGAAGGAGATGCCAGAGGGCAAAACGATCGCCCATGGTTACCTGACCTTAGCGTTGATTCCCGCCCTGACCGGGACATTCGTCAAGGTTGAGAATCTCACTCGAGCCGTCAATTTTGGACTGAACAAGGTCCGCTTTTATGCTCCGATTCCGGTCGGCTCGCGCTTACGTGGCAGGGCGACCGTTCTGCAAGCCCGACAAAGGGCGGGTGCGTTGCTGCTGACGTCACAGGTTCGAATTGAGGTCGAAGGTCAGCGGAAGCCGGCGTGTATTGCTGAGACGCTGGGGATGTATTTTTTCGAGACGGATGACTGAATAATTCGCCGGCAGGGTTCTTGGTCCGGCATTGCCTGCGGATAGCCGGCGCTGTTGACTGTGGGTCGTGGAGAAGCCATTGGCGTGCCACCAGCATCCCTGCGCCAATCTCTAACTTCTTTTATCGTTTCTTGTCAGCGAGCGTGCAACCAGCCCGGCAAGAACGAATACGGATCGCGATCCTCTGCCTCTGTCCAGCTGACCCGGTTTTCTCGCAGTAGCTCCGCCATTGAGCCGTCTTTCGCCGCGTCGAATAATTCTGTCGCACCGCCAACGTGTTTCCCGCCGATGTAAATTTGCGGAATCGTTTTCAGGCCAGTTTGCGCCTGAATTGCCGCGCGGATTTTTCCGCCACGGTTACCTTGTTGATACGCGACTGAATCCAGATCAATCGACCGGTATGGTATTCCATAGTGTGCGAACATCTTGCGGACGGACCAGGAAAACTCACACCATTCCAGCGAAAACAACACGACGGGTCTTTCTTTGTCGCCGGTGACGGTCAGCAGGAACTCCTGGGCGTCTTCATCGACCTGCAGCGGAGCATCGTCTTTTGCTGCATTGTCGTCAGCTGGCGCAGGCGGTGGCGAATCAAACCGGTAATTGGGTGTGGAGCGCGCGATATTCTGTTCATCGTCTGTCATGTCAGCGGGAATGTCTTCGAACATTGGCGTACTGAGATAGCGCTCACCGGTATCCGGCAGCATGCACAGGATGTTGGATCCGGGTGCGGCCTTCTCGGCAACAGCGATTGCGCCGGCGAGTGTTGCGCCACCAGAGATCCCGGAGAAAATGCCTTCCTTCTGAGCGAGTTCTTTCGACAGCTTCATCGCGTCATTTCCATCGATTGGAATGATGCTGTCGATGAGCTTTGCGTTCACAACGTCCTCGGCAAGCTGCGGAATAAAGTCCGGGCTCCAGCCTTGCATCAGGTGCGGACGAAACAGGGGGTGACTGTCGCGGGGTGTACCGTCATCAAGTCGATCCTGGGGAATGCCGCTCCCGAGAATCGGCGAATTATCGGGTTCGCATACGACGATTTTGGTGTCAGGACTCTTTTCCTTCAAAACGCGGGAAACGCCCTTGAGTGTGCCGCCGGTGCCGAAGCCGCTGACCCAGTAGTCCAGCTTGCGGTCAGCGAAATCATTGAGAATCTCAGGTGCTGTGGTTTTCGAATGAGCATCGGCGTTGGCTTCGTTCTCAAACTGTCTGACCAGAAACCAGTCATGCGCTGCAGCCAACTCGACCGCCTTCGCCAGCATTCCGCTGCCCTTGAGTGATGCAGGCGTCAATACCACTTTGGCACCCAGAAACCGCATCATCCTGCGGCGTTCGACGCTGAAGCTCTCCGCCATTGTGACAACCAGCGGATAGCCTTTCTGCGCGCAGACCATGGCGAGACCAATACCGGTATTGCCGCTGGTCGCTTCGATGACGGTTTGCCCGGGCTTCAATGTGCCGTCGAGTTCCGCTTGTTCGATGACATTACGTGCAAGACGATCCTTTACCGAGCCCATGGGGTTGAACGATTCGATCTTGACGTAAATATTGACGCCTTTGGGACCAATTTTGTTGAGCTTGACGATCGGCGTGTTGCCAACGGTTTCAAGGATATTTGAGTAGAGCATTGCGGTTTACCTGACTAGTTTTCAACAGAGCAGCTTTACGAGGACGGCGGTGAACTGGACTGACCATCAAATGACATTATTCTGACTATAGTCAATATCTCAATCGTCGGAAAACTCGGCCGTCGTTTGGCGCTTGCGATTGACGATTAGGCGAGTGACATCGGGCCGGGAATAATGGCCCGCGACATCAAGACTGTGGCGTTCTTCAAGGACCTTCTCATGGTCCAGTTCGACGATATACAAGGATTCGTCGCCGGCTTGCGGCTCGAGTAACCAGTCTCCGTTTGGCGCGGCGACGCACGAACCGCCGTTCGCCATGACGTCATCAGCGGCGGCGGTCAGCAGATCGGCGTGGGGCAGATCGGTTCCGATATCGGACCTTCGCATGAGCCCCGAAACCGAAATGACGTAGGAGCGACTTTCACGAGCAATGAAGCGCGTGATCTCCTCGGTATTGCGAACACTGCCGGGCCAGATGGCAACGTGCAGGTCTTCACCTTGCGCATAGAGCGACGCTCTGGCGAGCGGCAGCCAGTTTTCCCAGCAGTTCAGCCCTCCAGCAGTGAACGGGCCCAGTTTATGTGTCCTGAGGCCGTTGCCGTCGCCGATAGCCCAGACCAGGCGTTCATCATGCGTTGGCATGAGTTTACGGTGTACCGAGCCGATTACGCCGTTGGCATCGATATACACCATTGAGCAGTACAGGCTATGGCCGCCTCTATCGCCTGCGCGCTCAATCACGCCGACATACACGGCTATCGCGTTGCTGCGAGCGACGGTGCAAATCTTCTCGAGATCGCCGTCGTCCAGTGAGACTGATTGACGGGCGTAGTGTGCATAAAGTGATTTCTGCAGCGGGGACTCAAATTCTGCACCGCCAGTCCGTTCGACCCAAAATGGGTAGCCCGGAATCATGGCCTCGCCGAATACCACCAGCGAACATCCCTCAGCCGCAGACTTTTCAATCCAGCCGACGACCTTGTCGATTGTCGCATCGCGGTTCAGCCAGACCGGCGCGATCTGTGCGAGGCCAACTGTGACACTGGCATCGAGCATAGTGGCCTCCTTTTCTTCCCGGAATCAGTGGATTTGGCTGCGATTATTGAACACATCGACCGTGAGTCAGGCCTCGGGTCGACAAAGGTGGCGGCCTATCCCCTGAGATTGTAGTAAATGTGCATAGATATCAGGACTCTAATGTAGCATCATGCGGTGGAACAGATATAGAAACTCGATTTTAGGGGAGAAAACATGTTTACTGCATTCGTTCGCCGAGTCGGACTCGGTATCATTGCAATTGGACTCGCTTTACCTGCAATCGCGCAGGATCAAGGCGTCACCATTCTTGAAGAAATCGTTGTGACGGCCAGCAAGCGTCAATCGACTCTTCAGGAAACGCCGATCGCTGTGTCGGTGGTTTCGGCCACAGATTTGAAAGATTCACAGATTCAGGACATCAAGGATTTGCAGTTTCTTGTACCGTCGCTGCGAGTCACGCAATTGCAGTCTTCTGGAAATACCAACTTCCTGATCCGTGGCTTCGGCAACGGGGCCAACAATGCGGGCATCGAACCGTCAGTAGGTGTCTTTGTCGATGGAGTATATCGCTCTCGTTCGGCGTCGGCGCTGGCCGACTTACCTAATCTCGAACGCGTTGAGGTGTTGCGCGGACCGCAAAGTACCCTGTTCGGCAAGAACGCATCAGCTGGCGTCATCAGCGTGATCACGGCTAAACCCAGTCTGGTTGAAACAACGGGTTCGGCGTCGCTAACTTACGGCGATTACAATCAAGTTATTGTCAAGGCTGATATCAACGGCCCGCTGTCGGATACGGTCGGTTTTAGCCTGTCGGGCAGTTACAACGAACGCGACGGTTACTACGATAACCTTGCTGGGGGTGCAGCTCTTGGCGAACTGAACCGTTACGGCGTGCGCGGTCAGTTATTGTTTGCTCCTTCCGACAAGCTCGAAGTGCGCATCATCGCTGATTATGATGATTTCGACGAAGCCTGTTGTGGTGTTGCCAATTTGCGCAATGGCCCAACCGGTGCGGCAATACAAGCGCTAGGGGGTAATCTGATACCGAACTCGCCGTTTGCCTATCAGGGCTATTACGACTTCACGCCTGTGAACCAATTTCAGACTGACGGCCTCTCGGTCCAGTTTGACTACGACTTCAACGATTCCGTAACGCTGACTTCCATCACGGCGTTGCGTAACCTGGATCGATTCGACAATGTTGACGTCGATTTCACCAGCGCAGCGTTGCTGGACCCGTCGACGGCAAACCTCACGGACACCGAAATCAAAACGCTCACACAAGAGTTTCGCCTGAGCGGTTCGACCGAGAGTACCACCTGGATGTTGGGTGCCTACTTCTTCGACGAAGAGGTCGATCAAAGAACCGGTGTTCTCTATGGTGACCAGTTTCGATCCTATGCAGATATTCTGACCGGAGGTGTGCCGGGTAACTCTATCTTGAACAGTATCGAGGCACTTTATGGTCATGCACCGGGCACATTCCAGGGAGCTGGCCAGGGTCTCATCGATGTTTCGACTATGGATGATACAGCGATCTCGATTTTCGCTCAGATTGACATTGATCTTGGCGACCGGGCAACGTTGACGCTGGGCGCCAATTACACCGAAGATGAAAAGGACGTGACGTTCAATTCGGTCGGGACCGACGTGTTTTCAAACACGGATCTAAACAATGATCCGACGGTATTTGGTGTGACCTTACCCACAGTATTTTTCGGACAGGCATTTACAGCTGCAACGGTGCCCTTTGCGCCTCCGGATGGCTTGCCCCCAACTCCGGAAAACATTGCGTTCGTCGAATCTGTCGCGCCAGGCACCTCAGCCGCTATTCAGGCCGGTGTTGCAGCAGGCATCTCCGACCTGCAAGCGCTGCAGTTCCTGGCGCCAAATGTTAATTTCCCAAATTCCGTGGAAAACGGCAATACGAAGGATGATGCCACGACCTGGACAGTGCGACTTGCCTTCGACGTGAATGACACGGTCAACGCTTACCTAAGCGCGGGCACGGGTTTCAAGGCCAGTTCATGGAATCTGTCACGAGACTCGCGCCCATTCCCGTCCGACCAGGCCGCTATGCATTGCCTGAAGACTCGACCGTGTATGAAATAGGCCTGAAGGCGCGGTGGGATACTGTGTCACTGAACGTGGCTTTGTTTGATCAGGAAATCGAGAACTTCCAGGAAAACATATTTACGGGTACAGGCTTCAATCTGCAAAACGCCGGCAAGCAATCGACGACGGGTGTGGAGATCGACATTCGATGGCAGCCGTCGGAAGTGTTCGAGGGAACGCTGGCGGCGACCATCATGGATCCGGTGTATGACTCGTTCGTGGTAGCTGAAAGCGTTGATGATGACCCATCCTCTCCTACCTATTTAGAAGGCATCAGCACCGATCTGAGTGGCACACAGCCACCGGGGATTCACGAGCTTAGTATCACAGCAGCTGGCCGATTCAGCTTCAACGTTGGTAATGCTGCCGGTTTTGTTCGCGCCGAGTACATTTACGAAGACAAGGTCCGTGTAATTGCAAATACGCCCACAAGCTTCACCCCCGATAACGGCGTCAGCGTCACTCGGGAGGTCAACAGCGTCAATGCAAGCACCGGACTGGCCTGGGAAAACGGGCTTGAAGTCATGCTTTGGGGTCGAAATCTCACCAACGACGAGTACTTGTTGAGTGCGTTCCCGTCAGTGGCTCAGGCTGGCAGCTTCTCTGGCTACCCGAATCAGCCACGTACCTACGGCGTGACGATACGTAAGTACTTCGACTAAGCAGAAGCGAAAGCGATAAATAGAAGGCCCTGTCGGTAGCTTCCGGCAGGGCTTTTTTTGTCAGGAGGCATGACAAGGCGTTTCGCGTTAGGATTCGAACTTGATCTTGAAGTAAGCTAACCGAGCGAAGCAAAAATGAGGATTTCCAATGGGTGACCGGCTGCGGCTTTATGGATTGAATGCGCTGGTGTTGAATGGTGGTAACGGTATTGGCGAAGCGATTGCACGCACGTTGGTTAAACACGGCGCTAGCGTGATTGCGGTAGACACCAGGAACAGTGGTGTTGAGCAGTATTTCGCTGAAGTCAAAGGCATTACCGGTATGACGGCCAACCTTGTCGACGCGGACGCAATGCCTGCTTTGATCCAGCAGGCCGTTGATAAAATGGGCGGTATCGATATCCTGGTCAACGAATTCCCGCTTTCGTTTGAAATGCCCATGAGCGCGTCCGCTGAAAAGCTTGAACAATTGTTGAAATCACGTGCGGCTTTGATTCTATCGGCTTGCCGAGCGGCATTGCCTCATATGAAGAAAAGCCCAGCGGGTCGAATAATCAATATGGGTTTCTTGCGCAGCTGCTTTGCAGCCGATGCCCAGGACGCCTGCAACAGAGCCGAGCAGGACCTCGCCAACCTGACCACAGCGCTGGCAATAGAGATCGGAGAGTTCGGCATTACCGCCAATTACGTGCAACCCGGCGGCGTAATGACGCCCGATAGTCGTGAAGTGTTCCGCAAGAACCAGGCGCTCCGGGACTATTGCATCAAGCGATCGGCGGCTCGACGCATTGGCGAACCCGTTGACGTCGCAAAGGTCGCGTTGTTTCTGGCGAGTGACGATGCCGTTTTCGTCAGCGGCACCGGCATCGCGGTTGACGGCGGCCGAACAGGCGACTGATCGCATGCACCCGGTACTGCAAGATCTCATCGGACTCCTGCGCCTGGAGCGCATAGAAAACAACATCTATCGCGGCGACAGCCGCGATATCGGCAGTCCACAGGTGTTCGGTGGCCAGGTTATTGGACAGGCATTGTCTGCTGCTCACAATACGGTGGATGGTCGGGTTGCCCATTCACTGCATGCGTATTTCTTGCGGCGCGGTGATGTAAATGCGCCGATCATTTACGAGGTTGATCGTTCGCGCGACGGTGGAAGTTTTTCGAATCGTCGTGTTGTTGCCATTCAACATGGCCGGCCGATTCTCAATCTTGCTGCGTCGTTCCAGGTTCCCGAAGCGGGGCTGGTGCACCAGGCAGAAATGCCGGATGTCCCCGGTCCAGAAGGCCTCAAAGACCTGACCGACATTGCGAAGGACATGCTGCAGCACATTCCGTCTAAAATGCGCCGTTTTATGACCGACAAGCGACCTTTTGAGTTTCGGCATGTTGAGCCGGTGGATTTCGAACACCCCCAAAAACTGCCGCCGCGAAAGCACATTTGGATACGAGCCGTAGACAAATTGCCGGACAATCCCGTATTACATCAGAACCTGCTGACTTACGTTTCTGACTACGAATTACTCAGTGCAGCGACGCTGCCACATGGCCTGTCATTTACGCGGGGCAGCGTCATCATGGCGAGTCTCGATCATGCGCTGTGGTTTCACGGCGAGGCTCGTATGGATAATTGGTTGTTGTACGCCATGGACAGCCCGAGTTCATCGGGTGCACGTGGACTGGCACGCGGCCAGTTTTTTACCGAGGACGGCAGGCTGGTCGCGTCAACAGCACAAGAAGGTTTGATGCGTGTGGTTGACCCGGATGAATGGGTGCCGCGTTCGAGACCGGGCACCCAGACGTAGGCCGACTTATTTGGCTTTTCCCTGTGCAGCAACAGCTGCAGCAGCCTTCGCGATAGCGTCAGCGTCACCCAAAAACTCTCGCGAGAGCGGTTTTAACTCATCGTCAAGCTCGTAAGCGAGTGGGATACCGGTCGGAATATTGAATCCTGTTATTGCGTCGTCTGAAACGTTATCGAGCATCTTGACCAGCGCTCGCAGACTATTTCCATGTGCGGCAATGAGGACGTTTTTCCCGGCCTTGAGTTCTGGCGCGATCACTTCGTTCCAACAAGGCAGCACTCTATCCAGTGTGGTCGCCAGAGACTCTGTCGCCGGTAGCCCTTCAATGCCAGCATATCGACGGTCATGTGCAGGATGCCGTTCGTCGTCGACTTGCAGTTCCGGTGGCGGTATATCGTAACTGCGGCGCCAGATGTGAACCTGGTCATCACCATACTTCGCCGCCGTCTCGGCCTTATTCAGTCCCTGCAAGCTACCGTAGTGGCGTTCATTCAACCGCCAGTCACGAATAACCGGAATCCACATGAGGTCCATCTGGTCCTGTATGTGCCACAGCGTGCGAATCGCGCGCTTTAAAACCGAGGTATAGGCGATATCGAACTCGTAGCCCAGTTCGTTGAGCAATCGACCGGCGTCAATCGCTTCCTGATTACCTTTTTCCGTCAGGTCAACGTCAGTCCATCCGGTAAAAAGATTTTTAAGGTTCCAGTCACTTTGTCCATGACGACATAAAACAAGCTTGCCAACCATTGCTGCTCCAGGCTATTTCGAAATAAGGTCCCGCAGTTCGTCTGCGGCAACCGTGAGCGTAGCAAAATCGATCTCATCACGTAGTTTCATTTCATCGATCATGTGTTTGAACTGATTAACTTCGGCAGCGTTCTTGTGCAACCAGGATGCGGCCAGAACAGCAGGCTCTTTCTTGCTGCGCGGACTCAATAACTGGAACGCGAGTTTTCGTCTCAAGCGATAGAACTCGTCTCTGAGATTACTTCGTGCCTTGGCCTGCCAGCGACCTTCGACATCCAGATCCTCAGCTTGATTGTGCAACCAGTACAGCCCCAATGCATCATTAAAGGTCGAGTAGAGTCGAGCGGCATCAAGTACGTCGCGTTTTCGTTCGGCCGCCAGGTCTGACATATCGAGTGCGGGTCTCGTGAGGAGAAGAAGCGACATACGGCTGGCCAGCTTCCCGGGTACACCCATAGCGATGTAGTGCTTCTCAGCTTTCTCATGGCGTGCACTGGCCGCTCGGGACAAATAGGTTGCATGCCGGGCGTAGATGCGCGCCATATGGTCTCGAAGGCGATCCACAGCTTTTACAATGTCGAGTTCGTTACCGTACTGCTCGATGAGCCAGTAACACACATGACGCAGTGTTCGACTGACTTCAAACATCATCGAAACCTGAGCGCTGGCCGGAACCTCGTAGTCCAGCGATTCGATTTTTCTGAGAATAGGACCAGCACGACAGATAATACGAGCCACTTCATACGCCCTGGATACCGTAACGATGTTTACGCCCGTGTCGACCTGGACACGTTTCGCAAAAGCAGGCCCCATTCGATTGACAAGGTCATTCGATACCAGCGTTGCGAGTATTTGCCGGCTCAGTCGATGACCGGGCAGCAAGTCTGCGTATCGCCGCCTGAGTTTTGGCGGGAAGTACCTCTGTGGGTCGATCGCCAGAAAATCGATGAGCGTCTCATTCGAATCGATTAGTCCGTTGTACAAATCGATTTTTGCATAACTGAGTACGACCGCGAGCTCCGGCCGGGTGAAGCCCTGCTTGCGATTTCGGCGTTCTTCGATTTGCACCTCATCAGGCAGGAACTCGATTGCCCGATCGAGCAAACCGGTACGCTCGAGATCGCTGATCAAGCGCGCTGTTTCATCAATACGATCGGCGGATAACGTTTCACTCATGCTGATCGATTGTGTTTGCAGGTAATTATTTCGCAGCACCAGTTTCGCGACGTCGTCGGTCATGGACTCAAGCAAAACGTTGCGTTTCGCCCGCGTCATATTTTTTTGCTTGGCTACATCACTGAGCAATATCTTGATGTTCACCTCGCGGTCCGAACTGTCAACGCCTCCTGAGTTATCGATAAAGTCAGTGTTGATTCGGCCGCCGCGCAGGCTGAATTCGACACGTGCCAATTGCGTTAACCCGAGATTGCCACCCTCGCCAACCACTTTGCAGCGCAACTCATCGGCATTCACTCGAACGGCATCATTGCTTCGATCACCGGCGTCAGCATGTCCTTCAGTGCTGGCTTTCGCATAGGTGCCAATGCCGCCATTCCACAGGAGGTCAACGGGCATTTTGAGGATCGCATTGATCAACTCGTCAGGCTTCAGAGAGGTCGTCTGAATATCAAGGATTTTCCGTGCTTCGTTACTGAGTCGAATCGTTTTTGCCTGCCGGGAGTAGACGCCACCACCTTTGGAGATCAGTGAGTCGTCATAATCTTCCCAACCAGTGCGCGGCGTATTGAAGAGACGCTGGCGCTCCCTAAAGCTGCTCGCCATGTCGGGATCCGGATCCAGGAAAATATTACGGTGATTAAATGCCGCAACCAGTTTGATCTTGCGCGATAAAAGCATTCCATTGCCGAACACATCGCCCGCCATGTCGCCGATCCCGGCAACCGTGAACGGTTCTGTCTGGATGTTTATACCGTCCTCGCGGAAGTGACGTTTGACCGCTTCCCAGGCACCGCGTGCGGTAATGCCCATTTTCTTATGGTCATAGCCGGCCGAGCCGCCTGAGGCGAACGCATCATCCAGCCAGAAGCCATAATCCGCCGAGATGCCGTTGGCGATATCAGAAAATGTCGCTGTGCCCTTGTCAGCGGCCACGACAAGATAAGGATCGTCGCCATCGCGGCGGACAATGCCTGCAGGCGTTATAACTTCACCATCGATCACATTGTCTGTGATATCGAGCAGGGCACTTATAAACGTCTTATAACAGTGAATTCCGTTCTGCATGATGGCGTCGCGATCACCGCTTGGCGCTCGTTTCGGATAAAACCCACCTTTCGCCCCTGTCGGAACAATCACCGTGTTCTTGACGACCTGAGCTTTCATCAGGCCGAGGACTTCGGTTCGGAAATCCTCTCGTCGGTCTGACCAGCGTAAACCGCCTCGAGCGATGTCGCCGGCACGCAAGTGCACGCCTTCGACTTCTGGAGAATAAACAAATACCTCAAACTTCGGTTTCGGCAGCGGTATTTCGGGAAGCTTCGAAGGATCGAGTTTGATCGATATATACGATTTCGGTTTGTCGTTCTCTGTCAGAAAATAGTTGGTACGAAGAGTCGCGTTAATGCTGCCCGCAAATGCCGTCAGGATTCTGTCCTCATCGACATTTTTGGCCCGGGCGACACCGCGAGAAACAGAGGCGGTTATTCGTTTGAGCTCGCTCTTACGACGCGCCTTGCCGATGTTCGGGTCGAATTGCAGTTCAAATTGTTCAACCAGTAATGGCACGAGATTCGAATGCGCAATCAGCACATCTTCCATGTAGGTTTGGCTGAACGGCAGACCCAGCTGAAGAATGTGTTTTGTATAGCAGCGTAAGAGTGACGTCTGACGCCAATCCAGACCCGCATTGAATACGAGCCGGTTCAAACCGTCGTTCTCGGCCTCGCCTCTTAGCACCGCGAGAAAACAGTCTTCGAATCGTCTATCAACGGCTTCGATATCAACGCTTCGGTCACCATCATTGACAACGTGGAAGTCCTGAATCCAAAACGATTCGCCATCTGCCAGCACTGCTTCATAGGGGCGTTCTGAAAATACTCTGACGCCCATATTTTCGAGGACCGGCAATGCGTCGGACAGCGCGATCGGTTCACCCAGTCCGTAGGTTGTGAAAAATACATTACCCGCATTCGTTCGCTTCGAAATGTACAAGTCAACAGTGCGCTTGGAGTTTTCGGCCAGCATCGTATCGATGCGACAAACGTCGGAGCAGGCTTCGATAGGTAACGTGTCCTCCTGATAACTAGCCGGAAATATCTGACCGTAAGCCTTGAACAATCTGTCGCTTTCACTGTGACCGAACTTTTCAGTCAGCTGGTCACGCAGACGATCGGACCAGGTGACGACGAGTTCGGCGATCCTGTGCTCAATATCCTGAATGCTGATATGCGGTCTTATACCTTCTGCGGTGCGGACAATGATATGCACGCGGGCGAGGGCGGAGTCCGATATCTGAACAGCTGAATCGACAGTGATTCCTGCAAAGGCATCCATCAGAAGTGCTTCAATCCGCATCCTGATTGCGGTGGTGTATTTTTCTCTTGGCACGAAGACCAGGCATGAGAAGAAGCGCCGAAAGGTATCCCTGCGAACGAAGAACTTTACGCGTTTTCTGTCCTGCAGATTCAGAATGCCGATGGTTGTTCGTGCAAGGTCCTGGATCGAACTCTGAAACAACTCTTCCCGCGGGTAATTTTCAATGATGTTCGAGAGCGCTTTCCCACGATGCCCCAGTTGATCAACATGCGCTCGTTCAAATACTTTCTGCACTTTGTGGCGCAACAACGGAATGTGTCTTGGGCTTTCGTTATAGGCAACCGAGGTCAAAAGGCCAATAAATCGACGTTCACCAACGGCATTGCCTTTCTCGTCATAAACCTTGACGCCGACGTAGTCGAGAAACGCCGAACGATGCACGGTCGATCGTGAGTTGGCTTTCGTCAAAATTAACCAGTCACGCGATCGGGTCAGTCGGCGCATTTCCGCTGTCAACTCAACCGACTTGGAACCGCGGTCATCACCACTCAATACGCCGAGGCCGGTGCCATCGACAGATTCCAAAAATATGCGTTTGCCTTTTTTTCTTAACTTGTATTCCCGATAGCCGAGGAACGTGAAGTGTTG
>JAACFM010000110.1 GCA_009937445.1 Gammaproteobacteria bacterium | reverse complement strand
CTTCATGCTCGCACTGGCTATCGCTCGCGCTGCATTCAGTGATGGAAACGGGTCCCTCGAGAGCATCAATAATATCGGCTGCGCTAATGTCCTCCGGGTCTCTCGCTAGCTGGTACCCACCATTTGCGCCCCGTGTTGACGTGACAAGACCGGAGCGACCCAGCGACTTCAGCAGCTTGCTGACAGTTGGCACAGCGATACCTGTCGCGTTGGCGACCTCCGCGGCGCTGCACACGGAGTCCCGGTTTGCAGCCAGATTGGCGAGCAAGACTGTTCCATAATCTGTGAGTTTGCTGATTCTGAGCACACAGGCCTCCAGGGGCGAATGGCAGGTTTCCAGATAAAGGACTATTTTAGTCCTATTTGTGACCACACGCTATAGCTGTTGTGATTTTGGTGCGTGGTTTGATGATGGTTTTGCTATGCTAAGTCACCCCGTTTTCTCCAGAATGGCCTGGCATGACCTTAATCACGTGTGGCAGGACATTGGGCTGTATAACTTCTTCGGCGATTTATGGTTGATTATTCTGAAAATCTGATTGAAATCCGCGATCTGATGTACTCGCGTGGCGCACGCGTGATTTTCAAGGATATGAATTTGACCATTAAGCGCGGTGAGGTCACAGCGCTGATGGGGCCGAGCGGCACGGGCAAAACAACGCTCCTGCGACTGATTACGCGTCAACTGATTCCTCAGCAGGGAGCGATATTCGTCAACGGTGTGGATATAGCTTCGCTCAATCAGCGCGATCTTTACAGCTTGCGGCAGCGTTTCGGCATGTTGTTTCAAAATGGCGCGCTGTTAACCGACATCAACGTTTTCGAAAACGTCGCTTTTCCATTGCGTGAGCACACAAAGCTTTCTAATCGGCTCATTCGTCATGTTGTTTTGACGAAACTGCATGCGGTGGGGCTTCGTGGGGCGGCGGACATGATGCCTGCAGAGCTGTCCGGCGGGATGGCGCGGCGTGTAGCATTGGCTCGGGCAATGGTAATGGACCCTGACATATTGATCTACGATGAACCATTCGTTGGTCTCGATCCGATTTCCATGGGGGTTATTGTGCGATTGGTCCGGCGAATGAATGACGCGTTGGGTATCACCAGCATAATCGTCAGTCATGACGTCGCGGAAGTGTCGACTGTCGCCGACAGAAGCTACCTGATCTCCGATGGCAAGGTAGCCGCGAGTGGTAGTCCGGACGAACTCAGCGCCGCAAAATCCGAACTGGTCCGTCAATTTATGCATGGTATGGCTGACGGGCCGGTAGCGTTCCACTTCGAAGCTCCGGATTACGCTGAGCAATTGCTTGGGCGGGATTCTGAATGAAGGGGCTGTTGCGCGATATTTACAACAACGTTCTTGAATTTGTTCGCACCTTCGGTGCGTTTCAGCTTTTCTTTCTTCGAATTATCCGGCATTCACCACGCATTGTGCTGCGGAGACCGGGGCTGGTTATCAAGCAGATTCATAATACGGGAGCGTTATCGCTTGTCATTATTATGGTGTGTGGCTTCTTTGTCGGTGGTGTTCTTGGCTTACAGGGCTATTCCAATTTGGCGCGCTTTAACGCTGAAGACTCGGTAGGCACGGTTGTCGCTCTGGCATTGATAAAAGAGTTGGGTCCCGTCATTACCGCGTTGCTGTTTGCGGGCAGAGCCGGTACTGCCTTGTCGTCGGAAATCGGTCTGATGAAGGCAACAGACCAGT
The DNA here is from genome assembly GCA_009937445.1 of Gammaproteobacteria bacterium. Classification (GTDB taxonomy): domain Bacteria; phylum Pseudomonadota; class Gammaproteobacteria; order Steroidobacterales; family Woeseiaceae; genus UBA1847. The sequence continues at coordinate 7,778 of JAACFM010000110.1, read as the reverse complement.
TATCCGCGATGGAAATGATGGCGGTCAATCCCGTCAGGCGCGTTCTTGTACCGAGGTTTCTGGGCGGCGTCGTCGCGATGCCGTTACTGGTGGCAATATTTACCTGCACCGGTTTGTTCGGCGCTCATGTTGTGGCGGTTGATCTATTGAGTGTTGATGTCGGTGCGTTCTGGCAGCAGATGCAGCTATCTGTGGACATAAAAGATATTCGTGAAGGCGTTTTGAAGAGTTTCGTATTTGGAATTGTCGCGAGCCTGCTGGCGGTGTGGGAGGGCTACAATGCGATTCCCACAGCTGAAGGCGTTGGCCGAGCGACGACAAGAACCGTAGTGATCACTGCGATTTCAGTGTTGATTCTGGATTTCATGATCACAGCAGTCATGCTTTGAGGAGCAGTTATGCAGCAAACACGTTCAGTTGAAATTGGAACCGGCCTGTTCGTCCTGTTGGGGATGTCGGCGCTGTTCTTTATGACAACACAGACGACCGGCGGTGAAAAGTTCTCCGCGTCGGAGACATTTGAAGTGGAGGCAAGCTTTGAGAACGTTGGCAGTCTGAAGCCCAGAGCACCCGTTTCCATGTCAGGCGTTACTATCGGCCGGGTTACCGACGTTACTTTTGACCCGGTCGCGCTGGAAGCAAGAGTCACGCTGATCATTGACAGTCAGTATGACCAGATTCCGGATGATTCAGACGCCAGCATCTTGACGGCTGGACTGCTAGGCAGCCAGTACATCGGTCTGCAGGCCGGCGGTTCAGATACCTTCCTCGAAAATGGCAGCGAGATTTACTTCACGCAATCGGCCATCGTGCTGGAAAACCTGATAGGTAAATTCCTGGTCAGCTCCGGATCCGGAGGTGATGAATGAAGTCATTTTTGTTGTCGATCACCCTGGTAGCTCTCACAATATTGCCGGCGATTGCGAATGATTCGACACCGACGGCGGTGATTGAGAGTGCCGTTGCGCTGCTGGCGGAGAAAATGGACGGTCGGCGGGAAGAGCTGGCGTCAGATCGTGATTCGCTCTACGCGCTCATCGATGAGGTTCTGTTACCCAGATTTGACCAAAAATTTGCGGCGCAGATGGTGTTGGCCAAGCATTGGCGAACGGCCGACGAGGCCCAGCGTACTCGATTCATCGACGCGTTCTATCAGGCTTTGCTGCGGCGTTATGCCGATGGCTTGCTCGAGTTCGAGCAGGACCAGGTGAAAGTCCTGCCTTTTCGAGGCGACGACTCCAAACCACGGGCTAAGGTCAAGAGCACCGTTGAGCTGAGCGACGGCACCAAGGTCGCCGTTGACTATGAACTGGTGAAGCGAGAGAGCGGCTGGCTGCTTTTCAATGTGGTCATTGAGGGCGTCTCCTATATTCGCAATTTCCGAACGGAGATTGATTCGGAAATTCGCAGCACGAGTCTTGAGGCCGTTATTGAGCGACTGGAAGGCGAGGCGGGTATTTAAGGCGATGGGTGACTTCACGCTGGAAGATTTGGGGGACGGTCATTTTGCTCTAGCTGGCGAAATATCGTTCGACACCGCTGAGAGGATTTTGCAGGTAAGCGAGCAGCCATTCGAAGAGCACACACGTCTGGAAATTGACCTTTCGGGTGTGACGCTGAGTGATTCAGCTGGCCTGGCGTTGCTCCTGGAGTGGGTGACCTGGGCGAATCATACCGTCAGGGAAATCCGTTATTCCGGAATACCTGAACGGATAATGGCAATCGCCAAGACAACCGAGGTTGATGAGCTTTTAACGCGCGGCGAACGTTGGGCCGGCTTTATTGAAGCACCGGATACGCAATAGAATCGCGCTAGTCTTCTTCTAGAAATTCGTCGAAGAAGTCATCTTCGAAAGGCGGGTCGCCATCGTAAATTTCATATTCCCTGTTTTGCAGGTATGACTCTCGCATCGTGACGTACGGATCCTTGGAGTCGTTGAGGAACTGGTCCGCGGTCAGCAATCGATAGCGCAGATCAATGAGGCGCAAAACGTACAGTTTGTCGCGTACAGATGAGTTCTCATATTGGTACAACGGATCCACAATAATATCGACAGGTAATAAGATTGCGTCACGCAATGTGTGCGGCCCCAGGAACGGTATCACCACGTATGGGCCGTCCGGAATTCCCCAAACAGCCGCGGTTTGTCCGAAGTCTTCACGGTACTCTTCCATCCCACCGATTGACGCGATATCGATCAGGCCACCGATACCCAGAGTGCTGTTGAAAAGGAATCGCCCGAACTCGGAAAAGCCTCGTTGTGGCTTTCCCTGCAGGAAATTATTAACCATGGAACGCGGCGTGATGAGATTTCGAAAGAAATTCGAAACGCCTTTTCGCGCCGGGCCCGGCATGATCTTCCGGTAGCCTTTTGCCAGCGGTTTCGTCGTTACGTTATCGATCGTTGTATGAACACCGTACAACGGGCGGTTAAGCGATTCCCACGGGTCGGGCGCAACGCGTTGCTCGGGCGGAATCGACGAGCAGGCCGTTAGCGAAAAAATAAGCGTGATGAGTGCAACGAATGAATAATGAGAGGCGCCCATGGCTAGGCGACGTTGCGTGCGGACTGACTGGGGGGCGGAGTATGTTGCATTCGACGCAGTTGTTCCTCGGTCATGTATTCACGAATAAAGTCTATTCGAGCCTCAAAGCGAATGCGCTGAATTTCCTGCAGTTCGGGCAGTCGCAGGGCTTGCTGCAGATAGTTAATGCCACCGACCAGATCGCCGATCATCAATCGATATTCAGAAAGATAATACAGTGACTCGGCCATTTCTCCAGCCTCATTGGCAGCCCGGGCTATTAAGCGTGCCTGATCCGGCGTAGGAGGAACATTGTTCAACAGGTCGAGCAACAGAATGTGCGCTTTTTGGGGTTGCTGCAACTCCAGCAGTCGCTCGCCATAGGCAATAACCAGCGGGACATTTCGAGGAAATAGCTTGAGGGCCTCCTCAAAGGTATCAATAGCTTCGGCATGGCGCCCAAGCAGCACTTGCGTATCACCCAGCGCGATATGATAGGCGATGACTTCCGGGTTTCTGTCGACGAGATTCTCAACGATGTCCAGAGCCTTTCCGTAGCTGCCATCACGCAAATAGGCGAGTAGCCTGCCGTAGCGCTCGAGTTCGTTCTGGTTTTGGTAGGGGCGTTTTTCAAAGTAGGCGACCGCCTCTTTCGGTGTTTCAAAACGGTCAATAATTGTTCGAATTTTGGATATCCCGTAGCTGATTGAGTCTTCACTTCTCACTTGCGGATAGTTTCTTGCCCGGTTGCGTGCTTCTGCTATGCGAGAACTGGTCACCGGATGGGTTCTCAGGAATTCGGGAGCCCTTTCATCCGGAGCCCGTGAGTCCTGACGAGACATCACGTCAAAAAAGGATGCCATTCCGTAGGGGTCGAAGCCGGCGTCTGCCAGGGCCGCTATACCGACCCGGTCAGCTTCGTGCTCGTTGGAGCGGGTGAAGTTGATTTGTTGTTGTGCGGCGGTTCCCTGCGCAACAGCAATACCAGCCTGCATGACGTCGCCACCACCACCGGCAGCACCAGCGATCATTGCGCCCAGCATGATCGCTGTTGACAGCAGGCTTTGCCGCGAGTTGGCGTGAATTGCTCGCGCGATATGTCGCTGCGTTACGTGCGCAACCTCGTGTGCAAGAACGCCGGCTAGCTCATCTTCACTGCGTGAAGCCTCGAGGAGTCCTGTATGCACGCCGATGTAACCGCCAGGCAGTGCGAAGGCATTGATGCGGTGATCGTCGATGACAAAAAAGGTGAAGTCGTGATCGCCGTCATTGGTTTGAGCTGCAACCTTGTTGCCGACCTCGTTGATGTATTCATTGACCAGTGGATCCTCCACAACCTGGCCGCTGTTGCGGATGTCGCGCATGATGGATCGACCAATTTGCACCTCATCATTCGCGGAAAGAATGGCATCGGCCGGGCTGCCCATGTCCGGGAGCTTGATTTCATCAGCTCCGGCCCCGCTGATAAACACGACCGTTGCGAGGGCAAAGGTGAGCAGCGTGGCTTTTGATGAGGATTTTGACATAGTGACTTCGACTGGGCTTGACCGATCGCGTTCCCGTTATTTTAACAGCTTGACGGCGTCCAGTACTTCGGCGGCGTGCCCCTTGACCTTAACCTTTCGCCATTCCTGACGCAGCTTTCCGGCGGCATCAATCAGAAACGTGCTGCGAACGATGCCCATAAACTTACGGCCATACAGTGACTTTTCATGAATGACGTCGAAATGCTTGCAAACGACTTCGTCCGGATCTGAAATCAGGTCAAATGGGAATTGCTGCTTATCTCTGAATTTCTCATGCGATGCGAGGCTGTCTCGTGAGACCCCAAAAATAAGCGTTTTCTGTCGTCTGAACTTTGCGTGCAAATCACGGAAGTCCTGACCTTCGAGGGTGCAGCCCGGTGTGCTGTCTTTAGGGTAGAAATAAATAACGACGTTCTGGCCGCGCAAATCCTTCAAGCGAATGGTCTTGTTTCTTGTACCCGACGCCGTGAAGTCGCGTACTACTCGATTTAGTTGTGGTGCACTCATGCTGGCTCCGTTGCGTTTACGCTTTCACTGGTTCTAGGATGGCGTCGAGATTCAAACGGTCGCAAATCTCCAGAAATTCCTCTCGAAGCTGCGATATATGGACTTCCGCGGGCACGTTGATCGCCATTTGGACCGCAAACATCGGTGATCCTGTGTGAGCTGCGGCATATTTTCTGGTTGCCACATCTGCTATCTCGATATCCCGGGACGCAAAGAAATTGGCCAGATTGAAGACAATTCCCTGCTGATCGAGGCTCACGATATCGACGGCATACGGCATACGATCGCCAGTGGGCATTTTCGAGTCGGTTTTGCGAACGGAGATCGACAGATTTTTCGCCTCCCCCAGCTTATCAAGACCCTGTTCGAGCTTGTTAAGGGTCGCCCAATTGCCTGACACCAGCAGGAGCATGGCGAATTCCGAGCCCAATGTTGTCATGCGGCTTTCCTCGATGTTTCCATCGCAGGAGAGAATGACTTTACTCAGATCTTGAACGACACCCGTTCGATCTGACCCAACTGCTGAAATAACAATAAGTTGTGACATTTTTCTAAAAACACCCTCATGAATGGAAAAGCAATCGCTTCAGGCCTTGCCAGCGCCGGACATGAACAGTAACATCGCCGCCTCATTTGTGGCGAGAACAAGATATGTTTAGCGGTAGTCTGGTCGCGCTGGTAACGCCATTTGACGGCAATAATCGGGTCGATTACACGAGTCTCAAGCGGCTGATCGACTTTCATGTTGATCAGGGCAGCGACGGGCTTGTCATAGCGGGCACAACGGGTGAGTCGGCGACGCTGGCGCACTCCGAGCATATTGAGTTGATCGGTCACGCGACCGAGTTCGCAAATGGTCGCCTGCCCATCATCGCGGGTACGGGTTCAAACTCTACTGCGCAGACGGTTGATTTGTCGCGCGCCGTCATGGATATGCCGATCGATGCCTGTCTGGTCGTTGTGCCGTATTACAACAAACCGGTTCAGGAAGGGATATATCGGCACTTCAGTGTTATAGCGGATGCGGTGGGAAAGCCCATCATGCTGTATAACGTTCCGGGTCGCACGGTGGCGGACATGTTGCCTGAGACGGTGAGTCGTCTTTCAAGGCACGGGAATATAATGGGCATCAAGGAAGCGACAGGCGATCTGGAGCGGTTGAAAGACATTCAGAACCTGGTCGATGATGAATTCAGGTTGTACAGCGGGGATGACTTCACGTTGCGGCCGTTTATAGAACAAGGTGGCCACGGCGTTGTTACGGTAAGCGGCAATGTTGCGCCGCAGCAGGTTGCAAGCCTTTGCCGTTTGGCACTTGCAGGTAAGAAGGACGAGGCGAAGGCTCTGGACAACACGCTGCAGCCTTTGAACAAGTGCTTGTTCAGCGAGTCGAATCCGATACCCGTGAAATGGGCGGTGAGCCAGATGGGGTTAATGGAAGATCATATCCGGTTGCCGCTGACACCATTTTCAGGGCAATATCACGATGAAATGAGAGCAGCCATGCGAGAAGCGGGCGTAGTTCTGGAGAAAACCGCATGACCTTGAACCAGGCAATTACGACACTTTCGAGTTTTATCCTGCTCAGCACACTGGCTGCATGCGGCAGAGGCGAAGTTCGTACGACTTGTGATGAGCTACAACCTTATCAGGCTGTTGTTCCAGGTAAGCGAATCGTTGTGCCGGAAGGGCTCGACTCCTTGGACGAATTCAAGGAAATGCCGGTTCCAAAATCCGAGACCCCGCCGCGTCCAGCGGGTTCAGATTGCATTGAATACCCACCGTTAATTAAATCGGGTAGCTAACGGAGAGACAGACAGAATCAGGAGAGGTGGCTGAGTGGTTTAAGGCGCTCGCTTGGAAAGCGAGTGTACGTTTATAGCGTACCGCGGGTTCGAATCCCGCCTTCTCCGCCAGAAAAATCAAAGGCCCCTTTATGGGGCCTTTTGTTTTTCTCGCCGAGAGAGGTTGAGGATGAGAACCCTGTTCGAGCCGAGCAGCGACGCAGTCGCCTTCGGCGCCGCGAAGCGGCCATCCCGCCTTCTCCGCCACATATCATCTATAAGTAATTGTTTTTATAAATAAAAATGAATGCTTATAGAGAGTAACCCCACAAAATACCCCACATAATTAATGGGGTAGTGGAGGCCGTAAATAGCACAAACATAGGCTGCCTGGAGCGGGGCAAGCCATCAAGATCAGAGGGTTACATCGTTCGTGGTGTAGCCCTTTTTGGTTTGGGTAGCAGTACGCGCTATCAGAGGGGTTAAAGCCAGGAATCAGGCGTCTCTGCAGGTGCAAAGCGGGGGCGGGATTACTAAAACTCGTTGATTTATTTACAGGGCCGTTTCCGTTGGTCGCCTGATGTCTGCTTTCACCAATAGCGGTCGTTCAGACACCCCGATATTTTTGAATTTGAGAGTCTGCTAACGGCCAGATGCAGCCGTTCAGAGAGGGCCAGGGATAGGTATCGTCGCGCGCGCAGCTACGCCTGATGAGTTTCACCCGACACCCAGACTCGGGCTGAGCAAACTGTCTCAAAGCCAAGCCCCTCATACAGGCGGAAACCCGCCGGTGTTGCACCCAAGAAAAAGCGTCGGACCCCGCTATTGCGCGCTTGCACCATTGCAGTCGACAGTAGCCGCAGACCAATGCCGCCACGCTGTCGTGCCGCATCAGACCAATGCCTCCACGCTGTCGTGCCGCATCCGTACCCATGGCCCAGATGCCGCAGGTATCGCCATGGTATGTCAGTGTGACGCTTCCCGCAGGCTCGCCATTGAGGCGGGCGACGTAGACATCGGCGCCCGGAGAAGCAAAAAGGGATGCAGGCAATGCTCGAAGCACACTGTCCTTGGGCATGCTGTAGGCCGAGACCATCACATCCGCACTGGCATCGGCGTCCTCGACGCTCTGTGCTCGGACAACGTCAACGTCGGGATTACCGGAGGGCTCGAGCGGCAGGTCATCACGCACCATTATCGGAAAGTCCGCCGCGTAGACCAGGCCCAGGTCGGCTGCAATATCGTCGAGCGCTTTGCCAGCGTCAGGGTAGATCATGACAAGGAACGGGATTCTTCGATCAAGGCACGAACTCACCATGTTTCGGAAATGATCATGGTCCACGCCGGCCCCCACAATCACCATATTCATGTCGGCAACGGGTTCGTTAGACAAGGCTAACTGCAAACCCGGTCGGGCAGCCGCCTCATAGCGTTC
>JAACFM010000028.1 GCA_009937445.1 Gammaproteobacteria bacterium | reverse complement strand
CTCACCATTCGTGGGCAACTTTTAGAAAAATCAGAGACTTACCCATGTCCAAGGTATGCCAAGTGACGGGGAAACGGCCGCAATCAGGCAATAATGTTTCTCACGCACATAATAAAACTCGTCGTCGCTTCCTGCCGAATCTGCAGTTCAAGCGTTTTTGGGTCGAATCCGAGAAGCGTTTCGTACGTCTGCGTATCTCGCATAAGGGCCTTCGCATCATCGACAAGCACGGTATCGAGAAAGTTCTCGTTGACCTGCGTGCCGACGGTCAACGCGTTTAGTCGCCGGAGGAATGAGATATGCGTGACAAAATCAAACTCGTCTCCAGTGCTGGTAGTGGTCACTACTACACCGTGACAAAGAACAAGCGTTTGCATCCCGAAAAGATGGAGACCAAAAAGTACGATCCGACCATTCGCAAGCACGTACTTTATAAAGAAGCCAAAATCAGATAAGCGGGTGTCTGCCGCTCCTTCCCGGAACGTCGGATAACCAAGCGCATAAAGGCCCGGTATTACCGGGCTTTTTTTGGTGCACAATACGGCATGCCTGAGTTACCCGAAGTCGAAACCAGCCGCCGCGGCATTGAGCCGCATATCGTCGACACACGAGTTTCTCGCGTCGTCATTCGGAATCGCAGTCTGCGTTGGCCGATATCAAAATCTGTCGATCGAAACCTTGTGGACAGTACGATCACCGCGGTAACCCGGCGCGCGAAGTACCTGTTAATCAACACCGAACAAGGCGCCGCTATTCTGCACCTTGGCATGTCTGGCAGTGTATTCATCGTCGACAGGGATACGCCGGCGGGCGTTCATGACCACGTCGATATCGAACTTGAGACAGGCAAAACCTTACGATTTCGTGATCCGCGACGCTTTGGGTCATTGCATTGGAGTACAGATCCACTGCAACACAAACTGCTTCGAGCGCTCGGTCCAGAGCCGCTCAGCGACCAGTTTGATGGTGATCATCTGTGGGCACAGTCACGCGGTCGGCGCGTAAGCATCAAGCAATTCATCATGAATGCTCACATCGTGGTTGGTGTGGGGAACATCTATGCCAGTGAGGCGCTGTATCTTGCGGGCATCAATCCACGCCACGCGGCAGGCCGTGTTGCGCTGCGTCGCTACCAAAGTCTGGCCACCACAATCAAAGCGGTTCTATCGAGCGCTATCAAGGCCGGTGGAACGACGTTGCGAGATTTTTACGGTGGCGATGGACAGGCAGGTTACTTCCGGCAGAAGCTGCAAGCGTATGGCCGGGAGGGCGAGCCGTGTCGGCATTGCGACACGCCGATTACCGCAATCGTGCAGGGGCAGAGAACAACTTTTTATTGCAAACAGTGCCAGACCTGATCAGTTACGACCGACCTTTTGCAGCAAAGCCTCTCTCACTCGCGGCGAGACAAACTCGGTGACATCCCCGCCAAGTGATGCAACTTCCCGCACCAGGGTTGAAGAAATAAACGTGTATTTGTCGGTCGGCGTCAGGAATGCCGTTTCGACTTCTTCAGTAAGGTGTCGATTCATGCTCGCGAGCTGAAATTCGTATTCAAAGTCTGATACAGCTCGCAACCCACGGACGATAACTGCGAGGCCATTTTCGAGCGCGAAATCAATCGTGAGGCCTGCGTACCCGGTAACCTGGACATTATCGATATCCGCGAGTGTCTGTTGGGCAAGCTCAACTCTCTCGTCGAATGAGAACATCGTCTTTTTGGTCCCCGTGTCGGCCGCGACCGCAACAACGACTTTGTCGTACAACTTGGCCGCACGTCGAACGAAATCTTCATGACCCAGCGTGATCGGATCAAAGGTACCCGGGTACATCGCAGAAACTGTCATGCAAATTCACTCCCTTCAAACATCGGTCGCCGCGAGCATGTAGCGGACGTTGCCGGCGGTTTTATTTTTTAACACCTGCCAGCTCTCGGGCAAACAGATCTCTGGCTGATTCCGGTCCATCTCGATATAAACCCTGGCATCACCGGCCAGCCAGCCTTGTTCCTGTAACAGTCTACACAATTCGGCATGCAGTTCAGCCTGAAAGGGTGGATCCAGAAAAACAATATTAAACGGCTGCACGCTGCTAGCGCCAAGGTAGTTGCGCGCATCAAGATTCAGGACCTCGGCATTTGTTGCCGCAAGTGACGCAATATTGCTCTTCAATACCTTCGTTGCGACCGACGACCGCTCGACAAATACAAGCTCTGCTGCCCCTCTGGATAAGGCTTCGATCCCGAGGGCACCGGTTCCGGCGCACAAATCCAGACACCTCGCGCCGTGAATGCTGGGCGCCAACCAGTTAAACAGAGTTTCCCGGATACGTTCCGACGTGGGCCGGAGCCCGGGAACATCCGCAATCTGCAAAAGACGACTACGCCAGTTTCCCGCTACAATACGCAGCTGCCCCACCTGAGGTTTTCTCTTGTCTGTTTTTTTGCGAGCGATCACAACCTGTACTCAATACCATAGCCTTTGAAGAACGTATAACGATGTTTGGAAAGAAAGAAAAGCCCGAAAAACGCGAGGGCTTCATAAAGCGTCTGCGAGCTCGCATCAATCGAGGCGACAATTGGCTGACGTATGACCTTGCAAACCTGGTCCCGGGTGGTGAGATCAGTGAAGACGTACTTGAAGATCTTGAGTCCTTGCTGGTCATGGCCGATGTCGGTGTCGACACGACTGAGCGGATCATCAAAGACCTCAAGAAAAGTTTGGCGCGAAACGAATTGAAAGATCTGGCTGCGCTGCGTGCCGGCCTGCAGAGTTCACTGTTAAGCATTCTTGATTCAGCAGAGCGGCCGCTTGAGATTGAAAGGTCGCACAGCCCGTTCGTAATATTCATGGTCGGCGTCAACGGTGCCGGCAAGACAACGACGATCGGCAAGCTTGCTCGCCGCCTGCAGGATGACGGGCATTCAGTCATGCTGGCGGCCGGTGATACGTTTCGCGCTGCAGCAGTTGAGCAGCTGCAGGTCTGGGGGGAGCGCAACAATGTACCGGTCATCGCGCAGCAATCGGGCGCAGACCCGGCCGCGGTAATTTTTGATGCCTGGCAGGCTGCCAAGGCAAGAAAGGTAGATGTACTTCTGGTCGATACTGCAGGGCGTCTGCAAAATCAGACCGGCTTAATGGATGAACTCGCGAAAATGAAGCGCGTGGTGGGCCGCCATGACGAATCCGCCCCTCATGAAATCATGCTGGTGCTCGATGCCAGTCAGGGACAGAACGGTCTCGTGCAGGCAGAAAAATTTCATGAGGCCCTGGGGCTCACCGGGATAACGGTCACCAAGTTGGATGGCAGTGCGAAGGGTGGCATTCTGTTTGCTATCGCCAATCGCTTGCAGGTGCCTGTTCGGTTCATCGGAATTGGCGAGGCCGTAGAAGATATGCAGCCGTTTCGCGCAAAAGAGTTTGTCGATGCGCTGCTGTCATCAGGCAATGAGGACGCGTAATTCAAATGATCCAGCTCGATAACGTTACGAAGCGATTTCCCGGTGGACAAGAAGCATTGTCGGGACTCAGCCTGTCCGTCGACAAAGGTGAGATGGTTTTCGTTACCGGGCATTCGGGCGCGGGCAAGAGTACCTTGCTGCGACTGATCGCGTTGATTGAACGCCCCACCAGCGGCGAGGTCATTGTCGACAATCAGAACACTCGACGTGTAAAGCGTCGCAAGATTCCGGCCTACCGGCGACAGATCGGCATGGTCTTTCAGGATCACAAGCTGCTTTACGATCGCCCGGTGTTCGACAACGTCGCCTTGCCACTGATAATCGCCGGTGTCAGTCATCGCGATGCGGGGCGCCGCGTCAGAGCCGCGCTCGATCAGGTGAGCCTGTTGCACAAGGAAAAGCAGAGTCCGCAAACCCTGTCGGCGGGAGAGCAACAACGCGTGGGTATTGCGCGTGCGATTGTGACCCGGCCAAAAGTACTCATCGCGGATGAACCAACCGGCAATCTTGATCCGGATTTGTCACTGGAGGTCATGCGGATTTTCAGGCGGTTTAACGAGGTTGGCGTTACGCTTATGATCGCGAGCCACGATATCGCACTGATCGATCGACTGGGTTGCAGGCGAATTGCGCTGGAGGGTGGTCAACTTCAACAGGAGGTTGATCCGTGGCAGTGACACGAAACTCGGATGCCGTTACGCCGGTTCGCTCCTCGGGGGCGTTCTCGGTCTGGTTGACCCGACACGCCAGTACATCAGTGGGTGCTTTGGGCCGATTGTCGCGACAACCTTTTGCCAGCTTGATGATTATCCTCGTTATTGGCGTCACGCTCGCCCTGCCAGCGGCGATCAACGTCATTGTCAAAAACGTACAGTCCGTCAGCAGCAGCTGGAATAATGCCCTCGACTTTTCGGTCTACCTGAAACAATCAGTATCGGTCGCTGAAGCGGAGAATCTCTCGCAACTGATCAGACAGCGTGCCGATATTGAGTCCGTTGAGCTCATCACCGCGGAGCAGGCGCTGGCCGAGTTCAAACAGCAGTCGGGGTTCGGTGCGGCACTCGACCAGCTCGGCGAGAATCCGTTGCCACACGCGCTCGTGGTCAGACCCGGACCTGGCAACACCGGAGCATCCTTGACTCTGCTACAAGAAGAGATCGGTAATTTACCTGAGACCGAACTGGTTCAGGTCGATACGGAGTGGGTGCAACGATTCCACGCCATCCTCGATATCGTCCGGCAGGCGATCGCCATCGGCTCGGCACTGCTCGGAATGGCCATTGTTGTCATCATCGGCAACACGATTCGCCTCGATATCGAAAATCGGCGCGAGGAAATTGAAGTGACCAAGCTGATCGGAGCGGACAACGCATTTGTCAGGCGACCCTTCCTCTGGACCGGGTTCTGGTACGGATTGCTTGGTGGCAGCTTTGCGTTGCTATTGGTGCAATACGGACTCTACTTGCTCAAGGAACCCGTGGCGCGCCTTGCCGGGCTTTATCAGGGCAATATTTCGGTCGCCACCCTGGGCGCAGCGGAAAGTGCTGCCATTCTTGGCATTGCGGTTTTCCTGGGCCTGCTCGCCTCGTGGATTACAGCCGCCCGGCATATGCGACGAATTGAGCCGCGCTGATTAGACATAATACAAAATCAAAAGCTGCCTAAATAGCTGGTTTCTATAATAAAACCACCAAAAACTCTTGGGAACTTTGATGGACTGTTAGCACTCTAACCGCGTGAGTGCTAAAATCGGCACCCACAAACGGAGGTACTACATGACAACCGCTGTTGCGAAATTCAATCACGACCTTGCGCTGGCAGGACCGGTAGGGAGTCTTGATGCCTACATTCAGGGTGTCGGCTCAATTCCCGTTCTCAGCAAAGAGGACGAACAGGATCTCGCTCGCCGCCTGCGCGACGACGAGGATCTTGATGCTGCGCGTGACCTGGTCATGGCGCACCTGCGCTTCGTTGTCCATATCGCCAAAGGATATACCGGCTACGGACTGCCGCTGAACGACTTGATCCAGGAAGGCAACGTTGGCCTGATGAAAGCGGTTAAGCGCTTTGATCCTGATTACGACGTTCGCCTGGTCTCATTCGCCGTGCACTGGATTCGTGCCGAAATTCATGAGTTCGTGCTCAAGAACTGGCGCATCGTGAAAGTCGCCACGACCAAGGCGCAACGCAAATTGTTCTTTAATCTTCGCAAGAAGAAAAAGACGCTGGCCTGGTTGACGGACGCAGAGACCAAGGCTGTTGCAAAGGATCTTGGCGTTAAGCCACAAGAAGTCACAGAGATGGAAAAACGTCTGCATTCTCGTGATGCGATATTCGATCCAACACCTGACCTTGATGATGAGCGCAACTTCACTCCAGCAGCCTATCTGCCCAGCCCGGATGCAGATCCGGCGATTCAGGCTGAGAAGGCCGACTTCAACGAAGATGCGACTGAGCGTATGACGGCTGCCTTGAAGATTCTTGACGACCGCAGTCGTCGAATCCTCGAAGAGCGCTGGCTTACCGAGGACAAGATGACGCTGCATGAATTGGCGGCCGAGTACGGTATTTCTGCCGAACGTATTCGCCAGCTTGAAGTAAATGCTATCAAGAAGCTTCGAAACGCGATGGCTGTTTGACGTAGCAGCGACCCCGGGTCGCGACCGACCCTTACGCCATACCAAAGGCCGCTCCCCGAGCGGCCTTTTTTGTACCTCGATATCTGCTATCTTGGGCACCCTTAAAAACTCTGTCAGGTACTGGATTGAGCCAACTATTTCAGGAACTAAAGCGCCGCAACGTATTTCGAGTAGCGATCGCTTATCTGGCCGTGGCGTGGGTCGTCTTGCAGGTCGCCGACATTGTCTTCGAGAGTGTCGCCGCACCCGGTTGGCTGATGCAGATTCTGCTGTTCTTTATCGCCATCGGCTTCATATTTGCACTGTTCTTCGCCTGGGCGTTCGAGATGACGCCAGACGGCATCAAGAAAGAAGCAGAGGTCGATCGATCGGTCTCCATCACGCAGAACACGGGCAAAAAACTAAACCGTCTGATCATTGGCGTACTGGTTGCTGCGGTGGCCTTCTTGCTGGTCGACAAATTCGTATTGGTCGACCAGCAAACGGCAAATGGCGCGACCGAAAAATCCGTCGCTGTTTTGCCATTTGTTGCAATGAGTCGAGGTCCTGACGACGAGTACTTCGCCGACGGTCTGACCGAAGAGATTCTCAATTCACTGACGCGACTTCCAGAACTCCTGGTGACTGCTCGTACGTCATCATTTCACTTCAAGGGACAGGACCTTCCGATACCTGAGATCGCGGCAACACTCGGGGTAGCACACATCGTTGAAGGGTCTGTTCGTCGTGACGGAGATCGTTTGCGTGTTACTGCACAGTTGATTCGAGCAGAGGATGGGTTTCATCTCTGGTCGGAGAACTACGACCGCAACAGTCAGGACACGTTTGGCGTACAAACCGATATCGCCGAGAAGATTGCAAATGCGCTTGATGTTGTAATGGATGAAAAACAACGTGCGCAAATGCTCAGGACCGGTGTTCGCAACCCGGAAGCGTTTGTTGCCTTCCAAAAAGGTGTCGAACTCTTCGATCAGGCACATGGCTCGGCCACGATGCTTGAATCTCTGCAAGAGGCAAATGTCTGGTTCGATCGGGCGATACAACTGGAGCCCGAGTTTGCCGATCCTTACGGTTGGAGCGCTGACTACTACACGCACTACCTGATGGATTTCATGGAAGATGCAGCCGTCACCGCCGCTGAGCGGGAAGCGGCGATGGACAATGTCATTCGCAGACTTGAGCTTGCTATCCGCCATGCTCCGAATGACAACATTCGTGCCATCGTTGCGTATGACCTCGCTGTTATTACGGGCGAGTGGCGTAAGCTTCCGGCACTTTTAGACGACGTTGTCGCGGCCGGCGGATGTGATTCGTCCGGTTGGATGCTCGAAACGCAGCTACCGTATGGCAAGGCAGCAATTGCCCTTGAGAGAGCACTTGCCGACAGAGAGTGCAATCCACTGGGCTTCTCTGCATGGGTCTCGGCAACGGCGGCCAATGGTTTCCTTGGCGATTGGGAAGCGGCCATTGAAACCGGCCTGAAAGGCGCTAAGGTCATACCGCATGTGCGCATCTATCAGTCTCTGTTTTTCGCTTACCTGGGTGCTGGTCGGTTTGCAGAAGCGGAGTCAATAATCGACCGCCATATTCATCGCGACACCCAAAACCTCCCGCTCAGGATGACGCTGGCAGCCGCGCGTGGTGATGCCAAACTCGCCAAAACATCGCTCGACAACATGCTGCAACTTGGAGATGAACTCGTCCGACCGCCGGCTGTGGCCTTCGCTATCGTTGGAGACCGGGAAGCCGCCAACAAAGAGGCGGCACGAATTGATGCCCTGCCTAACGGGCATTTGATACTCATGTTATTCCCGACGATTTGTCGGTGTGGGGCACCCTGGGATCTGGACGTCACACCGAATTTTGCGAGACTCATCGACGAGGCGGATTTTGCATGGCCGCCGGCATCGCCGATCGAATGGCCGCTTAAAAACTGGTGAGCCGGTGGTCGCGACCTGCGGGTCGTTTATGCCCTTTGCACCCAAAGGGCATAAAGGTGCTCCTACAGGCGCTTCTACTCGTATTTTTTTGTGCGGTAGCTAACGTAGCCGCCATCCTCAACGCTGTGCGGATCATGGTGCGTCCAATGAACCAGGCCGCCCAGGTCGTTCCATTCGTACATGCCGCGCACCTGCACTCTATCGCCCATACCCACAGGCACGCGCTTGGCGAGATCAATATTGTGTGCGATCAACAGGGTGTGGCGATTGCCGATATCAATAATAAAGCGCTGGTGACAAGAGCCGCCATTGTCATCAGTCAGTAGGCGCCTGACGAAGCCGGTGACTTCGATCCAGCTGCCGTCGTCGCTCTTTTTGTAGGTCTCGCTCATTGGTGCCCTTATTAATTATTATTGGGCAGACACGGCTAGAGTGCCACAAAAAACGCGGTAAGCCATTCCTGACTCACCGCGCCTTCGTTTTCACTGGAATAAATCTAGCCTGCGGTAACCGGCACCATCGTGATTTCTACGCGGCGGTTAGCCTGACGACCCGCTGCCGAACTGTTGTCCGCTATTGGACGAGTTTCGCCCATACCAAGCGTAATCAGACGCTGACTTATAACACCCTGGCTTGTCAGAAAGGCCGAAACGGAGTTCGCGCGACGTTCTGACAGGCTCTGATTGTAAGCATCGCTGCCCGTGCTGTCCGTGTGTCCGGCCACTTCGACTACCGTTTGCTCAAATTCGGCCAGTACCTTACCCACAGAATTCAATACATTGAAAAATGCGGGACTGAGATCAGAGCTGTCTGTTGCGAATGTAACGTTGCCAGGCATATTCAACGTGATGTTGTCGCCATTTCGAACAACGCTCACGCCGGTACCTTCAAGTTCCGCCCGGAGTTCCGCTTCCTGCTTGTCCTGGTAGTAGCCAATCGAACCACCCGCCAAAGCACCGATACCGGCACCAATCAGCGCATGCTGTCGACGCTCTACGGCATCATCACCTGAGATGAGACCAACGACCGCTCCTGCAGCAGCACCGATCAGGGCACCCTTTGTCGCAGAGCTGGTCTTTTCTTCACGCGTGTACGCGTCAAGAGTTGTACAACCGCCCACAAAAACCGTTGCAACGGCCATTGCGAGAATTAATTTTTGAGATCTGATGTTCATGATCATTCCTCTTGCTTGCAATATTTATGGGTGCATTGTATGCGTTTACTACCTGAACACAGACTTAATTAAGGTGCTTATGTTCAGAAAAGTCATTCTAATCTTCAGCAATGAGGACTGCGTCACAAGAGTCCCCATGTCCATGTAGAATAAAGCTTACGCCGGGTGAGATCACACCGTGACCGATATTGACAATTGGCTGGCTCGATACGAGCAAACCCACCAAAACCTCCGCAACCCGGTGGTTTACTGGGCTGCGATCCCTATGGCGGTCTTGGGCCTGACCGGAGCACTCTGGACGCTACCCGTGCCAATCGAGTTTCAAGAGATATCACCATTGCTCAACTGGGGTAGCGCGTTCCTCATGGTGTCTGCGATCTACTATTTCATCATCTCCTTGTCGCTCGCCATCGGATTGTTGCCGTTTCTCCTTGGGCTGGCTTCCATTCAGATGTGGATGGCCACCTCGGGTTACCCGGCAACCGCCATTTCAATCGGCCTGCTGGTTGCCGGGACAGTCGGCCTGGCGCTGGGCCGTGGTGGCTCCCTGCGGCCCTTGATCCAGGATCTTCAGCTCCTCATGATTGGCCCCGCCTGGTTACTGTCTGTACTTTTCAAGCGTTTCGGAATACCCATCTAGTCGTATAGAATCGACGCCCCAATAGCGATTAGCACTTCAAGGAACCGCCTGTGAGCAGCAATCTCGATCCTTTGGATCTTTATGATGTCCGTTCCGAGTTGAGCGACGATGAAGTCATGGTCAAAGAGACTGTGGCTCGATTCGTCGACGACAAAGTCATCCCTTTGATGCGTGAAGCATTCGAGAAGCATGATTTCCCGCGTGAACTCATTCAGGAAACCGCGGCACTGGGGCTTCTCGGCAGCTCGATCGACGGTTATGACTGCGCGGGATTGAACAGCGTCAGTTATGGGTTAATTTGCCAGGAGTTGGAACGCGGCGACAGCGGTCTGCGCAGCTTTGTATCTGTGCAAAGCAGTCTCGTGATGTACCCGATTCACGCCTACGGTTCCGAGGAACAAAAACAGCGCTGGCTGCCAGCCATGGCGCGCGGCGAGGCGGTCGGTTGCTTCGGCCTGACCGAAGCGCACGGCGGATCGGACCCCGGCAGCATGAAAACCCATGCAAAACGGGACGGCGACGACTGGATACTCAATGGCTCGAAGATGTGGATAACGAACGCCACCATCGCAGATGCAGCCGTTGTATGGGCAACGACGGATGAGGGCGTCAAAGGCTTCATCGTCGAGAAAGACATGCCCGGCTTTGAGGCGCAGGAAATCGAGAACAAGTTCTCGCTGCGAGCATCGGTCACTGGTGCGTTGTTCTTCGATAATGTCAGGATACCGGAGGCAAACGTATTGCCGGGCGTATCGACCCTGAGGGGCCCGTTGAGTTGCCTCACTCAGGCCCGTTACGGCATTAGCTGGGGCGTGATTGGCGCGGCGCAGGCCTGTCTTGATGAGGTTCTGAAATACACCCAGGACAGAGTCCTGTTCGGTCGACCCATCGCAAACACGCAGTCGATACAAATTCGCCTGGCAGAAATGTGCCGGCAGATCACGACAGCACAGTTACTGGCGCTGCGACTTGGGCGCATCAAAGACAAGGGTGAATTAAGCCCGACACAGGTATCTCTCGCAAAATGGAATAACTGTCGCGCAGCCATGGATATCGCTCGCGACGCACGCGACATTCTCGGTGGAGCCGGTATCAGCGCGGAGTACGTCCCGATTCGCCATATGTTGAATCTCGAAAGCGTCATTACCTACGAAGGAACCGAAACGGTTCACCAGTTGATCGTCGGCAAAGAGCTAACCGGAGTCAGCGCATTCTGATGACGCGGGTTTGAACGCAACTCGTCTGCCGCAGAACAAAGATATGTGGCGCATCGCTGCGCCCATGATTCTTTCCAATGTGTCTGTTCCGCTGCTCGGCATGGTCGACACTGGCGTTACGGGTCATCTGGATAACTCGGCCTACCTCGGTGCAGTTGCGCTGGGCGCAACCATATTCACGTTCATCTACATGGGCATGAACTTTCTGCGCATGGGAACCACGGGCATTGCGGCGCAGAGTTTTGGTGCGGACGATAACGACGGACTCCGGGCCTCGCTCGGTCAAGCGCTTATCGTTGGTTTTGTCATCGCATTGACGCTGATTATCTTGCGCACCCCTATCGGCCAACTGGCTCTGACACTTTTAGGGGGAGACGCGGAAACACAGTATTACGCTAACCAGTACTTTCAGATTCGCATTTGGAGTGCCCCTGGGACACTCGCAAACTACGCGCTTGTCGGCTGGTTTATCGGCCTGCAGAACGCACGCGTGCCGTTGCTGATCTTCCTCACGATCAACCTGACCAATATCGCTCTCGACCTGTTTTTCGTCGTCGTATTGGGCATGACGGTCGATGGCGTCGCACTCGCGTCGGTGATCGCTGAATATTCCGGCTTAGCCGTCGGCGCCACATTCGCGATCTTCACACTAAGCAAACGCGAAGGTCACTGGCCGCTGGCCCGGTTGACGAACCTTGCCGCGTACAAGGCGTTTTTCGCGGTTAATACCCACCTGTTCGTGCGCACCATGGCACTCATGTTCACGCTGGCGTTCGTCACCGCGCAAAGCGCGCGCCTCGGGGGGCAGGTTCTCGCCGCCAACGCCGTACTGCTGAACTTTCAGCACCTGACATCGTTTGGTCTTGACGGCATTGCGCATGCGGCAGAAGCCCTGGTCGGAAAAGCGATCGGCGAGAAGCGGCGCGATGCGCTGGTACATGCCGTCAATTTGACGTTGCGGTGGTCCGTGATATTTGCGCTTGGATTCACCACTGTGTACTTGCTTGCCGGTCACCTGATCATTTCGATACTGACTGACTTGCCCGACATCCGTGAAACCGCGATCCGCTATTTGCCCTGGATGATCGCGTCACCGCTCGTGTCCGTCTGGTGCTTTCTGTACGACGGCGTTTACGTCGGCGCCATGCGTGCAAAAGAGATGCGCAATATCATGGTGCTCTCGACACTCTTTGTATTCCTGCCGGCCTGGTATTTCCTCCGGCCTTTCGGTAACGACGGATTATGGCTGGCGTTTCTTCTATTTATGGCCGCCCGAGGCATCGGGATGCATATCGGATACCGCAAGAAGATTGTGGGCAGTCCGACGAGCCCAGAGGTAGCTCAATAATCCGGACAACAAATTAGCGGCCGCATAGGCAGCGAAAATGCCCGCTATTCCAAACAACTGCCGGCCAAGGATGGCGAGCGGCAAATACAAAAGCATCATTCGAGTGACGCTGATGTAAACGGCAGGCATGGGCTTGCCAAGACCATTAAACGCCGCATTCATGACCATAACGACGCCGTAGGCACCGTAACTAATGGGTGCTATCCAGAGAAATAACCGCGTCACATCCGTCACGTCGGGATTCTGGCTGAACAGTTCTGGAACGTGGCCGGCAGCAACGGCGAGCAGCAACGCGATAAGCAGTCCGCAGCCCATACAAAACAACGCACACAACCGTAACGCTTCCTGAATTCGTGATTCTTTCCCCGCAGAGAGATTCTGGCCAACGAACGGCCCGATCACCGACGACAACGCATAAAAGATAACGAGGACCAACGACTCGATGCGACTTGCAACACCGAAGCCTGCAACCGCTTCCGGTCCGTAGCGGGCAATCATTGCGGTAATGAATGTCATCGCTATTGGAATGATGGCGTTCGTTCCGGCGGCAGGAAGACCGACATGCAAAATATCTCTCCAGGACCTGCACAGCTCGGCTGGATCCGGTGTATTGAAACTGACCATGTCCAGCCGCCGCACCATGAAATAGATCGTCCCAAGAAACATGGCACCTCTTGCCATGAGCGCCGCTGTCGCCGCGCCATCCAGCCCCATCGCAGGCACGGGCCCAATCCCGAATATGAATATCGGATCCAGAATGACGTTCAGCAATGCACCGGCCATCATGAGCTTTCCCGGCAGTCCGGTATCGCCCGTTGCACGCATGCTGCTTGTTCCAACCATCCCGACAACCAGAAACGGCACGCCGCAATAGAGGATGGTCATGAAGCTGCGAATCATTGGAATCATGTCGGCGGGCGCACCGAGTAGCTTGAACAGCGGGTCAATCGTCAAGATACCAATGGCCGCCAACGTCGCCGTAATCAGGAAAGACAGCAGCAGACTGTCGGTCGACAGACGCCTGGCGCGGCGATGGTCGCCAGAGCCGATCGCACGAGCCACAACCGACGAAGTGCCGGCGCCCAAGCCGATCGCAACACTCGTGATGACCATGAGGATCGGGAAGCCGAAACTGAAAGCAGCCAGTGCACGATCTCCAACCTTGCCAAGAAACCATGCGTCGATAAGGGACTGCGCCATCATCATCGCAATGCCGAATAATATCGGCACGGTCATATTCACGAGGTGTGGACCGACCAACCCCTCGGTAAGTTTCGCTTTAGGAGATACCATTTGAACTCAACAGATTCTGTTGAGCACAGACTAATACAGCATCCGGGCAGTCACAACGTAGCGCAAGGGACTGCCAGCCTCGCGTGTGTCGAATGGATAACAGGTTACAAGGCTTAACACGGCGTCCTCGGTGTCCAGCAGCAAACTGCCCCGACGAGAATCAACAACTTCAACAGCAACCACTGTGTATGTGTGTCTCTGCCCCGCGCTGGATTCGAGCTCTAATAGCTCACCCGGCTGAACGTCCTGCAAAAATTGAAAGTGGGTATCGCGATGGCCCGCAATCACCGCATTGCCTACTTCGCCTGGCATCGCGCTTGCGCTCAGGTGCCCCGGCCCGAATGCCAGCGTCCGCCCGGAACCACCGGCGAGCACGATGAGATCAACATCTCCCGATCTTGCCGTCAGCCTGGCAATGGGCCAGGTATCGGCCCACGGCCAGGGAGCAACCCGATTTTCGCCGAGCCCGGTCCGCGTCCAGGCACGTTGCATGAGCTCCTGGGCCAGCCAGGCTTTCGCCGGTATGTAGGCGCCTTGTCCCAGTTGCCAAAAGCCAAAGCAAAGCAGGCAGGCCACGAGCCATTGACCGGGTTTACTAATGCCTCTGAACACGACACATCCCCCCAGCGGTCCACTGCAACATGAAAAGGATCAGGGCCAAGAGCAAGGACATGCAGCCAATGAAGCGCAATGTCGGCGCGTCGGTGGCTGTCGCCGGAAAGCCAAAGATCGCATTGGTGCTTTGCCCGTAAGGCACCAGGTTGGGAACCTGCTCACTTTTCAAGGGATCGTTGCTCTGGCGAGCCGGTGTCTTGTCGACCGCAACAAGGCTCGTGTATTTGCTCACAAGATGATGTGCCAGCGCAGTCTCAACGATAGCCGAACGAAGGTCTTCCGGGTCTGAGCTGCGGCGCTCGAGGTTCATCAGCTCGCCAATTCGTGCCCGCGCCCAAAGCGCTGCGACGCCCGCACTTTCTGTTGCCATGCTGACCGGGATGTCCGCGGTCCAGCCACCGCCCACTGAGTTTCCGCCGACCCGAACAAAATCGCCTGGTCTGAGTATTCCGCTTGCCGCGACTTTCACCGCCACTGGTTCACCCAGATACAGGTCGGGCACCGTCGATGGAAAGCTGTCGACGACAACACCACTCGGCCATTCAATCTTTATGTCCGTCACCTGCGGATGCTGCAACTTCCTGAACAGGCCATCCATCTTCTCTTGCACCTCGTGCAGCGCACTAATAAAGGTGAACGAGCCGCGACCCAGTTCTGCAGCTTTTTGCATGAACCAGCTGTTGGGCGCAGATCCAATACCGACCGTGAACAGGCGAGCAGACCCCAGGCGGTCTTCGATCATCGAAAATAACTCGTCCTCATACCCCACGCTGCCGTCGGTGATGAATATGACTTGACGCAGGTGCTCTGCAGACGGAGTCGAGTCGAGGGCCATTGACAGTGCTGGCCGCATTTCCGTGCCGCCGTTTGCCTCAAGCCGTCGAACAAACTGTGAGGCTTCACGCACCGAGTGTTCTGAAACGGATTTGCTGTTCGTGTAGAGCGCGCTGGTTACCGAGTTGAATTCAATGACATTGAAGAGGTCGCTTGTCCCAAGACCCTTTAGTGCCAGCTGCACCGCGCGCTGCGCATGCTGCAAGGAAGTGCCGTGCATGGATCCGGAGGTGTCGATAATAAAGATAGTCTCCCGCGGTATCGTCGTCGCTGCCACCTCCCCCTGATCCGGCGGCATCATCATCAACAGGTAATGCGGCTTGCCGTCGACTGTTTCGACAAACGACATTGCACGCGGGCTCGCCGACGGTACCGGTCGCCATACGAGTTCGAAATCGTGGTCCATCGCGACTGTCCCTGCTCGCAGCGACACTTCGTACTGGCCGTTCTCCTCGGCAACCCTGACCGGATGGTATCGACTGGCGATAATCTCCAGCGGCATGCCGGCATTGACGTGAGCTGTTAGCGAAATTTGATGCGCTGTGGATTGTGTTACCTGCGGCGGCGTAATGGCCGACGCGTCGGGAATACGATCGGTATCGGGCGCCCAACCGCTACCGATACGATCCGGCAAAGGCTTACCGGAGATGTAGCGTGGTGTGAGCGTCATTGGGAATCGAATACTGAACTGGCCTTCTTCATAGCGAATGTCTTCCAGGTACTCGACTTCGATGACCACCAGCTCACCCGGCGCAATGTTTGCCACTTTGGTCGTGAACAGATTGGCGCGCTGCTGCTCAACCAGACTGGCTTTTTGGCCAGCTTGTTTGGCCTTCTCGTAGGTTTTTCTGGCATGTTCTTTTTCCTGAATTTCGCCCTCAATAAAGCGCTCACCGATATGCAAGCGCATCCGATCGACGGCCGCCCTGTCAGGTAATGGGAATACATAAATCCCCTCCACCCACTGTGCACTCGTATTGCGAAACTCCTGGCGAACCGACACACGGGCAACCAGGCCGCTGATGTTCATACCCACGTCGGTATCGAGCAGCGTCGCCGTGGAGTAGCCGCTTGCCATGCGCAACAGCAAACTGCCGGACTGCATCTCATTCGGTGTCGGGCCTTCGGCCTTGGCGGCCTCTGGCCCGGAGAGAAGAACTAAGACCAGGGCAAGTACCCACAGCCATGATTTGAAGTCTGATTCTGTTCGTTGCATGTCGCGTCCCTTGATTGCCTTTCTTGATCTTGATACTCATTAGGCCGACGCAATCGGTCACCTTGTGGACTACGGCATGGCAATGCACCGATGTAATGTGGCAAATTGTGGCTATTGGAACGGGAGTCTGAAGTGCCGAAGCGCATTGCAATTATTGAAGATGAAGCAGCAATCCGGGATAACTATTCGGCGGCGTTTCGCCGGGAAGGCTATGCGGTTGAAGGTTTCGACGCCAGGGAGCCCGCACTCAACGCGTTTGAGAGCCGTCTCCCGGATCTCGTTGTCATCGACATCAATCTCAAGGACGATGTTGAAGGCGGCTTTGAGTTATGCCGTGAGTTGCGAGCCCGTTCGTCCGACCTGCCCATCATCTTTCTCACGGCACGAGATAGCGAATTTGACGCGGTATCCGGGCTGCGACTGGGCGCCGACGATTACCTGACAAAGGACATTAGCCTGCCGCACCTCATGGCGCGCATTGCGGCGCTGTTCCGGCGTATGGATGCGATGAAGAAGCCACAGGGCAATGACAACCGCCTGACGCGTGGCGATCTGGCGATCGATATCGAACGCATGACCGTACATTGGCAGGATCAGTCCGTCAGCCTCACATTGACCGAGTTTTGGCTGGTACACGCTATGGCGAGGTACCCCGGGCACGTCAAGAACAGACAGCAGCTAATGGATGCGGCGCAGGCCGTCCTCGATGACAACACCATCACCTCACACATCAAACGCATTCGCCGAAAATTCAATGCAATAGATACCGAATTCGATGCTATCGAAACCGTCTACGGTATGGGTTATCGCTGGCTGAGCAAATAAGCCTCATACGACATGACACTCAAGCGTCAGTTATTACTCGTCAGTTTGCTGGCACTCCTGCTGCCTTGGGCGGGCTGCGAGTTCATCCGCGAAACGGAGTCCGCGCTGCGCAGCGGGCAACAACAAATGCTGGCCGGCACAGCCCGTGCACTGGCGAATTCCATGGCGGGATACGCCGAAGAATACCCGGACCGACTCGTTAGCGGTCTGCCAACCGAACAACTGTTCATACAGCCACTGGATACGGCGCCGCAAATCGACGGCTACTTTGATGACTGGCTGCTGCAAGCAACGTCGTTGAAATCCGTTCGCGGTAGCGAGGGACCCATTCAGATGGCACTCGGATTCTACGGTGGAATGGTCTACATCTACGTCGATGTCCGCGACAAAAACGTTATCTATGCGACCGCAGACACTGCAGTTCTGGATGACGGACCGCTATTTGCCGATCGCGTCACCCTGATAAGCAGCAGTCCGCCGTATCTTGAAGAGCAATTCGTCTTCGCGGCAGAGGCGCCCGGACCGATCGTCAGCTACAAGCAGGACCAGTACGGTTTCGCCCCAGAACCGGCGATAAAGGCGCACTGGCAGGACGTTCCCGGCGGCTACCGGGTGGAAGCACGACTGCCCGCCGATTTGCTCAGTACCCGCCTGGGTCTCGTCATTGGCAACACGGCCGTCAAGAATCAGCGCCCTGTGCGTGTTAGCAGTTATTCCGGGCGAACGCCGCCACCCGCCGTCCGACCCTCGGAAGAACTGCATTTGGTGGCACAAAACCTGGTGCAACCGGGTATGCGTATATTGGTAACCGACGCTTCCGGCTGGCGAATAGCGATGGCGGGTGAACTGCCTGTCGTGGCCACCAATCGTTCTTTTGGTAAAGGATGGTCGCGTCGCATTTACGACTTGCTGGTTGAGTCGGGCGAAGCAGTAACATCGGCGGAACCCGACGCCGCAGGTCGCGAGCAAGAACCTTACGTCAGTGCGGCCTTGAGCGGCCGGGAGATGGCGAGCTGGTTCAGAGGCGCTGAGAGCGGACTCGCGATAGTCGCTGTCGCGGCACCTATCATTGAACGCAACGCACAGGGCGAGCAGGTTCTCGGCGCGCTGATTCTGCAGCAGGGTACCGACGCAATCCTCAGCCTGACGAATGAAGGCCTGGCACGGCTGATCAGTTTGACTCTGGTTGCGACACTGCTTGTTGCCGGCTCCCTCGTTGGCTATGCGTCGTGGCTGTCACGCCGAATTCGAAACTTGTCTGTCGCAGCGTTAGACGCTCTTGAGAACGAAACTTTGCAAGCAGCTCTGCCAAGCGCCCTCGCGGAAGATGAAATCGGCGATTTGTCACGAAGCTTCTCATCGGTGCTGCAACAACTCGGCGACTACAATACCTATCTAAGAACGCTGGCATCGAAGCTGTCGCACGAGTTGCGCACACCGCTCGCTATCGTCACCTCGTCGTTGGAAAACCTTGAGCACGAAACCCTGAATGAGGCTTCTGCCGACTACACGGCCCGAGCACGCGAAGGAACCGATCGCCTGCGGCGCATTCTGACCGCAATGAGCGAAGCCAGTCGCGTTGAGGAATTGATGCAGCATGCAGAACCGGAACCTTTTGACCTGCAGAACGTTCTGTTCTCGACCGTCAACGCCTACCGTGACGTATACAAAGAGCGTTCATTCGACTTCGACAGCGCGCTGCCGTCGGCTCCTGCAACAGGATCACCAGAGCTCATCATTCAAATGCTCGACAAACTGGTTGATAACGCCGTTGGTTTTAGTGCCACCGGCGATACGATCAAAATAAGACTCGGTGAGCAGGAGGGCCAGTTCCTGCTGACGGTGACGAATCCCGGACCGCCGCTTCCGGATCGCATGCGCACGCAGTTATTCGACTCGATGGTCTCAATGCGCGGTGGCGAAGATTCGCGGCATCTGGGTCTCGGACTGTATATCGCCAAACTCATTGTCGAAGGCCACGGCGGCAGCATTGCCGCAGACAACGTCAAAGACGGCGTTGTGTTTGAAGTTCGACTTCCGGGTCAGGATTCCAGGTAACGAACGATACCGGCGGCAGCCTCACGACCCTCATGAACGGCCGTTACTACAAGATCAGACCCTCTGACCATATCGCCACCGGCAAAGATTTTCGGATTGGTTGTCTGGTACGGAAAGCTTCCCAGAGACGCCACCCGGACTCGACCACTCGGCAGAGTTTCGACTGAAAAATCGTCGAACCAGGCGGGCGGGTCCGGCCGAAATCCAAACGCAATGATAACCGCATCAGCTGGAAGGACTTCCTCTGTACCGGCAATCGGCTCAGCTCTGCGACGACCATCGGAGCCAGCCTTACCCATTTGAGTCTGCACCACGCGGACACCTTCAACCCGGTCCTTGCCGATAATCTCCAGCGGTTGACGATTGAATAGAAACTGTACGTTTTCTTCTTTGCTGTTCTTAACTTCGCGGCGCGAACCAGGCATATTCTCTTCATCGCGTCGGTAGGCGCAGCTAACACTCGCAGCACCCTGACGGATCGCCGTTCTATTGCAATCCATGCCGGTATCGCCGCCCCCGAGAACAACAACATTCTGTCCCTCGAGATTGGTGAACGGCACGTCCGGATCGTCGTAGCCGAGTTCTTTGTATACGTTCGAGATAAGGTAAGGCAGCGCCTCGTAAACCCCGGGCAAACTCTCGCCAGCAAATTCTCCCTTTACGTATTCGTAGGTGCCCATACCAAGAAACACGGCATCATATTCGTCGAGCAGGTCCTGGAACGCCTTGTCCTCACCGATGCGTGTATTCAGTACAAACTGAACACCCATTCCTTCCAGAATCTCGCGACGTTGTTCAACAATGCGTTTTTCCAGTTTGAACGGCGGGATACCGTAGGTCAGCAGACCACCAATATCCGGGTAGGCATCAAAGACGACCGATCGCACACCATTGCGTGCCAGCACATCGGCCGCTGCAAGGCCCGCTGGACCGGCACCGACGATGGCCACCCTTTTCCCCGTGTCGATAACATTCGACATGTCGGGTCGCCAACCCTGTGCGACAGCCTCGTCGGTGATGTACTTTTCTATGCTGCCAATACTCACAGCACCGTTGACGTCATGCAGTGTGCAGGCACCCTCACAAAGCCTGTCCTGCGGGCAGACCCGGCCACAAATCTCCGGCAAGGAATTGGTTTGGTGCGACAACTCGGCGGCTTCAAATAACTTGCCGTCCTCTATCAATTCCAGCCAGTTCGGAATGTAGTTATGCACAGGGCACTGCCACTCGCAGTAGGGATTGCCGCAAGACAAACACCGGCCCGCCTGTGCCGCTGCATCCGCGCCGTCGTAATGACCGTAGATCTCATCAAAATGCTGGACACGCTTTTCAGCGACTTCCTTTTCGGGGTCCCGACGCGGCACCTCGAGAAACTGCAATGGATGCTTCGACATTACGCAGCCCGCCGCAGTGATTCGATGAGTGAACCCAGCTCAGCTGCTTTCGGCTTGACGACCCAAAATTTTGGCAAGAACGTACGGTAGTCATCCAGAATCATCTCGCCCCACTCACTGCCGGTATGCGCAACATGCTCGACAATAAGAGCCCGCAAATGGTGCAAGTTCGCCTCCATACTTTCCGGCGTAATTCGATGAATATCGATCAGCTCGTGGTTGTATCGATCAACAAAGTCTCGTTCTATGTCGAGCACGTAAGCGAAACCACCTGTCATACCGGCACCAAAATTAACGCCTGTACTACCCAACACCACAACAACACCATCGGTCATGTATTCGCAACAGTGATCACCAGCACCTTCGATAACAGACGTAGCCCCCGAGTTCCTGACGGCAAATCGCTCACCGGCCCGGCCGGCCGCGTAGAGTTTTCCACCTGTCGCTCCGTAGAGGCAAGTATTGCCTATTATCGCTGTTTCCCGAACCAGATAACTAATGTTGGCCGGCGGATGAATGACGATGCGACCACCTGCCATGCCCTTGCCGACATAGTCATTGGCATCACCAACAAGATTCAGATTCAAACCCGCCAGATTCCAGGCACCGAAACTCTGGCCCGCAGTGCCTCGCAGGAATATGTCGAGCGGCATATCCCGCATACCCTCGTTGCCGTAGCGGCGTGCTATTTCTCCGGCAAGGCGGGCGCCAATCGATCGATGGAAATTCTGTACTTCGAATTCGAACCGGCCACCGCTGCCAGCCTCGATCGCGGGTAAGGTTGCCGCGACCATTTGCTCTGCCAGTTCGCCTTTGTCGAAAGGCTCATTGCGAAGGTCCGTGCAAAACTGTGGCCCACCTTTCGTTAGCCCGTCATCAGAAACTATCGCACTAAGATCCAGTCGCTTTTGCCGATCTGTTTGGCCAGCTTTAAGTTCGATCAGGTCAACCCGACC
This sequence comes from Gammaproteobacteria bacterium, assembly GCA_009937445.1. Classification (GTDB taxonomy): domain Bacteria; phylum Pseudomonadota; class Gammaproteobacteria; order Steroidobacterales; family Woeseiaceae; genus UBA1847. Next base: position 6,500 of record JAACFM010000028.1, on the reverse strand, counting down.
AATCAATTCTTCCAGGCTGCGCACTCCCAGTTCGGCCATGCGCTGTCGCACCTCTTCGGCCACAAACGTGAAGAAGTTGATCACCATCTCCGGCAAGCCAACAAAGTACTCACTGCGAAGCACGCTGTTTTGCGTCGCGACGCCGGTGGCACAGTTATTGAGGTGACAAATTCGCAGGTACTTACAGCCCAGTGCAACCATCGGCCCGGTACCGAAACCGAAACTCTCCGCTCCCAGCATGGCCGCCTTGATGACATCAAGACCCGTCTTTAGTCCGCCGTCTGTCTGCAGGCGAACCTTGTGACGCATGTCGTGCTTGCGGAGCACCTGATGTGTCTCGGAAAGGCCGAGTTCCCACGGACTGCCCGCGTACTTGACCGAACTCAGCGAGCTGGCCCCTGTCCCGCCGTCGTAACCGGATATTGTGATCAGATCCGCATACGCTTTTACAACACCTGCTGCGATGGTTCCAACGCCCGGCTCAGCCACCAGCTTCACCGACACCAGGGCGTCTGGATTGACCTGCTTCAGGTCAAAGATAAGCTGCGCGAGATCCTCGATGGAATAGATATCATGGTGGGGCGGCGGTGAAATGAGGCCGACACCGGGCTTGGCATAGCGCAATCTGGCGATCATCTCGTTGACCTTGTGCCCGGGCAGCTGACCGCCCTCACCAGGCTTTGCGCCCTGAGCAATCTTGATCTGAATGACCTCGGCGTTCACGAGATATTCGGCGGTCACGCCAAAGCGTCCCGACGCAACCTGTTTGATCTTCGACATCCGCTCAGTGCCGTATCGCAACGGGTCTTCGCCGCCCTCGCCCGAGTTCGAGCGCGCGCCAATTCGATTCATTGCGATCGCCAGTGCTTCGTGAGCCTCGGGCGACAAGGCTCCAAGCGACATTCCGGCACTGTCAAAACGCTTCAGGATATCTTCAACCGGCTCAACTTCATGCAGCGGCACGGCGGGTCCGGCCGCCTTGATGTCCATGAGGTCACGGAGCGTAGCGACAGGCCGTTCATTGACCAGTTTCGCGTACTCCTGAAACTTGCCGTAATCACCGCTTCTGACCGCCGCCTGCAGCGTCGCTATGACGTCCGGGTTATAGCAATGGTATTCGCCACCGTGGACGTACTTGTACAACCCGCCCTGCCCGATGGTGCGTCGAGGATCCCAGGCTGCGGCTGCAAGCTGCTGCTGATCGCTCCAAAGATCATCGAAGTTACAGCCCTTGATTCGCGAAGTCGTTCCGCGGAAACAACGTTCGACGACCTCATCACCCAGACCGACGATTTCAAATAATTGCGCGCCGCGGTAACTCGAGATGGAGGAGATGCCCATCTTCGACATCACCTTGAACAAACCCTTGCGAATCCCTCTGCGATAGCTGCGTCCGAGCTGCTGCTGTTTCGCGAGGTTGCCGCGACGGCCAATATCATGCAGCGATTGATAGACGAGATACGGGTACACCATGGTCGCCCCGTAACCGATCAAACAGGCGAAGTGATGCGAGTCTCTCGCGACCCCGGTTTCGACAACAATGTTGGCGTCACACCTGAGACCCGTTTTCACCAAATGATGGTGTACTGCGCCGGTAGCCAACAAGGCATGGACCGGCAACTTGTCCTTCTCAAGGTAGCGGTCACTGAGTATCAGCAGAAATTTGCCGTCACGGGTCGCCGTCTCCGCTTGCTCGCATATTTGCTCAAGCGCAGCCCCAAGGCTGAGGTCTGCATCGACATTCAGGTAGATGAACGCATGACTGTCCTCGAACATGGTTGGACCGAGTAATTGCCGCAGCTTTGCCTGTGACAGCACGGGTGAGTTTATGAGCACCTGATCGGCGTGCTCCGGACCAATATCGAACAGGCTGCTCTCACGACCTACGTTGGTCTGCAGCGACATGACGATACGCTCTCTCAATGGATCGATTGGCGGATTGGTCACCTGCGCAAACTGTTGCCTGAAATAGTCGAACGGCGAACGCAGCTTTTCCGACAAAACAGCCATCGGCGTGTCATCACCCATCGAACCAACCGCTTCCATCTCGGCTTTCGCGAGTACGGCGACCACCTCACCCAACTCTTCGCGAGTCAGATTGAACATCTTCTGATAAATGGCGAGCGTTTCCGGGTCCATAGGCTCGGCGGCGGTCTTGGTATCCACCAATTGCGAATCCAGATAACGCACACCCTTCTTAAGCCACTTCTTGTACGGAGCTCGCGTTTTCAGGATGTCGTGAATATCGTCATTGTCCAGCAATGTCCCATTGACCAGATCAACCGCAAGCATCTCGCCCGGACCCAGACGACCTTTGCTGGCGACGTCTGCTTCGTCGTAGTCGTAAACACCAACCTCGGACGCAATCGTGATGTGCCGGTCCTTCGTAATGACGTAACGCGCCGGTCTCAGACCATTGCGGTCAAGACAGCAGGCGGCGTAACGCCCATCCGTGAGAACGATTCCGGCCGGCCCGTCCCACGGTTCCAGCTGACAGTCATAAAACTCGTAAAACGCTCTGACGTCAGGGTCGATATTGTCAACGGTCTGCCAAGCGGGCGGCATCAGTATGCGCATCGCCTGAATAACATCCATGCCGCCGGCTCGAAAGACCTCCAGCATATTGTCGAGACTTGACGAGTCAGAACCCGTCAACGAGATGATCGGATCCAGATCGGAAATATCATCCAGTTTGTCGGATATGAAATTCTTCGCGCGCGCTTGCGCCCAGTTGCGATTGCCATTGATGGTATTGATCTCGCCGTTGTGGGCGAGAAAGCGGAATGGCTGTGCGAGGCGCCACTGCGGCAGCGTATTGGTCGAGAAGCGCTGATGAAACAAACACACGGATGACTCCATCCGCGGATCCCTGAGGTCCGGATAAAACTCCGGCAGGGCAGACGGCATGATCATGCCTTTGTAGCTGATCGTTACGGACGACAGACTCGCTATATAGGTTTCAGAATCGACAACCCGGTTTTCCGAACGGCGGCGAGCAAGAAACAAACGCCGGTTAAACCGGCCGCGCGGCATTCCGTCCGGAGCATTAACGAAGACCTGCTCGATCCGGGGCAATGTTGCCCGCGCCCGCTCACCACAGGCGCTGGGGTCGACAGGAACCACTCGCCAACCCGCCACAACCAGTCCGGTTTCTTCGACTGCCTGACTGATTATCTGGCGAGCGGCGCTCGCAATCTGTTCATCCTGACTCAGAAAAACGGTGCCAGCCGCAAAACGTTGATCAAGGAAAAATCCGGCTTCTGCGCCCACGGCACGAAGAAAACCTGTCGGAAACTTGATCAAGAGACCACAGCCGTCACCGGTTTTGCCGTCAGCAGCAACCGCCCCTCGGTGGGTCAAACGCGCCAGCGCGGCGATTGAAGTCTCAATCACCCAATGACTGGGCAAATCGTCAAGATTCGCAATAAGTCCGAACCCGCAACTGTCTCGCTCAAATTCCGGGTTGTATAAGGTTTTCGCTGTTTGTTCTGTCATAAAGGCCGCGGAGAGCGCTGCAACGCGTCCTCCAAATTAGGTGTATTTCTGAAGTGGCGCACAATCGCCGGGATCGGATTGCTCACCAGATCGTCAAAATTATATGACATGAAGCCGGTCAAAAATTGCGGAGCGTGCAAAATTGCGGCTTTTAGACCGAAAAACCCCGATTTCGGCGATTATCGGTACTTTTTCAGGTTCGGAAAAATTTGTTGCGCGCGTAACCGTGAATTAATGCAGGCTGGCGCTGAGTCGAATGTTGCCGGTGTCACGATAGTTGATTTGCGGCGTGAGCGGGATACCAACGGCAAACTGACCTTCCAGCTCATAACTGACGTCGCGACGTGATCCGTCCCGAGCCAGCCACAGCAACTGTGGTGCAGTCTGCAATAAGTCGAGATCGACACTGATCGCAAAACTCGTAGTGCCATTAGCTGGAACTGTGAACTCGCTAGCCGTTTCTCCACTGGCGAAGCGCCGTCCGTCAAGTCTTACGCCGTATCCGACGTGTCGAATTGGCAAAGGAAATGGATTGGGGTTGGCGACATCAAATGACAACAGGAATGTCTGGCTATCGAATCCGAGGCCTACAACCTGCACATTGCTCAGCCTGACATGCGGTGAGTCAATCAGATTGTCGGGAACGGAGGCACAGGCCGACAGCAAAAGTGCCAGTAGTGCCACCTGGAAATACTTAAACCTGATCTTCGTCATACCGTCACCTCTCTATATTAGCGAAGCTCCTCGCCGAGCTCAGCCCAACGCGCGGAGATCAGAAGCCAGTCATCGCTGTCTCGCTCCAGCTCCAGCTGAAAACGATAAGCATCGGCACTGAAGCCGAGAACACTCTCGTTTTGTCCCGCCATCCCGACGGTCAAATCAATCTCCGCTGCCGAATCTCCATACAAGCGTATTTCCTCAATTTTCGTCAGCAACGTAATGCTGCTCTGTCTAAAGAAATATGCCCTCAACAGGTTCTCAACCTCTGCACGATCACCGCCTCTGGCGTCCGCGTAGGCTGGAGAAATCATATTCACAAGCTTGCGTCGCTCTTTGGTTTCCGCTGCTTCTTCTGCATCACCCACCCACAGCCTCAGTTGCTCTTCCGGCCCGGTCTCCGCCCCGCCGCAAGCACCCAGGCTTGCGATACAAACAGTGATCACGGCTGTTACGCTGAAGTTCACCAGACGGCGATTTTGAGTGACTGCTCGTTTCATCTGCTAAAGTCTACGTGCAACATTGCCCGCGGAACGGTCGTAATGGCTTAAACTGTGATCGAGTTCGCACTATGACCCGCTGTTTGGAGACCTTCATCGTGACGCAGCATGGCCACAACGGGTCGCATGGCGCGACACACTGACTTTTTGCATAGCCGGAATCTCGAAATGCCCGTAAAACTACTGAGTGAAAGCATGGACGCGACGATTACTGATGAAGATCAGGCTCGTATCGAAACCATTCTGTCCTTCTGGTTTAAGGAGCAGGAGTTAACCGCACCTCAAATCGATCGCCGCATGGATAAGTGGTTCAGTGAAGATCCTGTTTTTGATCACGAGATTGAAAAGGAATTTTCTGACGACATTAGTGCCGCCTCTGCCGGAACGCTGGATCACTGGGCCACCGATCCGCATGGTCGTCTGGCATTAATAATTCTCATTGATCAGTTCCGGCGCAACATCTATCGAAATACCGCGAAGGCATTCTCGAAAGACAAACTGGCATTGAAGCTCTGCGTGGAAGGTGCGATGGAGAAGAAAGACCGCAGCCTCACACCGATTCAACGGGTGTTTTTCTACATGCCACTGCAACACGCCGAGTCGCGTAAGGTTCAGGCTAAATCTGTCGAACTTTACAACCGCCTGGCAGAAGCGGTTTCACCGACTTATCGCGAGACATTTCTGACCGTCGCCCAGTTCGCCGAACTGCATAAAGACATCGTCGAGCAGTACGGTCGATTTCCGCATCGTAACCAATTGCTGAACCGGGAGAACACCGCCGAAGAGGCCGAATACCTTGCCGGCGACAGTCCCGACTTCGGACAGGGCTAGCTCTCTGCCTTCACTGGCGCCTTTTTTAGGCTATTCTTGAAGAAAACAAGAGTAGGGGAAGATAATGCGCAGAAGGACTTTCTGTAAGAACGCTCTGGCCGCCAGTATCGCGGCGACACTACCAGCCTGCAGCAAGGACACGGTCGAAACAGCGTTGAGCTCTACGCTGGCAGCCGTATCGAGCGACGGCGACGAAATCACAATCACCTCCTCACTGGTTCAGGACTTCGCCGGAACTCTGCAAGGTGCGCTGCTGCAATCAACAGACGGAGGATACGACTCCGCGCGCAAACTGTGGAACGGGATGATCGACAAACATCCCGCCCTTATTGCGCAGTGCGAAAATCAGGCCGATGTCGTTAGTGCCGTCAACTTCGCCAGAGAACAAGACCTGTTGTTAGCCGTGAGATGCGGTGGCCACAGTATCTCTGGCAAAGGGTCCTGCGACGGCGGTCTGTTGATCGACCTCGCACGCATGCACAGCGTGGATGTAGACACCGGGGCTTTAACTGCGAGGGTCGATGGCGGAGCGTTGCTTGGGCACATTGACGTCGCCACACACGTACACAATCTCGGCACAACAACCGGCATCGTGTCACACACAGGTGCCGGTGGCTTCACCTTGGGTGGCGGTTACGGACGCACTGATCGACTCACCGGTCTTGCGGTCGACAATCTACTGGCTGCGACTGTCGTAACGGCCAGTGGTGAGATCTTGCGTGCCAGCGATGCCGAGAATCCGGATCTGCACTGGGCCATTCGTGGTGGCGGCGGAAACTTCGGTGTCGCTACTGAGTTCGTTTACAAACTGCACCCATTTAATCCGACAATCTATGGCGGAAACGTCTTGTTCGATCTCTCAACTGATTTCCTGCTCGGCTTCGGTGAACTTGCCGCGGAACTGCCGGACGAAGCCAGCATCGAGCCAAACATGCATGTTGATGCAAACGGTAACCG
>JAACFM010000109.1 GCA_009937445.1 Gammaproteobacteria bacterium | reverse complement strand
TCCACCAGCTGTTGACCAACGGCGTCAAGACTATCACTAAAAGTACTGATAGTTAAGTGAATATCGTCATCCTCGACCATGTCGCAAAGGCCGTCGGAGCACAATAAATAGATGTCGCCCGGGAGTACATCGTGCTCATGAACCTCAACTTCTACGGTGGGTTCAACGCCTAAAGCACGGGTAACGTAATTTCGGTTCGTTGATCTTTGTGCTTCTTCAGCGGAGTAGAAACCGCGGTCGACAAGTTCCTGCAATAACGAGTGATCCAGGGTTATTTGTTGCAGCTGTTCGCCTCGCAGGCGATAGGCTCTTGAATCGCCGACGTGAGCAATGGATATCTTGTTGTCGTAGAACATGCACGCGACGATCGTTGTGCCCATGCCTTCGCAATTCGTTTGGCTCTGCGCGGTTTGATAAATGATCTTATTGGAGCGATAGATTGCATCTCGCAAAACGATGGATTGTCGCATCATTCCGCTGTGCGGGTCGATGTCATGGCGCTCCTCGCGCGTTGCGCCTTCTGCGGCCAGTTCAGTAACGGTTTGAACGGCGATACCACTGGCAACTTCACCAGCATTGTAGCCACCCATGCCGTCGGCAAGGACCATCAGACCGATTTCGCCAATTGAACCAATAGCGTCTTCGTTGTGCTCACGCACACGTCCCGTGTTCGTGAGCTCGGTAAAATCAATTTTGGCGCTAAGATTCATATAGTAGTTTCTTTATCGCTGATCGGGCTAATGGTGGACTTTACGAAAATCTTGCGCAATTGCGCAATGCGATGGCCATCTCTGCTCCGCAGGAAAAGCGATCTTGTGGACGTTTTGCCAGCGCCTTCATCAGTACGGCATCGACACTGGATGGAATGCCTGCACGACGGTTGGAGAGCGGTGCCGGATCTTCGGTCGTAATCTTTGTCATCAATACTGCAATGTTCGTTGCTTTGAATGGCACCTCTCCCAACAGGAGTTCGTACAGAGTAACACCAAGTGAAAATAAGTCCGAGAGTCCCGTGAGGTCTTCAGCGCCGAGTTGCTCAGGTGACATGTACATGGGCGTTCCCAGCACGATGCCTGTTTTGGTCTTGTTGTTGTCTGTCATGCGTGCAACGCCAAAGTCGCTGATCTTGATTGAGCCTTCTTTGGGGTTGTACAACAGATTCGCGGGTTTGATGTCGCGGTGAATGACGCCCATGTTGTGTGCGTAATCCAGTCCTTCGGCTGTCGCTGCAGCCAATTCCAAAGCGCGCTTCGGCGCCAACAGCTTTTTCGGGTCCGTGAAACTCCGCAGCGGCATCCCGGACACATACTCCATAGCGATATATGCGAGTCCCTTGTCTTCGCCGGCATCGAATACTGTGATGATATTCGGATGTGTCAGACGGCCGGCAGATTCTGCTTCACGATAAAAACGCAGTCGTGCCTCTTTCAGTTCTTCGTCCTCGAATTCCTTCTCGATCGGGATCGCCTTCAGTGCAATCGCTCGATTGATTCTTGGGTCTTTTGCCAGGTAAACGGCACCCATTGCGCCGCGACCAATTCGTCGTTCAATCACATACCGGCCAAGTCGCTCCGGCGCGCCGCGGGCTTTCTTTGATTGCTCCACATCGACTGCGCGCGCGCCCTGCGTACGCTTCATCCACTCGAGAACCGCTTCCGCGCGCTCGGGTTTGGCCTGTTGCTCAAATGCCAGAGAAAGTTTGTACATGACGGCTGCAATGGTTTCAGATGGGTTGCAGCGACGAAATTCTGCGAAAGCGGGTTCAAGCCGACCTGCTGACAGGAAGGCCGTGCCTTTCTTAAAAGCATCGCCTGATGTTTTCTTGACGTCGACCACAAGCCAGGCACTTAGTATGGCGACACCGACAAAAATGAGAATTGGACGTCCAAGATCCATTCGAATCTGCAGGCCAAACAACAATCCCGCTTCTATCAGCAGCAAGATAGCGATAACGGTGATGGTAAGAACCGTGATGTCGCGACGATTCCTGTCCGGCAGGAACAAAACAGCCATGATTGCGAGGATGGCCGGGATCAGATACTCGATCGCCTGGGCGCTGGATGGTGTCCCGATCGTACGGCCGTTTTCGACATCTGCCAGCAAACTCGCAATGATCTCTGATGTCGTTACCAGTTGACCTGAAGGCAGGGTGGCGGCTGCATCCACAAAGGGAAGCTCTGCATCAACGAATACGGTCGCATCTTTAAGTGACGCAGTCGCTGCGGAAGCCAAAAGCTGAGCCAGGTCGATTCGCGGCAGCTCAACATAGCTGGAAAAATAGATCACATCATCAGTGCCGGAGAACATATCGCCCGTGCCTGTTGCAGATGACTCGAAATTTATTGCCAGCGGTAGTGATGGCGACATGACGCCACTGTTGAGTTGCCACAACTCGGATTGACGCAACACATTATCGCTGTCAGGCCGAACACTAACGAACCCGTCACGGGTAGCGATGTCGGCAAATCGATGTCGCGTCGGAACAAACACCGGGCTCGCTGAATTTAAGAGGGCAGTCCAGGCAGGTAATTCCTCGGAGGAGGAGAATTCCGGTGGATTCGACAGGATGATCCGGCGGACGCCCGAGTTCTGCAGTATCTGAACGACCTGACCGTATACCTGCAGCACGTCTTCGCGCGAGGATCGCTTCGTATCGATACTGGCGATGTACGTGTTCTCAAGTGCCTTGTTCGGCATGCGACCAGCAAATTGATCGTAAACAACCCGGTCTGCCGCAACGAACCACTGCGCCAGAGGGCCGTAAACAACGAGCAATAACACGCTTACAAATAAGAGCGCGATCAGTCGGTTACGTTTTTGCTGTTCTTCCTTGTCCAAAGTCCGTCAAATCCCTGTTCGAAGGGCAAAAGTATAGGCAAATGTGAATCTTCTTAATGAGATAGGGTTGGCACTTTTTATGTAATACCGACTCTGGAAGCGGTGCTATCATTGACTTTCGCAGGTTTCCGCGAATTTAACAATAATCAGCAAACGCTTCGCTATTTTTTTCGGCGAAGCCGTATAAAGTTATTTAAAAAACAAAGGTTTACAGAAAAGTCGTTGAGCGTCTCTTGTTGCCCTTGCGCTCAATCTGTCCCACATACAGCCAGTTAAAGGTCCAAAATCGTGCCAAAGGCCAAGATTGCTTATCTCTGTAGCGAATGCGGTGCCCATAGCGTCAAGTGGGTGGGACAATGTCCTGATTGTTCTGCCTGGAATACCCTGACTGAGACGACCATTTCGGCGCCAGTGCCGGCGGTCGGCGGTGCAAAGACGAAGACGCTGGATGAATTGCCTGACGACATAGAATTCCGACACGCGACCGGTTTCGGCGAATTTGATCGTGTTCTTGGCGGCGGTCTTGTGCCGGGCGCCGTCGTTCTTCTGGGTGGCGATCCCGGGGTTGGGAAATCTACGTTATTGCAGCAGGTATCTGCCTACCTGATGCAGGATGTGCCGGTGTGTTATGCAACTGGTGAAGAGTCTCTCCGGCAAATCGGTCAGCGCTCAATACGACTCGGCCTGGACGCATCATCGATGAACCTGCTTGCCGATACGTCGATCGAAAACGTTCTCTCGGAAGCACAAAAGTGCAAGGCGAGAGTGCTGGTTATCGATTCTATGCAAACCATGACCAGTGAAACTGTTCAGTCTGCACCCGGTTCGGTCGCCCAATTGCGCGACGGCGTTGGCAGGATTGTCCAATTTGCCAAGAAAAATGACGTGGCTGTATTTGTCATCGGGCATGTCACCAAGGAAGGTGCGATCGCTGGCCCGCGAGTTGTTGAGCACATGGTTGATACGGTGTTGTATTTCGAAAGCGATCCCGCGAGTCGCTATTCAATGATCCGCTCAGTAAAAAACAGGTTTGGCGCCAGTGGCGAGATGGGTGTGTTCGCAATGACGGAGGCCGGATTTCTCGAAGTCAGCAATCCTTCCGCCATTTTTCTCTCTCGCGAGTCTGTTGACGAGCCGGGAAGTGTCGTCTCAGTTGCCTGGGAGGGCAGCCGTCCTCTGCTGGTAGAGATTCAGGCTCTGGTCGCCGATAGCAACAGCAACTACTCAAAAAGACTTGCACAGGGTGTTGATCAAAATCGACTGGCTCTTCTCCTTGCCGTGTTGCAACGCCACGGCTCACTGTCGGTCACTGATGAGGATGTATTCGTTAATGTCGTCGGCGGACTTCGTATCAACGAAACGGCTGTCGATTTGCCAACACTACTTGCCATCGTTTCCAGTTTTCGCGATCGGGCAATGCCTGAGCGGTTGATCTGTTTTGGTGAGATAGGTCTCGCCGGAGAGATTCGGCCTGTTCGTTTCGGGACTGAGCGTATCGCTGCGGCTGCCAAGCAGGGTTTCACACGGGCGATCGTACCGAAAGGGAACATGCCAAAACATATTCCGGATGGCATGCAAGTTGTTGGGGTGCGCAGACTTAGTGAAGCGCTCGACGACGCCTTTTGATATTTGCTAGTCGGTTTCTGTTTCCTGCGGCAAGCGTTGACTCACTCTGACCGATCGAATGCGATTGTCATCGGATTCGACAATTTCTATTGGATAACCATTGATTTTGAGGCAGGTAGAAGCCGCAGGTATGGTTTCCAGTAATTCTACGATGAGTCCGTTCAGTGTCTTTGGGCCATCCGTCGGAAGCTCCCAGCCCTGTGACCGATTCAGTTCCCGAATATTGACTGTGGCGTCGACAAGAAACGTATTAACGCTCTCTTTCACAACGTCATCTTCTTCGTCCGCCGGATCGGTTGTGAACTCTCCAACAATTTCTTCGAGAATGTCTTCCAGGGTCACAATGCCCTGAATATCGCCGTACTCGTCCACAACCATAGCGATCCGTTCGCGGCGGCGCTGGAACTGCACCAACTGAGTACTGAGCGGCGTACCCTCCGGAACAAAATAGGGCTCGATCAACAAGCTTTGCAAAGTCACCTTGTCGAGTTTCTTATGCGCGAGGTTTGCGAGGCGACGCAAGTGCAGGACACCAATAACCTTGTCTATATCGTCGCGATAAACAGGCAAACGGGTGTGCTGGCTTTCTGCAATGGTTGCCTCGATTTCAGCGTCGTCCCCGTCCAGGTCGATACCGACTATTTCATTATGCGGCACCATAACGTCGTCAACCGTTACTTTCTCAAGATCGAGGATACTGATCAGCATCTTCCGATAACGCGATGAAATTCGAGCGCCTGCTTCATGAACAACCGTGCGCAATTCCTCGCGGGTTAACGAATGCAAGTCGTCGCCCTTGTCACGGACACCCAGCAGGAAAAGAACCCCGTTGGATGCGGCGTTAGTTAGCCACACGAGTGGGTAGGTAATTTTGAGCAGCGGGTAGTAAATTATCGCAGCCGGAAATGCCAGGCGTTCCGGATGCAGCGCGGCCAGCGTTTTTGGTGCCGTTTCGGAAAATATCAGCACAGCCAGCGTCAACAGTATCGTGCCGACCGCGGCCGCGGGTTGACCACCAATTTGGAAGGCTATTACACCGACCAACGATGCGGCCGTAAAATTGACGAGGTTATTGCCCAGCAGGATCAGGCCAAGAAGGCGATCGGGCCGTTGCAGCAGTTGTTCTGCAAGTTTTGCGCCGCGATTCCCCTCGCGCGCCTTGTGACGAAGCTGGTATCGATTCAAGCTCATGAGTGCCGTTTCCGACCCTGAGAAAAACGCGGAAAGCAGCAGTAGCACAGCAAGCAGGCCGAGTAGACCTGCTAGTGGAATGTCATCGCCCAAAAGCAGGGCACCTCCAGATTAATTAACACGTAAGGACTAAATCAGCCCAGCAGAAACCTGTCAAGATCAAGGTTCAGCCCCAGCTTCTGTCGAATCCCAGCTCCAGTATCAAACGAACGCCAAAATACGCCAGACAGAGCAAAACGAATCCACCGAGGTAGAGCCTGATTGCACGTTTACCGCGCCAGCCCGCAAAGAACCGTCCGGCGAGCAGTGTGCCGAATACTAAAAGGGCGAGCAATGAAAAGGCTGTCTTATGGGCAAGGTGCTGCGCGAACAGGTTGTCAACGAACGTCAGGCCCGATGAAATAGCGAGGGCCAGACCCGTAAACCCGGCGGCGGCGATTCCGAATAACAGTTTTTCAGTCGTTTCGAGCGGAGCGAGCAGGCTGCTGACAGCCGAAAGTCGCCCCGCCTGCAGGCGTCGCTCCTGCACCATTGCGAAGATCGCCACAATGGCACCAACCGTGAGAAGTCCGTAAGACATCAGCGAAATAAGAATATGTGCGCGTACTTGCCACACCAATGCGGCCATCGTTGCAGGCGAGCCCTCATGCACCGTCATCCCCGCCGCAATAGCGCCGAGAATGAGGAGTCCTGCGCTAATGCCGCGCAGTTTTGGGTTGAGCGCCGCTATCAGGCTGATGACTGCGAGTTCGAGCCCGATCATGGACAAGGTATTACCCAGCGATAAATTAAAACCGTCGCCGATCAGGATCGATCCGTACAACGTATTGCTGTGCATTGTTATACCGATTGCCACCAATGCGCAGGCGCCCAGAAACATAAGGTGACTCGTTGCGGCAAAGCGGGGCAGCCGCGATGAGCCGAATGCGACGGCAGCGGTAACGTACAGCAAGAAAATTGTGATTTCAGACACAGAAACCCGACAGGCTCTAACCTAACTTCGTAGTCTGAGCATCATCCCATATGGCGTACTTCAAGAGAACCCTCCTTAATGAGAATTCGCGTACTTGGTTGCAGCGGCGGAATTGGCGCAGGGGCGCGCACGACCGCATTATTGGTCGACAACGATGTCCTTATTGACGCTGGAACCGGTATCGGTGACCTGGCGCTTGAGGATATTGATTCCATTCGTCATGTTTTCCTGACGCATGCGCACCTGGACCATGTTGCGGGACTGCCGATGTTGGCTGATCGCATTTTCGAGGAGAATGTCGATACGCCATTGACCGTCTATGCAAGAGAAGAAACATTGCGGGCCGTTCAGGACCACTTGTTCAACGGTATCATCTGGCCCGACTTTGCCAAGCTGCCGAGTCCGGAAAAGCCGATGCTTCGCTATCGCGTTTGCGGGCCTGGCGACACGATTTCAATTGGTCATCGCGATTTTTATGCCATCGATGTGATGCATAGCGTGCCGTCACTTGGCTACACCGTGCAAAACTCCGACGGAGTATTCGCAGTGAGCGGCGATACCAAGACAAATGAGACGCTGTGGCCGGTCTTAAATGCGTGTGATGATTTGCGGGTGCTTATCATCGAAGTCTCATTCCCCGATGAGATGCAGGAGTTAGCGGGAATCGCAGGGCATTACACGCCCAGGACGTTAACTGATGACTTAAAGCGTCTCGATCATGACCCGGAGATCTGGCTGACAGGCATGAAGCCAGGTGAGGAGGCGCGAATTTTTGAGCAGGTCGTAGCCGCCGCTCCCGATAAGAATATTCAAATGCTGTCCATTGGAACCGTATTGACAGTGTAGGAGGGCGTCCTCCTGCTGTATTATCCCGCCATGTTTGACAATCTCAGTGGCCGCCTGTCGGATGCTGCCCGTAATTTGACGGGCAAGGGACGACTTAGCGAAGCCAACATAAAAGACACACTGCGTCAGGTCCGGCTTGCATTGCTCGAGGCAGACGTAGCCTTGCCGGTCGTAAAGACATTCATCGAGAGGATTCGCGAGCGCGCCGTTGGTGAAGAAGTAGGAAAAAGTCTTACGCCCGGGCAAGCCCTCGTCAAGATTATCCATGCCGAGCTTGTGCGAATTCTCGGCAGCGAATCCACGCCATTGGACTTCCGGGCCCAACCGCCAGTGGTCATCATGCTGGCTGGTCTGCAAGGTGCCGGTAAGACAACGACGGCGGCAAAACTGGCCAAACGTCTCATCGAGAGGGACAAAAAGAAAGTCATGCTGGTCAGTGTCGACGTGCATCGACCGGCTGCCATATTGCAGCTGCAAACCCTGGCGCGCGAAGTTGGGGCCCTGCATTGTGAAAGCGATGCCAGTGAGAAACCGGTAAAAATCGTCGATCGCGCCCTGAGCGAGGCGGCCCGGTCTCACGTTGATGTGCTCATCGTCGATACGGCCGGTCGCCTGCATATCGATGATGACATGATGCAAGAAGTCGCCAGTGTGCATGCACGGGCGAAACCGCATGAAACGCTGTTCGTCGTGGACAGTATGGCTGGCCAGGACGCCGTGAACGCTGCGACAGCATTTGATCAGGCGCTTGCACTGACTGGGGTTGTATTGACCAAGGCCGATGGCGACGCGAAGGGCGGCGTTGCCTTATCCGTACGAGAAGTTACGGGTAAACCGATTCGATTCATGGGCGTCGGCGAAAAGGTGGACGCGCTTGAAGCTTTTCATCCGGACCGTATGGCGTCGCGCATTCTTGGCATGGGCGATGTACTCACTCTTGTTGAGGAGATCGAGCAAAAAGTCAGCAAAGACACAACCGAAAAGCTGGCTAAAAAGCTGAAAAAAGGGAGAGGTTTCGACCTGTCAGATTTGCGTGACCAGCTTGAGCAGATGATGAATATGGGCGGGTTGGCGTCAATGCTCGAGAAACTTCCACTGCCCGGAAACGTTAATTCGGCCGCTTTGCAGGATGCGGGTAATGAACAGAAAATTCGTCGCCAAATCGGAATTATCAATTCGATGACACCCGGGGAGAGACGATTCCCCAAAACGATTAATGGATCTCGCAAAAAGCGTATTGCAGCCGGAGCCGGGCAGCAGATCCAGGACGTCAATCGTCTCCTGAAGCAACATTTGCAGATGGAGAGGATGATGAAGAAGATGTCCAAAGGGGGCATGAAGAAGATGATGCGGAGCATGCCGGGTGGTGGTATGCCACCGGGGTTTGGCTAGATTCAATCGTCGAAATCAATATTCCAACGGCATATCTGCGAGGTTCTTGGTCCGACGTTGCTCAGGGATAGGCGACGCTGTCTCCACGACCCACAGTCGACAGCATCTCTTGCACCGAATATCCGTTATTCTTCCGCCTCTTCAGAGACACTCCGCGGAGTCGTATGACAACTGTCGTAACTGGAAATATGTCGAAATATCCGCGATTTTGGGGCGGTTTGGGGGGGGGGTCCGGGCGCCGGCCGGAGAGGAAGCTCTAAGGCGTGGAAAAACTTAGGAATTTTCGCCGCCGAAATACTTCACATTTGGCTCAAAACCCGTACAATGCGCCGTCTACTCGGGCCAGCCCGAGT